>CALMRM010000038.1 GCA_937871605.1 uncultured Terriglobus sp. | reverse complement strand
CTGCCATGCCCGTCAACGTCGCGAAATAGAGCCCGCGGTAAAGACTCATGCGTTTGCTGCCTGATCCCTGTGCGTATGCAGCAGTGCTGTGCACCGCGGCAACGCCGTTGTTAAAATCGCCTGTCGTCGTTCAGCCTGCAGATAGAGGGCACCCAAATGGCAGAGGTTGTCCCGGTTGCAACAGAGTACAGTGTTCTGCTGAATGCACGCCATGTCGCTGCGATGGCATGGAACTTCGGTGCAGGCACATGACACAGAGCGGGTCGGGGTTGCATCTGGCCGTGGTGGGCACCGGAGCACTTGGTTCGGCCCTGCTGCAGCGGCTTGCGGCAGTGGGCATGCCATCGTTGCTGCTGATCGATCCGGACAGGATTGAGCCGCGCAACCTACCACTGAGCCCGTTTCTGCAAGAGGCACTTCTCGCGCACAGGGAGCAGATCGCGGAGTACCCATACAAAGCCGCGCTGCTGGCGGCCCACGCCTGGGCGATGTACCGGCTGCCGTGGCGTGCGCTGCCCTGCGAGGTGGCGGCGGTGGGCTGGCAGCGTCTGCGTGCCTGCGACCTCGTATGCTGCTGCACTGACAGTGCACTTTCACGGGCGGAACTGGCCTTTGTCGCCCGCTCGCTGGGCAAACCGGTGTTGGATGGTGCAGTTGCGGGTGGCAGCATCGCCGAAGGCCGGGTGACTCGCTTCTCACCGCACCCCGCAGCGGCCTGCTACCTGTGCGGCATGGGCGAGGAGCGCCGGGCCACTGTGCTGGGCTTGGCCGCCAGCGCTACACTGGGCTGTCGCGTGCCAGAGGACGCACCCGCCATGACCGGCACACGCAGCTCGCTCGACCTGGTGGCAGACACCATGGCTGCAGTCATCCGCGATGTGGCGCGCGGCACAGCCTGGGGTGAGATCTCCTGTGCCATCAAGCTGTACGCCGCAGACCCGCAATGCTCGGCAGAAACAGTGGAACTCGCACGGAGTGAAGGCTGCCCGTGGCATGATGCAGCCGCGCCGGCATTGCGCGATCTGCCTTGGGAACTGCCCCTGCGAGACTCGCTGCCGCGGCTCCATCCGGGCAAGGACCTCTTGCTGGACTGGCCTGTGTGCACGGTGGCTGTGTGCAACACCTGCGGACAGCGCTGTTCGCCGTTCCAACGCGTGGCCGTCGTACGCCGCACGCTGCGGTGCCCCCACTGCCACGCGACGGCGCTGCAGCCGCTTTCTACGGTAAGCCGCATTCGGGCGGCAGACCCGCTCGCCCTTCGCTCACCCCGGCAGCTTGGCCAGCCGATACGGCATCTGTACCGCCTGACCGCAACTGCGGGTTAGTCTTATGTGCATGCAACCGAGGTCTCGATGAGTCGCCCACTGGAGCGCGGCGCGCTGCTGTGTGGCGTGCTGGTGCTGCTGCTGTCGCTGCAGTTTGGCGCGGCGCTGGCCGGCGGCCCTGTAGCGCTGCCGCTTGCACTGCTGTTTAGCGCGGGCGCCACGTGGCTGTGGCTGTGGCTGGAGGTGCCGCTCGGTGGTGTGTGGGTGCCGCCGTTGGTGTGCGCACTGCTGTGCGGCGTGACAGCAGGGGTATCGTACCTGGCGTTTCGGCCAGACTTTGCGGGTCTCTTCACGTTTGTTCCAGCGGCTGCCGGTTCTGCGCTGACGCTGTATGCCGTGCGGCGATCGCAGGCTCGGTGCGGCCTGTGCAACCACCGGCTGCCCAGCGGGTCGCTGGTGTTTACGTGCCCGCGCTGCAGCCTGCATGTGTGCGAAGAGCGCTGCTGGAGCTTTGAGCACCGCCGCTGCCAGCTGTGCCTGGAGCAGCGTGTGCACCTCTTGCCCACCGACGAGCGCTGGTGGATGAGCGTGGCCGGTCCGCGCTCGCGTCATGACCGCTGCCAGATGTGCCGGGGCGCGGCAGACCAGGTGGACCTGCGGCTGTGCCCCAAGTGCCGCCGCGCGCAGTGCCGCGATTGCTGGGATCACAACAACGGTGAATGCGCTCGCTGCGGTACAGCCCTGCCCGACCTTCCTGCATCGCTCAGGGAGACCGTGGCTTCGGTCGCCGCGCAACGCTAACGGATGCAGAAAGGGCGCCATGCCGAAATACCAGATGTACTTCGACACTGTGAACGGCGAAATCAAGTTCAATGTGGACATTGACGAGAGCGAGACGCTGGACATGGTGCTGGAAGAAATTCTTTTCGACCTGCGCGAACGCGGCTCCATGCTGAAGGGTGAGGGTGAACCAGAGGTCATCTGGAACAGCCGCTCGTTGGACTTCGCCATGCCACTCGGCGAGCAGGGTGTGCGGCCCGCAGACGTCCTGCGCGTCTCTACCATTGCCACCAATGGATGACAGGCACTGCCGTGACCGACCTGTACACGCGCCGTTTCCGCAGTGAAGTGGAGCTGCTGCACGCGCTGGCGGCGCGCAACCCCGGCCGCATCCTGGACGTAGCAGCGGAAGGCGGCACGATTTCGCTGGTGCTGCACGGTCCGTCCTCCATGGCGGCTGGCACTACGTTGCCATGTCTGATTGCAAGACATGACCTGCACATCGATTTCCCGGTACACTTTCCCGCAGTCCCCATGGAGATGTTTCTTGCGCGAGCAACGGTCCACCCCAACATCCACCCGGAGACCGGGTTTGTTTGCCTGTGGGACCGGCACCGCGTGAGCAATACGGTGGAGCACGCACTGCATAAGCTGGTGGCCATGCTGGCGGGCCAGTTGCAGAACACGGAGCCGCGGCACGTGATGCAGCCCGAGGCCTTGGCTGCACCACGTACCGCTGCAAGCGCCATGCCACTGCTCGGGGTCCAGCAGGTGGAGGCTCCCCGGCAGGCTGACATGGGGCGGAGGCGTCGGCTGCAATGATCGGGTTGGGACTGCGCTGGTCAAAAACACGCAACAACGATCCTGACACCCAGCAGGTGGGCAGCGATGACCAGCCAGAGTCGGGCAGCCTCAACGAGGCCCCACGCGCAGCCCTCGCAGCACAGAGCACTGACGTGGCAACGCAAAGCGCGCACGAACCCAACGCGCCGGGGCCGGGCAGCGCGCAGAACAACGCGTCTCCCTCTGCTGCAAATCAGGGTGCGGAAGCTATAAACCAACCGGCTACCGGAGCCCCTACGTTGGAGGGGGAGCATGGCCCGGCTTCATCCCAACCACCTGACCTGGCACCCTCGAGCCCTGCGACGCCTTCAGTAGCAGCGCCGGCGGAGGCGCATGCGCTGACAGCCCGGCTGCAGACTGTGTTGGGGAATCGCTTTCTTGTGCAAAAGCCCATCGCCATTGGCGGCATGGCCACCATTTTTCTGCTGCGGCATCGCCTGCATGGCGGCCTGTTTGTGGCCAAGGTGCTGCACCCGGAGCTGGTCGGGAAGCCTGGCGTAGTCGCGGGCTTTCGCATGGAAGCGGCCTATGCCGCGCAGCTCGGCAACCACCCCAACGCCGTGCCGGTCTTCGACTTTGGCGAGGGCGAGGACCTGTTCTACCTGCTGATGCCGTACATCGACGGCGCAGACCTGGACCGTGTGCTGCTCAAGGCCGGTCCGCTGTCGCGCGAGGAGACGTTGCAGATCGCCGCGCAGATCAGCAGCCTCCTGTGCCACGCGGAGTCGCTCGACATCGTCCACGGCGACCTGACGCCTGGCAACATCCGCCTGGACATCTACGGGCAATACCGTCTGCTGGACCTGGGCATTTCGCAGGCACGCGGCCCACAGGACCGCCCCTACGCCAGTGGCACGCCGCTGTACAACAGCCCCGAGCAACTGTTGGGGCAGCCGCTGGACACGCGCAGCGATCTGTACTCTCTGGGCTCGGTCTTGTGCGAGTGCCTCAGCAATCGACCGGCCTTCCACGCGGACACCCTGGAGGCGATCCACGCACGGCATCGCGCTGGTGACTGGCAGATGCCGGAGACGGTGCACGAGGCAGACCCGCTGCGGCTGCTGCTGACCAAGCTGCTGAGCGTCGATCCGGCTGGCCGCCCGCAGAGCGCCTACGAACTCAGCGGCATCCTGCACGCTCTGGGCTGGGCACGGCCGGAGTTTCGCCCCACACCACCCGGGCTGGACCCATTCATGAAAGCGCCGGGCGGTGCTCCACGCAAGCGGCTGAGTTCATAGTCCCTTAAACCGTTGCCGCGAGTCGATGCAAACAGAACGCAGAGGACGCTGAGGAAGTGCACACAAAGGACGCAGGAGTGTAGACGTAGGCGACCGCCTGCCCCATCAGGTCCTCGCAAAGCAGACTCCCAGCAGTATTGATGGCCTGCGAGCCAAGTGAGCGTCATGCCCTGACGTGTTGGTGCTGGTGCTGGTTCAAGTTTCGCGAGTTCTACGCTTCCAGAGCGGCGCAGCGTTGCAGCAGGAGGTCGTGCGCTGCCGCCAGGTGTGCCTGCTGTTTTGCCACAGAGGCACCGTCCGCGGCAAGCTGCGCCGCGGCGCGCTCCAACTCTGGCATGATGGCCGCCAGCGCCGGACCGCCCGGCACCGACCGCAGCGCGACGAAGTGTTCCGGATCCAGTGCATGCCGCACTTCCTCGTGCGTGATGCACATAGCAGCCGCAGTGGTACGTGCGTACAGGTCCGCAGCTAGCGCATCAGCGTCGTCACCGCTTGCCGCTTTCACGGCCGCGGCTACCAGTCCATGTGCGCTGCTGAATGGTATGCCACAGCGCCGCACCAGCGTGTCCGCGACTTCAGTCACGGTCAGAAAGCTGCCGCCCGCCCGCTGCCGCATACGGGCCGTGTCGAAGCTTGCCTCACTGAGCGCACCTGCCAACAGGCTCAGGGCGCGCTGCGCGTCGGACCACGCCAGCGCCACCAGCGGCTGCAGGCTATCTTCACCGTCGTTCATGTCGGCAAAGGGCGTGTTATGCAGCGCACCCAGCACGGATTGCGACTCGTTCAGCGCACGCGAAGCCAGCACCCGCACATGCTCCAGCGGCACCGGGTTGCGCTTTTGCGGCATGATGCTGCTGATCTGCACGTAGCCGTCTGACAGCCGCAGGAAGCCGAACTCTGCCGTGGACCAAAGCAGCATATCCTGCGCAAAGCGCCCCAGGCTGAGCATGGCCGTGGCCAGCACGCTGCACGCCTCTGCAACGTAGTCCACCGCGGCGATAGCGCCATAGCTGTTGATCACAAGGCCGCTAAAGCCAAGGAGTTCCGCGGTGAGGTGACGGTCGATGGGAAAACCCGTGGTCGTGATGGCACACGCGCCCAGCGGACATCGATTGACGCGCGCATAACAGCTCAGCAGGCGCTCCGCGTCGCGCTCCAGCACCTCCACGTACGCCAGCACGTAGTGCGCCAACGTGGTGGGCTGCGCGGGCTGGTTGTGGGTGTACGCGGGCATCACGGTCGCGGTATGTTCGCCTGCAATCTGCAGCAGCACGCCACGCAGTTCTTGCGAAGCCGACAAGGCTCGCAGCAGGTTCTCCCGCAGCACCATGCGGTACATGGAAAGGTCGATGTCGTTGCGTGAGCGCGCCGTGTGCAGGCGGCCCGCGTCATCTGAGCCGACGCTGTCGGCAAGCTGCCGCTCCACCAGGAAGAACAGGTCCTCCACCGTGCCGTCGTAGGCCGCGGTACGCAGCGCCTCCACATCCAGCAGGCGCAGCCCGCGCGCACAGGCAGTAGCCGTCTCCGCGGACACGATGCCCTGCGCTCGCAGCATCACCAGGTGCGCGCGATCGATCTCCAGCAGCGACGGCAGAAACAATCGCTGCGCATCGGCAAAGATATGCGTGAGGACCTGATCGCGGTAGACGGCGGCGGGAAAGGCGGAGGGCGCGGCTTGCATCGTCTTTCAGGATAGCGACTCAGCGAATCGTCACGCCTCATCGAGCCGTGGCGCACCCGCTGCCTGTTACAGAGCGATTCAAAGCGCGGTGACTACTGCTGCCGCTCTCCGAGCAGCGCGGAAAGTACACGCGGATTGCGCCTGCCATGGAGTACCGCGACTACCCACAGCGGTCGCTCGTCAGGTGCGTAGGCAATAAGGTAATCGAAGCAACGGCTGAACCGGAGCGGGCGGCTGGTCAGGTCTGGACGGAAGTGACCCTGATGAGGTAGCAGAACGAGGCCCTGAATACTACGCTCGATCGCTTCCACCACCCGGTCTGCGGCGTCCAGGTCCTTGAGCGCAAGGTACTCCCAAATCTCATCCAGATCGCTGTAAGCCTCTGGATGAAGCTGAAACGTCTTCACAGACGCTGACTGCGCCGCGCCTCACCCTTTGCGCGTAACTGCGCGAACGCTGTCTCGCCGTCTAAGAGCTGAACGCTGCCGTTCCTTAGCTCGTCGTACCGACGATCCAGGGTTTGACGCACCTGCTCCATCTGGTCAAAGTACCCTGCCACAGCCTCCAGGACAAACTCGCCTTGTGGGCGGCCGGTCGCCCCGGCCAGTTGGTCCAGCTTCGCCTGCAGATCGGGAGTGAGGTGTACTTCCATTTCTTGAGCCTAGAGATGCGGAGAGGGCCGTGTCAACGCACGGCTCCTCCCCCTGGTAGGCGAAGACCAGCTCCGCCTAGAACGCGATGCGTGCGCCGAACTGCAGAATGCGCGCTTCCAGGACCGATGCCGTGGGCACCAGCGATGGATTGGCGGTGATGACGCCCGCCGTGTTGGTGGTGGCAGTGGTGTTGATCGAAGTGAAGTTTGACCGGTTCAGGAAATTGTTGGCTTCCACAAAGATCTGCGGCTGCACCCGCTCAAAAAAGGTGCCAAAGGTGCGGGTGAAGCGTGCATCCGCCTGGTAGATGTTGGGCCCGCGCAGCGTGTTGCGGCCCACAAACAGCGGCCGCTGTTGGCCCGCGGAGCGCGCGTCGCCATTCAGGTTCAGGTTGCTGACCAGGTTTTGCTGGTCGCCGCTGCTGGCGTTCACCAGCACCGTCAAGGTGTTGTTCGCCACCAGCCCATTCAGATAGCGATTGCTGAAGTGCGTGTTCGGCTGGTACACGCCGGAAAAGGTAAACGCGTTGGGCCGGTTGATGTAGCTGTTGCCGCGGTCGCGCCTGCGGTTGGTGGGGTCTTCGATAAAGTTAGAGTTCTCGTAGCTGTTCGCCTCTGGTGCGTCAGAGATGGCGTGCGACCAGGTGTACGAGGCGTTCAGCGTAAGGCCGCCAGACATGCGATGCGTGTAGTTCGTGATGAGCGCGTTGTAGCCGGAGTTGGCACCAATATCGATGTAGTTGATGTTGTTGTAGCTCGTGTTGGCACGGTTGGGCAGCACACCGGTCACGGCGTTGCCGGCTACAGGAGTCGGATTGTAGACAGGACGCCCGTCCGCAAGAAAGCCCGTGGGATTGATGAGGTTGCTGCTGCGCAGGAATTGCAGGTTGCGCGCCGCTGTGCGCACATAGCCGATGGTTAGCGCGTCGCTTTTGCCCATCGCCTGCTCCACCTGTGCGTTGAAGTTCCAGGTGTACTCGTTCTTAAAGCGCGGCGTCAGCGCGTAGGGCGTCAGCACGGTCGTTGAAATCGCGGTAGACGTGTTGAACGTGTTCGGAAAAGCTGGACCAGCGGAGCCGCTGAGCGAGGCGATCAGGTTGCCGCTGGTGGGGTCGCCGTTGCTGTAGAGCGGGTTGAAGTAGGTGTTGGTGGGTGTGGACTCGTAAAACATACCGCCGCTGAGCCGCACAACGGTGCCGGCCTGCGGCGTGTACGCCAGGCCCAGGCGCGGCGCGAAATTAGCCATGGGCGTGCGGAAGCTTTGCGTCTCCACCAGCCGCGCGTTTGGAATAGCGCTGGGCGCGCGGTACTGGTCGTAGCGCACACCGTAGTTCGCCACCAGCTTCGGCGTCAGCTGCCAGGTGTCCTGCGCAAACAGGTCGAAGAAGATCGTCTGATAGCCCGCGCCCGGGCGGCCCAGCGAGGCATTGATGGTGGTGTACCCGTGCAAGCGCGGGTCCGTTGCCGGAGTGCCGCTCTGCGCGGCCTGCAGCGCCGCCGTGTATGTGGCAATGCTGGCAAAGGTGAACTGCGTGTACACGTCCTGCAGCTGGGTATCGTTGTTCTTCTGGAAGCCCACCCCGAACTTGAACTGGTGCCCGCCGCGGATCAGCGTCACGTTGTCAGAGAACGATGGAATCTTCTCCTGATATTTGTCGCCCACGCCGTTCGAGCCGCCAAAGCCGCTGACCACGCCGCTGAT
>CALMRM010000037.1:12831-16821 GCA_937871605.1 uncultured Terriglobus sp. | reverse complement strand
CAGGAGGAACAGCAGCGCAGCACAGGCACACACGGCACTCACGCCGAGTTGCAGAGGGCTGCGAAAGAATTGCCACGCCGGCGCAAATGCAGGGATAAATCGCGCCGCACCTGCCGTGAACACATACGTAAATATGCCCAGCCGGAAGGTGTAGGACGCAAAGAGGATGAGCATGGCACCAAAGGACGACACCAGCAGCAAGGGTAGAACCAGGGTCCTGCGCCGCTCCGCAACGTACAGGAGGAACACCGCAGAAAGCAGCAAGGCAAACACGGCTGCCAGGATGTGCGCGCACGCGGTAACGCCCAGCGCCACGGTAAACAGCACGATGCGTGGCCGCCATTTGCGCACCGGCCCGTACATGGCATGACCGATGCCAATCGCCGTGTACACCGCCGCAAACAGGCCCCAAGCGGCCAGAATCTCGTTGTTGGGCGTGGTCGCAATGCGCAGCACGGCTGGGGAGACGCTGTACAGCCCCAGCGCAAATGCCCCCGGCAGGTTGCCGAACAGCCTGCGACTGACCCACCACAGGCCAGCGCCCAGCAACGCCGCAGCCAGCGCGAACGGCATGCGCAACAGATAGCGCGTGCCGACGAGCTGGTGGCGCAGGTCGTAAACGGAGCCGCCCACCGGATTGCTGACGTAGCCCGCACCGCCAAACTTCGACCCTGCCCAGTTCGCCATGCGCAGGCCAGAGAGGTACACCGTCAGCGGCAGGCCGGCAGCACGGTACGCCAGTGAGCCATCGCCCTGCATGTTGCCGCAGGTGGTGAAGTATCCCGGCAGCGGTGCGGGTTTCTCCCACATCTCGCGGCCGCACAGGGCATAGCGGTAGTCCGACTCCGAGAGCGGAGTACGCCCGATAAGAAAGACTGCCTCGGCCAGAAAGAAGGCGAGGATCAGGGCCGCCACCCGTTGTGCGCGGCCAAAGTGGAAACGAAAGCTCATGCGCTGCTATGACAAGTAAAAGTGTACTGCCCTGCGGTATGGTGAGAGGCATGGATTCGTTGCTGATGCGTGTGGGCGCTGCACGACTGGTGAGCTACAGCCCGTCACGCGAGCTGCCGTGGCGTGTGGTCTTCGAAGATGAGGGTGCCGCCGGGTACTGCTACGCCTGTGACGGCAACCGGGCCACCGTGGACGATGATTTCGACGTAACGGTGCTGGACGCCATGCTGGTGTACAACACGGAAGCGATGCAGCAGGAGCCGGATGGAGGGCGCGAGCGCCTGCTGACCGTTGAGTGGTCGCGCGATGGCCAGCACAGCGCAGTGCGGTTGGATGGCGTGCCGCAGGTGCTCATCGACTTCGAACGCCGCGAAAGCCGCTGCAGAAGCAACTTCCCAAACTTCATGGATGACGGCCGTAACGGCTGGCGCAGCGCCGACCACAGGTGGGATGAGGCAGCCATGAAACACTTTGAGGCCGCCACCTTCACAGAAGCGTAACGAAGCCGCGTCGGTGCGCGCCACAATAATGTTGCAGTTCCACCTTGGCAGCTCAGGCGCATCCTACCGTATTAGTGATTACGCCCCTCGTTGATGATGCCACCTGGCTGGAACAGCACGGCAGCCTGCCCGTGTGGCAGGTGCCACTGGTGCCCACGCTGGTCGTGGCACCGCATCCAGACGATGAAACGCTGGGCGCGGGCGCACTGATTGCAACGCTGCGCGCGCAGGGTGTGCCGGTCGAGGTGGTGGCGGTAACCGATGGGGAAAACTGCTATGACGTATCACAGCCCGAGCGCGAAAACATGCGGCGCGCGCGCGAGGCGGAGCAGGCACGCGCGCTGCAGTGCCTGGGTGTTATGGCGGCCAGCATCCACCGGCTGCGCCTGACGGATAGCGGCCTGCACCTGTGGGAAGCGGAATTGACCGACCGCTTAATGGAGTTGGCAAGCCCGGGTATGCACCTGCTGGCACCCTGGACGGGCGACTTCCACCCGGACCACGAGGCGTGCGCCCGTGCAGCCAGCACCGTGGCAAAGGCCAAGGGGCTGCCACTTACGTTTTACTTCTTCTGGACGTGGCACCGGGGCACGCCTGCGGTGCTTGACGGCCTGCCGGTGCGTCGCTTCCTACCGTCTGCAGCGGCCCTGCTGGCAAAGCAGGCGGCGCTGCAGCAGCACCGTTCGCAGCTTGAGCGTGCAGGCGGCGAGCCTATTCTGCCCGGGTACCTGCTGGGACCCGCGGCGTGGCCGTTCGAGGTGTTCCTGCCTGCATGAATACGCCCGACACCTCCCCTGACTTCTTTGAGTCGATGTTCCAGCACTCCACGGACCCCTGGAACTTTGCGACGGACCCGTATGAGCAATTCCGCTACAGCACCATTTTGCGTGCGCTGGGCACACAGCGGTATCGCCATGCGTTTGAACCGGGCTGCTCCGTGGGTGTCCTGACGGAGCGGTTGGCGGGCCTGTGTGAACAGGTGGATGCATTTGATATTTCGCCGAGTGCGGTAGCAGCCGCGCAGGAGCGTTGCCGTGCCCTGCCGGGCGTTGCCGTGCAACTTGGTTCCTTGCGTGACTCGAGACAGTATGACGGGTACGACCTGATCGTACTCAGCGAGCTTGGCTATTACTTTCAGGCTGAGCTCTGGCAGGGTCTGGTAGCCGGAATAGTGGAGCAAGTGCGGCCAGGTGCTGTGGTGTTGGCGTCACACTGGCTCGGGTCTTCGTCTGACCATGTCAGGATCGGGGATGAGGTACATGAATGCATGAGGATGGTTGGCGTGCAGCATGAGCTCAGTGAGCGCCACCCCGACGCAACACGCGGGGGCTTTCGCCTGGACCGCTGGCGCAAACTCGGATGAGCCGACCTTCTGACATGCTGCCGTGGCACATGGCTGTGCTCATTCCCGCGCGCAACGAAGAGGTGCTGCTGCCACGCTGCCTCGACTCTGTACGACGCGCAGCGTCCATGCTGCCCCACTACGTGACCACAGACGTAGTTGTCGTGGCGGATTGCTGCACCGACCGGACGGAGATGCTTTGCCTGGACATGCTCAGGGGAGTGGGTGAAGTGATCTGTTCGAGTGCTGGCAATGTCGGCATGGCACGTGCGCTGGCTGCTGCCGAGGCACTGGCTCGGGTGCCCGTGGCGCTGGAGCGCTGCTGGCTGGCGAATACCGATGCCGATTGTGACCTGCCGGACTCCTGGCTGCTGCAACAACTCAGGTTTGCTCAGGAGGGCTGGGCTGCGGTGGCGGGCATTGTGGACGTGGACTGGTTTATCGAGCACCAGCCTGAGGTCGAAGCGCGGTTCCGGACGAGCTATGAACTGCGCCCGGACGGCACGCACCCCCACGTCCACGGCGCCAACCTGGGCGTTCGCGCAGACGCTTACCTGCAGGCAGGCGGCTGGGGTGCGCAGCCCACGGCAGAGGACCACGACCTGTGGAGCCGCCTGCGGGGCCTCCCTGTGCCCTGCCGCTCGGACGTTCGCCTGAAAGTGCTGACCAGCGGCCGCCGCGTGGGCCGGGCACCGCTTGGCTTTGCCGGTGCGCTGGCGAAGCACAACCTGGACGTCGCCGAAACTGTAGCCGCCACCTTGGCAGAAGAGGTCGTCGCGTGACGCAGGCGGACCTGGAGGCTCGCTTTACCACGATATGCCGGGAGGAACTGCCATCCCCCGGCAGCGGCAACACGGCGCAGAGGCACCGCCGCATCTTTGCCATAGGTCGTGAGGACCTGAGTCTGGCAAAGCTGGCGGAGGCGCACTGGGATGCCGTAGCCATCCTGCGTGAAGCGGGGAAAGAGCCCGCGCCGGGCACCCGGTACGCAGTGTGGGCGTCTGAGATTCCCGGGCGGGAGTTGCGGCTGGAGAGCGGACCGGATGGCTACCGCCTGAGCGGGACCAAGCAGTTCTGCAGCGGGGCCGGGCTGGTGGACCGCGCCCTGATGACTGCGGGCGAGGGTGGCTTGCTGCTGGTGGAGGTCGATCTGCGCACCCATGCGGATCGCATCCGGTACGACGGCCCATCCACTGC
>CALMRM010000037.1:3212-12821 GCA_937871605.1 uncultured Terriglobus sp. | reverse complement strand
GTACGACGGCAGTGGATGGGCCGTCGAGGCTTTTCGCATGACACACACCTCTGCCGTTGCCTTTGAGCGCTGCCCTATTGTGGCCGTCGTTGGGCGCGAGGGCTGGTATGTGCAACGGCACGGGTTCTGGCGCGGTGCAGTTGGGCCGGCAGCAGCGTGGGCTGGCGGAGCCGCGGGTCTGCTGGACTATGTGATGGCCAGCACGCGCGAGGATGCGCACACCGCAGCACACCGTGCCGCTATGCACACCAACGTATGGGTAACGGAGTGCGTGCTGGATGCCGTCGCGCACGACTTCGACCTGGCGGACGGGCAGAACCCGATGACGCGCGCTCTGGCCGCCCGCCATGCTGTCGAACAGGCCTGCACCGACACGCTACGCCGCTTTGCCCGCGCGATGGGACCTGCACCACTCGCCCGTGATGCGAACCTTAGTCGTCGCTACACGGAACTCGACCTCTTCCTACGGCAGTGCCATGCCGAGCGTGACCTGGAGTCTTTGGGACGCGCGCTACGGCAACCTGGCCCCGGTGGTGGCAGTGCCGCTTGACCGGGCGCGGCCGAGCCGGTATTCTTGTCAGGTTTGGCGTAGAAGGATTGCTGGCTGCGCGGTGCGCGCCTTGCCACAGGTGCCTGTCGCCTTTCTCACAGCCAGGTTTCAGTTTTGAGCGCACCGGCAAGGCCGGACGCGGAGGTTTGTATGTACGCAGTCATTCGCACCGGTGGGAAGCAGTATCGCGTCACTCCCGGTGACACCCTGAAGATCGAAACTACGCCCCACACCGACGGTGCCATAGAATTTGCGGACGTGCTTGCCGTCAGCGGTGAAGCAGGCAGCTTCGAGCAGGAACTTGGCGGCGCAAAGGTGCTGGCCGAGGTCGTAAGCGAAGGCCGCGGCGAAAAGATCCTTGTGTTCCACTACAAGCGCAAGAAGCAGTACAAAAAGCTGCAGGGACATCGTCAGAACTTCGTTGAGGTCAAGATCAACGAGATTCTGGTCAACGGCAAGAGCTTCAAAGCCGAAGCCAAGCAGTAGGTTCCGGGCACTTCGCCCATACTTTAGAACAGTGCGTGTGCGCCGTGCGGCGACCCGCAACGAGGCAATGCAATGGCACATAAAAAAGGTGGCGGTTCCTCCTCCAACGGACGTGATTCCAACGCGCAGCGACTGGGCGTAAAGCGGTTTGCCGGTGAAGTGGTCACTGGCGGCTCCATCATCGTGCGCCAGCGTGGTACCCCGTTGAAGCCGGGCCTGAATGTAGGCCGCGGCAAGGACGATACCCTGTTCGCAAAGATTGGCGGCCGGGTGCAGTTCCTGGATCGCGGCAACCATGGCCGCTTTGTCTCGGTTGAGCCGGTAGCCTAGCCTTCTTCTACAACAACAAGAAGCCCCGCATCTGCGGGGCTTCTTGTTGTTTGGTCTGGGTTAGCTCTAGTCCGGCAATTTCAGCGTCATCTCAATGCTCTTTTTTGTGTCGAACGAGCTGATTGACTTGCTCGGTGTGCGCTTCCCGTTCAGGTCTGCCCATACCTCAAAGTCAGAGCCGCCGGAAACCTGGGCAAAGCGAAAGCTGCCGTCGTCCGGTGTGATGTAGCTGCGCTGGGCCAGCGAGCGAGTGTCCTTCAGATGCACCACAGCACCCTTGATCTTGTTGCCGGCCTTGTCCGTCACCGCGCCGGTCAGGCTGCGTGCACCGTTGTCGGCCTGTGCGTGCAGCGCAGCCCCCCTAACCAACGCGCCTGCGGGCACCAGCGCCAAGACTGCACTTACTGTGAGACTTCGAGCAAACTTCATCGCACCCACCTCCTAAGCTGTCGCCTCCGCAAGCTGGCACGCTCGCGGATACTTAATTGAACACGCGTCACCCGCAGGAGTCGCACGGGGCTTTGCTATTACTCATCGTCGTCCTCCTCTGAGCCGCGCGACGGGTAATCGTCGTCCTCGTCATCGTAGCCATCCGCATCGATCAGCGCGAGTTGCAGCGGCTCCGTCGAGACGATCTCAAGTTCCGCTCCGCATTCGTCACACGTAACGGTTTCGCCTTCCTCCACCTCATCCTGGTCGATATCGAGCGGGTTGTCACATTCGGGGCACAGGGTTGCCATGGCAATTTCCTCTATCAGGTTGCGATGCGGTGTTGGTTTAGGACCGGCCCCAGGGCGGGAACTCACAGGTGTGACCACGTCACCGGAGAGTGGCCGCTACACGGCGTTTTGTGTGAAGACGCGCCTTGCGCCACGCAGGTTGTTTACGCAGGCGTGCCTTCACATGCCAATGCTGCACCGGCGGGCATCAGCCAGATGCACTGCCATCCTGCCACAGGTCAGGTGTGGTGAAATGGAGGTGTGCCATCCCGTGGACCCATGACGCTATCCTTGCCCGCCTTTCGCGGCGCGGTGCGCCGCTTGGTCCTGCTACTGGTGGGCCTGTTCTTTCTGCTTGCGCTGGTGGATCTGGCGCTGCCATCTGTCGGCGCTGTGTTGGGGCTGCTCTTTCAACTGGAACCTGCTGCAGCCGTGGGCCGCTTCCACGTTTGGCAACTGCTGAGCTACCCGTTCGTAAATTACGGCATTCTGAGTACCGCGTTTGCCCTGCTGACGCTGTGGTTTACCGGCAGCATGCTTGAAGAGTCGCGCGGGGCACGCTGGTTCAACGAACTGTTCTATGGCTCCACGGTAAGTGGTGCCGTGCTGGCTACGTTGCTGGTTACCGGGCCACCTCTGCTGACCGGCGGCCGCGTCAGCTTTCTCCATGTCAGCCCGCTCGCTGCAACAGCGGGTATTTCTGCGCCACTCTTTGCAGTGCTGGTGGCGTTTGCGGTGCTGTTTGGAGAGGTTGAATTCTTTCTCTTCTTTGTCCTGCGCATCAAGGCCAAGTACATGGTCATACTGGGTACACTGGTGTACCTGGCCGTCCTGCTGCGGGTACGCGACAGCTTTGGTGCCCTGCTGGCCCTGTGCTGCGGGTTGAGTGGCCTGTTGTATGCACGGCTGGCCCGCCGTAGCGGCTTGGCTGCCGTGACCAGCGAACGGTATTTCCGCATGCGCAATGACTACTACCGCTGGAAGCGCCGCCGCGCCGCGCGTCAGTTCCAGGTGTACATGCGCAAGCAGGATCGCGATGTAAACTTCGATCGGGATGGCCGCTACGTTGCGCCGGAGGACGAGCACCGTGATCCAAATGACCGCTCGTGGATGAACTAACCAGGCACTCGCCGCATCCAACGCAGGCGAGGAGACACCCATGGCAGACCTGGCAACACTACAGCAAAAGTATGAACCCGTCCTGAAGGCGATTGACCGCTTCCAACCGGAGGGCGCAACCCTGCAGAACGTCGCGCTGGATGGCGAGAAGCTGTACGTGAAGGCGACCCTGCCCAGCCAGGTCACGCTGAACTTCGTCTGGGACCAGATCAAGAAAGTGGACCCAGCCTACGCCGACCTTCACCATGAATTGGTCAACACCGGTGGCCAGAACCAGCCCTACACGGTCAAGAGCGGTGACATGCTCAGCAAAATCGCCCAGCACTTTTACGGCGACGGCAACCTCTACGAGCCGATTGCGAATGCCAACAATCTCAGCAACCCCAATGCCCTCAAGGTGGGTGAGCAGATCACGATTCCTGTACGCAGCTAGTGTGTTGTTGCTTGCACGGTGATGTCTTCCAGCTTGCCGTCGGGCTCTACGAGCAGATGCAACCGTAGAGCCCGGCCGCCTGCGACGATGTCGTAGTCGCGAGATTCTTCGCCGTCGAGTACCGACGTGTTGTGCGGCACAAAGGCCGTCGCAGGACCAAGTGGGCCCAACGTGTGGTGGAACGTCGCTGATCGTAGCGGCGTCCACTCCTTTGCCAGGTCAGGTGCCAGCAGCGAGCGGTCCAACGAACCGCTTTGCAATGCCTGAAATATCGATCGCGCAAAGGTCTCCTTTACATTTGGCTTTAGGAGTACGTAGTTCAGCGCGTCCGCGACGTGCGTGGTAGGCGAACCCTCGCTTGAGCTCACCAGCACGACATACGCCAGTTGATCGTCTGGGTAGATCATGTTCAACGCCAGGAATCCTAATCCCTGACCCGTGTGGTAGTAGCGACGATGACCATTGTCCATATCGACAAACAATCCAAGCGCGGTGGGTGCCTGCTTGCCGCTCGCCAGCGTCACCGGCGTAACCTCCTCGCTTGCCTGCATCGCAGGTAAAACACGGCCCTGCAATAAAGCGATGTCCCACTGCACCAGGTCGCGCGCGGTAGTGACCACCGCCCCCGCACCAAACGACCAGCCCGGACCTTCATACTCAGCGGGCTCTAACGGACCGAGTGCTTCCCGCACATACCCCGTAGCCAGCAGCAGACTCTTGTCGGGCAGCGTGTCCAGGTCAAGTGCCTCTGTCATGCCTGCAGGGGCAAAAACATGCTGTCGGAGATACGCGAAGTACGGTTGCCCGCTCACCTTCTCCACGATGCGGGCCGCAATCTCGTAGTCCAGATTGCTGTAGTGGAACTCCATCCCAGGCTGCGAAAGCAACGGATGGTTGCCCCACTGCGCGATGATGCTGTCTGGCGCAATGGCAGTGCCGCGCGGACCCGCGGGATAGTGCGTGGGATAGAAGTTACCGAGTCCGCCCGTGTGGCTCAGCAGCATGCGAAGCGTGATGTGGTCGGCGCCGGTCACCGCCGGGTACCAGCGACTCACGGTGTCGTTGAGGCTCAGTCTCCCCTCCGCTTCTAACTGCAGGATCGCCTGCGCAGCAAAGGTTTTTGAGATAGAGGCAAGCTGGTAGCGGGTCGCTGGAGTCGCCCGCACCCGTGGCTGCAGCACCGCACTGCCGAAGGCTTCCGCAAAGGTTATGCGCCCACCCTGCACGATGGCCACGGAGATAGATGGCACGCGATCCGCAATCGTCAGGCGTCGTACTTCGGAGCGAATGGCGTCTCGGTCCGTTTCTGACATGCCTTGCCCGGGCAGCCTTGCTGCACAGCAGATCAAGACTCCGGCAAGGAGGTGCCAACGTAAGCAACCACGCATACGGACGAGCGTAGCATCTGCACAGGACCTACTCCACCGATGCTGGCGGAGCGAGCAGATCACGATTCCTGTACGCACGTAATTGCATTGCCGTCCAAAATTGTCAGCACTTCAAGTAGGACCGAATAGCGCCGCAATGCGAGACGAGTGAGGCTTAGGACCCGCTCGTCACTCGCTTCCGCAAAGGTCTTGCTACCCGTTAGCATGTCTTCGGGGCCCTTGCTTGCTGCTGCGAAATCCAGCAGAATCGTCCTGTCTTCAGCGGACTCAATCTCCGTAAGACCTCGACTAACGCATTCTGACAGGCCACGCACAAAGGTGTGGTGGGCCATGTCGCGTACCGGGCGAAGATCATACGGCGGGAGCAAGCGCCCGCCTACCTCAACACCTCTCGCGGAAATCTCAAACGTTGGCAGAAAGGTAAGTTCCGCAAACTCGAGCGGCGTAAGGATCTGGTCCATGCCAAGCACCCATCGAAGTACAAGAACATCTTCGGCCCACAAGGAGAGCGTGTTCACATCCTCTTCCGCCCAAGCACCTTCTGGAGAGGTCAACTTCTCACGCTCTTGACCATCGAAGCCATCCCAAATGCCAGCTGAACGCGCGAGGTCTATGGTGCGCCTGCGTGTCAAACCAGCGGCCTGCTTAGGCAGCACACCATTACGGAGCATCGCCTCTGCGCTTGCCCGATCCGCAAACGTAGCCCGCTTTACCAGTAGGTTCTGGACAGCCGTGAGTTGGAGCGGATCAGGCTCAGGTAGGCTGATCCGCTGACGCGCTGGCGAGAGATTCAGCAGCGATTCATTCGTCTTTGCATGAGTGCGTGCAATCAGTAGCGCGATTCCGAAACTTAATGCCAGTAAGACAGCAATGGCCACTGCCATCCCTAAGCCATACTGGAATACCGTCCAGATCAGATAGGTGCCGTAAAGCACCAGGTAGAGCAAGTACCAAACGTACTTGAGGGATCTAATATCACGTGGCGCACGACGAACGTGCAGCCAAAGATTAGAGCGAAAGAGTTGCCACCGAGTCACGCGACCTACTCTACGGATGTGGGTGGCGCATCGCTCCCCGCGTAGTAGCTCCTGCGGGCTCGCACGTCGGCCTGCGGGTACTCCGGGACCGTCACGTGCAGTTCGTGCAGGCCACCTTCGGTGCCACGCGTCACCGGGAAGCTGAGCAGGTAGTAGTTGTGCACGCGGTTGGTAAGCTTCTCCAGGCTCATGTCGAAGCCATTGCGATTGTTGAAGTGGTAGTAGTCGCCGCCGGAGAGCTGGGCCAGCGCCTGAGCCGTGTTTTTCTTCATGCCCTGCACCGCCATCAGCAGCGTGCCGATGGGCCCGCGGCCCCCAGCAAAATGCTTGAAGATGTCCATGGTCTCGTCTTGGCCGGGGGAGTACGCAATCGCGTCGACCACAGTGTTGGAGCGGCCAAGCTGCGCGATGACATCTTTCTCCTTGACCGTGGAACCGTGGTCGCGCGCTTCGCCCACCAGCAGCACTGCATGCCGGTTGCGGCTGTCACGGTTATCCAGAATGGAGTTGGCATAGCTCACGGCATCACGCGTGGCGGCGGCGTCGTCCTCGCACGGTCTGATGCGCGCCATGCTGTTCGCCATCTTTTCCAGCGACCGGGTAAACGGCTGTATGAGCTCCGGGTGGCTGCCATAGCGCACCAGCGCTACCTCGAACGGCGCACCACCCACCAGGCTCTCAACAAGCGTTGGCAGGCCCTGCAGCTTCTCGTATTCCATTACGGCCATGCGGGAACACTGCACGGCCACGACCAGTGACAGGCCCAGCGCAGTTGCGCTTTCATCCAGTGTGACGGGCTGTGGCACGCCATTGTCCAGGATGCGGAACTGGTCTGCCTTCAACTCATACAGCAGTTGGCCCTTAATGCTGACGGTGGTGGGCACCAGCACAATCTGCGTGCCCGTTCGCAGGGTATAGGGCTGCCCGTCCGCTGAGGGTGCGGCGGTCTGCCCTGCCGCGGGGCTTTGCGCCCGACACTGCATTGGGCCGAGAAGGGTCACGGCTACCAGCGGTACGCGAACGGTCGTCAAGAGGCGAAACAGGAGTCTCATCGTCGTACACTCTGATGGCAAGTCTGCACCGGGAGGTCTCTGCATGCGCAACATCCTGCTGGCCGCTGCGCTTTCCACCAGCATTCTTTCCACTGCAGGCGCACAAACGCCCAGGAGCACCGTCATTCCACGTTATCCCAAGCCGCATACCGTCTCGCAGACCGACACCTACTTTGGCACCGCCGTGGCCGACCCGTACCGCTGGATGGAGGACTTGGACTCGCCAGAGACCAAGGCCTGGGTAGAAGCTGAAAATGCCGTCACTGCGGAGTACTTCAAGCCGCTGACCTTTCGCACTGCCCTGCACGAACGGCTGCTGAAACTGGCGGATTACGAGCGGTTCTCTGCGCCGGAGGAGCATGGCGGCAGGTACTTTTATAGCCGCAACAGCGGCTTGCAGAACCAGGCAGTCCTGTACTGGACCGAGGGCCTACACGGCGAACCGCACATGCTGCTGGACCCAAACACGTACGCCGCGGATGGCACCGTGGCGCTCAACTCCGCTTCTGTGACGCACGACGGCAAACTGGCGGCGCTCGCCCTGGCAGAGGCAGGCAGCGACTGGCAGACGATCATCGTGCGAGACGTAACGACCGGTAAGGATTTGCCGGACGTGATTCGCTGGACGAAGTTTGGCAGGGCAAGCTGGCTGCACGACGGCAGCGGCTTCTACTACAGCGGCTATGACGCCCCGCCGGAGGGCGACGCGCTCAAAGCTGCGAATTTTGGCATGAAGATCTTCTTCCACAAGCTTGGCACCGACCAGAAGGCCGACCCGGTGATATTTGCCCGGCCCGATAACAAGGAGTTGTTCCTGTTTGCTGGCGTAACGGACGACGGCCGGTACCTCTTTATCAGCCAGTCTCAGGGAACCAGTCCCAACAACGAGCTGGCCGTGCTGGACCTGCAGACACCCGGCGCACAGATCCAGCGCGTCATCACCACAGCCGATGCTACCTACGCACCCATTGGCAACGACGGTTCACACTTCTGGCTGTACACCACACTGAATGCCAGCAATGGCAAGGTGATGACCTTTGATCTGAAAGAGCCAGCGCGCGAGCACTGGAAGACCGCCGTGCCTGAGGCCAAAAGCAAACTGGACTCTGTCTCCCTGGTGAACCGCACGCTGATCGCGCAGTACCTGACCGATGCGCACAGCAACGTGAAGCTGTTCAGCGAAGAGGGCAAGCCACTGCAGACGCTGAACCTGCCCGCCATAGGCTCTGTGAGCGGTTTTGAAGGCAAGCGCGATGAAAGCGAGACCTTCTACACCTTCACCAACTTCACCACGCCCGGAGTGATCTACCGGCTGGACATGAAGACGCTGAAGTCGGAGGTGTATCGCGAACCCAAGACGGCGTTCGACCGCGCAGCATACGAAACGAAGGAAGTCTTTGTGCCCTCGAAGGACGGCACAAAGGTGCCGTTGTTCCTGACGTACAAAAGAGGCCTCAAGCTGGACGGGCAGAACCCCACGCTGCTGTACGCGTATGGCGGCTTCAACATATCGCTGACGCCTGCCTTTTCACCCACGCGCATCGCCTGGCTGGAGCGTGGCGGCATCTACGCACAAGCCAGCCTGCGCGGCGGCGGCGAATACGGCGAGGCATGGCACCAGGCCGGCATGAAACTGCACAAGCAAAACGTCTTTGACGACTTCATCGCATGCGCGGAATGGCTTATTGCACAGAAGTACACCTCCACGCCCAAGCTGGCCATCCGCGGCGAATCAAATGGCGGTCTGCTGATGGGCGCGATGCTGACGCAGCGGCCTGACCTGTTCGGCGCAGTGGCGGCGGGCGTGGGCGTCATGGACATGCTGCGCTTTGACAAGTTCACGGTGGGGTGGGGCTGGAAGGCAGACTACGGCGGCCCATCCGACAACGCGGACGAGTTCCACGCCATTTACAAGTACTCGCCGCTGCACAATCTGAAACCGGACACGCACTACCCGCCTACGCTCATCTTTACGGCAGACCACGACGACCGCGTCTTTCCCGCGCACTCCTTTAAGTTCGCCGCGCAGATGCAGCAGGACCAGGCAGGGCCTGCACCAGTGCTCATCCGGATCGAAACGCGTGCTGGCCACGGCGGCGGCATGCCGCTTAGCAAGCGGCTGGACGTCGAGGCAGACATCTACAGCTTCTTTCTGCACGAACTCCGGGTGGAATAGCCGCACGGCGCAATGTAACGCACGCACCCCAGGGAAGCACACCTGGCAGCGGCATCTAAGTGCGGGTACCGACAAGGAGTACGAACCCATGACGACCCCGACCATCACGGATGACCAGTACCTCCGCTACAGCGACAGCCTGGAGCAGATCGAGCCGGACGAGTACGAGACCTTCCAGAAAATTGGCGAACTGATGGCTCATGGCTCGGACACCGTGCACAAGAAGGAGGGGCAGCCGGTCCGCATCTCGCATGCCAAATCGCACGGCGCGGTCGTGGGCAAACTGACGGTCAACAGCGACCTGCCAGCGCACCTGCGT
>CALMRM010000037.1:0-3192 GCA_937871605.1 uncultured Terriglobus sp. | reverse complement strand
CAAAACCTACGACGTGCTTATCCGCTTGGCACACACACACCGGGCGAGTTTGTCGACGATCGCAAGGTGAGCACGCCGCGGGGCTTCAGCATCAAGGTGCTGGGCGTGAGCGGCGAAACGCTGCCGGGCCACACCGGCACCACTCAGGACTTCGTCTTCGACACGGGCAAGGCCTTCATCGTGCCCGGTGCCAAGAGCTTTCTGCAGGCGTTCAAACCGAATGCGGAGCTTGCGCCCCACCTGAACGACACGGTCAAGGGGGCGGTAAGCACCGTGTCGCGCGTCACCAACAAGGCACTCTCGATTTTTGGTACGGAGTCGGGCCAGCTCGACTTCTTCGGCCACCCATTTCTGCACCCGCTGGCAGAGTGCTACTACTCGCAAGTGCCCTCGCGCTTTGGTGAGTACGTAGCGGAGTTCCGGGTGGAGCCCGTGACGCCCGGCCTCAAGGAGTTGGCAGGCAAGGAGTTTGAGCCGCAGGATGCCAATGGCCTCCGTACTGACGTTGTGGACTTTTTCAAGACCCATGATGCGGACTACGTGTTTAGCGCACAGCTAGCCACAGACACGGAGCACTTCCCCATCGAAGACGCCACGGCCAAGTGGCCGGAGGATGTCTCGCCCTTCCAGCCGGTCGCGCGCATTACCATCCCGGCGCAGGATGCGTACGAACCCGCCCGCGTCAAGTACATCGAGGCGCTGTCCTTCAGCCCCGCGCACGCACTTGCAAGCATGCGGCCGCTGGGTTCGCTGAACCGCGCACGCCTGTACGCCTACACCGCACTTGCAGCCAAGCGCCGCAACGAGCTCGGTGTCGTTCAGCAGGAGCCGGAGAGCATTAGCGAATTTCCGGCGTAAATGCCCTGTCACTACGCACAGGCCCACGTCCCACAAGGCGTGGGCCTGTGTTTGTATTGCGTACACTTCACAGGCTGCGCACCTGGATAGCTTGTTCCCTCAAGCTATAAGTCAATGTTCCGAAACACCTAAAAAGTTACTGAAAGAAATATGTTGACGCAGCGTCTGGGTGGCCATACAAAGGCCGACGTCGCGTGGCACGGCTGCCAACTGCATCTGCCCTGCACTTCGGCGTCCAGCTCGACCCGTCCGGTCGGCGAGTCTCGCGCCCGCGATCGTACTTATATTTCTCTCGAAAAGGTGTTCGTTATGAAGATTCCTTCGCTCACTGAGGTGACGCCGCTGGCGTCTGTGACTACGGCCGTAACCGAGGCAACTTCGGGAACGCTGTCAACGTTGCACGGAACCGCTCTCACTGAAACATCGCTGGCAGGTGCCGCAACGTTGGCTGACGCGGCGTCCATTGCCGACAGGGTCATCCCTGTCCACATCGACATTCCCATACCCGTGCGCCCTCACGGTATCCCGCTTCGGGGATTGTTTGCGCCCGCTGCGAACCTGAATGACGGCCTGTTCGCACAGATGTTTCACCTGCCTGCCGCAAAGTTCGGTGCCAGCGACAAAGAAGCGAGCGACAACCTGGCCAAGCTCGGCGCGGCGATGTCTGCCCAGCCTGACGCGCCGTTTGACGGCCCCGATCCGGAGGAAAGCGGCATTCCTGCGGCATATACCTATCTCGGCCAGTTCATCGATCACGACCTGACCTTCGATCCTTCCAGCAGCCTTGAAAAACAGATCGATGTCAACGCGTTGGTTGACTTCCGTACGCCGCGCTTCGACATGGACAACGTGTATGGCCGCGGACCGTCGGACCAGCCCTATATGTATCAGGCTGACGGCGTGCACCTGCAATTGGGTAGCGACCTGATGGGTGCCAGCAAAAACCCAAAGGCGAAGGACCTGCCGCGCAGCCAGTACGCGCCCAACCGCGCGCTGCTGGGTGACCCGCGCAATGACGAGAATGTCATCGTCTCGCAGTTACAGGGGCTTTGGCTGCGCTTCCACAACCTGGTGGCAGACGCACCCGCGAACAAGGGCAAGACCTTTGAGGCCATCCAGCAGGAGGTGCGCTTTCACTATCAATGGATCGTGCTGCACGACTTCCTACCCAAGGTCATCAATGCGGCTGTGCTGGACGCGGTGCTGCCCGGCACCAGCGCCGGTGCACCCGACTGGTCGAAGCTAAATATTCGCTTTTACAAGCCGGTCAAGGACCTGTACATGCCCGTGGAGTTCTCCGGTGCCGCTTACCGCTTCGGTCATTCCTTGGTCCGGCCGGGCTACCGTCTGAACGACAGCACCGGTCCGCTGCCCATCTTTGCAGCTGACGATGGCCCGCTGGATATGCGTGGCTTCCGGCCTATGCCGAGCACCTGGGCACTCGATTGGAGACGTTTCATTGACATTGAACCAATGCACTACGGCTCGGTCACGCCGAATGCGACCACGATCGATCCAAATAACACCAGCCGACTGCAGTTGGCGTACAAGATGGACACGTCGCTCGTAAACCCGCTGGCACTGCTACCGCACTCGGTTGCGCCAGATGCGCCGCCAGCGTCGCTGGCAGCCCGCAACCTGCTGCGCGGTATGCGCCTGAACCTGCCGAGCGGCCAACAGATAGCCAAAGCCATGGGCTTTACGCCGCTGGTCGACGCTGACATCAAGATTGGCCAATTTACCGACGATCCGGCTGACATCAAAGGCACCATCACCGATCCAAAGGTCGGTGGCCCCATCTTTGCAGGCAACTGCCCCCTGTGGACCTATGTACTTGCAGAGACGATCGAGATTCCAATGCAGCTAACGACCCTCGATGGCGTCAAAACCATCCCTACCAGGCAGCTGGGCAAGGTGGGCGGCACCATTGTCGCAGAGACGTTCCTTGGCATTCTCCATGGCGACAAGAGTTCGTACCTGAACGTGACTCCGGGGTGGAAGCCGTCGATTGGAGTGGGTGCAGGTGGCAAGTTCGGGCTTCGCGAACTCATTGGCTTTGTGACGTCGCACTGAGCGGCTGGTGTGCCTCTGTACGTTCCCTCTGCCAGACCAGCATGCGTGCGTATCGCAATGCCTACGCATGCTGGCCTGAGATGACGGTCTGCATGGGCGGCCCATCATTTGAAAGCACCGTCCTACTTCCATGCGCCCGAACAGGGCACGACGAGGTTTGCATGGAAGGTTTGGTAACGCAGGAGCAGCACGAGCCCACATTTCCCATGAGGGGCAGCACCTATCAGCCATTGCCGCGCGGCAGCGAGCATGGCCGGGTTC
>CALMRM010000036.1:16384-18307 GCA_937871605.1 uncultured Terriglobus sp. | reverse complement strand
ACAACCCGGAGGAAGCGGCCGCATAAAGCCGCTTTCCTTCCATCAACTCGGGAGCCCGGTGGACGCCGGGCTGCCAGCCCTGTGAGACACCCGCCATGAATACGCAGACCGCACACGATTTCCTAACTCGATGCTTCGCCCCAGGGGAGACAGTTGCCTTTCTCCTTCGCAAGGAGCAGCCCGCGTCTACGACGCAGCGCATTGTCCGGCTTGAGCAGGCGCTCTCGCCCCGCTATCTTGCGTGGCTACGCTATGAGAACCACAACGGCGCGAATGTCTATGTCGTTGCCAATCCGCTTCGCTCCGGCAGCCGCAAGCGGACGAAGGATTGCATCGCCGAAGTTCGTCACTTGTACCTCGACATTGACGTGGACGGCGCGAACCGGATCGCTGCGCTCATGCAGTCGGAAGCCGTGCCCGTTCCGACCGCGGTCCTATCGACTTCGCCGGATAAGTATCAGGTGCTCTGGAGAGTGGAAGGCTGCGCCTTCGACCAGCAGGAAAATACCCTCAAGCTGCTCGCCCTCGCCTTCGGCGGCGACTCCGCTTGCACCGACCGCAACCGCGTTCTCCGAGTGCCGGGATTCCTCAACTGCAAGTACGCTCCTGCTCACCCGGTCACTGTCGAATATCCCAGCGAGTCCATCTACCATCTCGAAGATTTCCGACTCGATAATGCGCTGCTGAATACGGCGCTCCCGCTTCGCAGTGCCGCACGGACATACCCGACAGGTAAGAGCAGCCACTCCGAGCAGGATTGGGCGTGGGCAATCCAACAGCTATCGCTTGGTGAGGACGCCGGGAAGCTGACACTGACGCTCGCTTCCAAGCGCTCCGACAAACCCAACCCTCTCTACTACGCCCAGCGCACCATCGACCTCGCATCGGCTCGTCTGTTGTTGCTCGAAGGCGTGGCGATCGGGAGCGTAATCGCCATGCTGGAACGTCGCCGTTCCACTGACGTTCCTTCTTCGCTTTGCTCTTCCAGAGCGCGAGAGATTGCGAACACGGCGCAGCGGATGATTGCGCGCTCCAAGTTTGCTTCAACCCATCACCCAAAGGAGAACCACAATGCCACTGCTTGAAGTCGTCCAAACCCGTCAGGTCAGCGCCTCCATACGCCTCACTGACACAACCGCCACCCAAGTCGATCAGTACGCCGCTTTCATCTCCGCTTGCGCGGACGATGTCGTAGAGCAAGCTCTCGCCTACGTCTTCAGCAAAGACCGCGACTTCCAGGACTTCCTCAAGAGCCCCGAAGCCCGGAAGGTCACCTCGACATTACGGATTCGGAAGGTCCCGGCTGCCGAGGCTTCTGAGCCTGCTGTTCAGAAGCCCCTTCCAGCACCCGTTGCCACTTCGTCATCGCAGGCGAAAGGCGCATGATCCTTCATTCCATTCCGGGGCAAGGCCACTACGGTGCTGCGCACCGGAAGAATGTTGACACTCCATCCCTTGGAGGGTCGTGCAAAGCAGCGAAATGGTTCCAACGGGGAACATGCGGAACATCAACGACTTAGCAGGGGTGCCGGTTCCAGATGCAACCATGACGGTTGCATCTGAACCCACCCGCTACGGGTGATCTCAATGAAGCTGATCCATGAATCTCCGACGACCATTGGCTCCCGCCAAAGTCGCGAGTCCAGAAGCGAAAGTTTCGCAACGCGCTTTACAAGAAATGAGTTGGCTGTCCTCTCGCGGGCTGCTGCAAAGGACGGGTTGAAGGTCCGTGAGTGGGCTCGCGAGGCTCTACTTCGCGAGGCCCGCCGCTCAGAAGACCCCCTGTTCACTGAACGGAGACGGAAGCCGAGGCCGTGGCGTTCGTGGTCGGTAAGGCGGTTGGGCTGGAGACAGGCAGCGCATCCGCCGATTACATCCAGCTTTACCACGGCAACGCTTCACTTCTCACCGAGAGCTTGGAAG
>CALMRM010000036.1:0-16374 GCA_937871605.1 uncultured Terriglobus sp. | reverse complement strand
GTGGTGCAGCAGACCTCCGCTGTCATCCTTGCCGCGCTACAGCCGCCCGTCGAGGAGAAGGCCGGCAACAACAGCAACGAGGCCGAAGCTATCCCCGATGCATAACTAGCGAAGGTGGCCTAATGCAGACCATCCTTCAAATCCTCAAACAGGCCGGAGGTTGGCACCACGGCCTTTACCTCAACATCGAAAACCCGCCGTATATGGCTTTGGTCATTGAGGCGACCGACGAGTCCGGCCCATGTGGGCTTCCCGCTATTTCTGTCTGTCACTACGGCGAACAGAATGGCGACCTCATACGCGACCCCGAAATGTGTTTCGAGCTTGGATTGGCAGACGGGCCACACCTGAACCCGTTCTATTACCGCAACGACTATGTCGGAGTAGAGCAGTGGAGTCGCACCATCGTGCGCGACCACTACGTGTACCTCGCCAACTTGCACCAGCAGCACGAGCGATTCGCCAAAGTGTGGGACAACAACCTGCGATTGCAGGGCTTCTCCGAAGCCTTCGAGCAACAGCAAGCACCACGCGCCTAAGCCCTTTTTCGCCACGAAGCGGACGGGGAAAGTGCGTCCGCTCCACAATCGCAGATGCAGCCTAACCGCCCAAGGAGAGCAGCCATGCAGGATTCCAGCGCATTTCAATCAATCGCCATCGACCAAATTCACGAGTCCACCACCAACCCCCGCCGTACCTTCGATGAAGCCAAGCTGTACGAGCTTGCCGAGTCTATCAAGCACAACGGCCTCATTCAGCCCCTCACTGTGCGACCGAACAATCACGGCTTCGAGATCGTTGCAGGAGCCAGACGCTACCGCGCCGCGCATCTTGCGGAGATGTTTGCCGTTCCCGCACGTATCGTGGACACCGACGATGCCCAGGCGCTCGAATGGCAGTTGGTCGAAAACAGCCAGCGGGAGGACGTTCACCCATACGAAGAAGCGCAGGGCTTTCAGCGGCTACTCGACATGCCCGGTTATGCCGTAGCCGCGTTGGTCGAGAAGTCAGGCAAGAGCGCAAGCCACATTTACGCACGCCTGAGCTTGCTGCAACTCATTCCCGAAGTTGCTGAAGCATTCGTGCAGGAGCACATCACAGCCAGCCATGCAAACCTGATCGCCCGTCTACCGCAGGAGCATCAGGCGGCCGCCTTCGAGAACTGCTGGCGCAAGGACTGGCAGGACAAAGAGCCGCACCTGCTCCCCGCAAAGCACCTCAGTGCGTGGATACAAGCCAACCTCTACCTGTCTCTCGCGGATGCTCCATTCGACCGCGAAGACCCCACCCTAAATCCCATTGCCGGAGCTTGTGTCACCTGCCCCCGCCGCAGCGGTCATAACACCAGCCTGTTTTGCGACGTGCAAGGCGACCAGTGCTTGGACGCGCCCTGCTATCACGGCAAGGTGGAAGCCTTCCTTGACCGGGAGATTGCAGCTAAACCGGAGCTAGTACAAATCGAGAACGGTTGGCGCAATCCCAAGGAGCAGAGGCCGGGAGCCGTGCAGCGCGGTCATGTTCGAGAGATCGAGGCACGAATCGAGAACCCGGATGCGGAACGTGCCGTCACGCACATCCGAGAATTTCTAACACCGAGAGGGTTTCACGAAGTGATGCTGAACCCCTTTGATGCTTTCCCGATCGACTTCAAAGACGACGTTCTCGACCTGCAGAATGAGGGCCAACTCCGTTTCAATACAGAGCCGGAAATCTGGAGCGCTGCTAGTTCAGCCGAGAAGTTCTACTCTATCAGCCCACTTTTTCGACGGGAACACACGCACAACCTACTGAGGCGTTCAGCGTTTTTCATTCTCGACATCTATCAAATTAGTCCGCCGGAAGCGCTTCTCTTGATCTTCAAGGGAATCATAGACGCTCTTGCTGAGGCATCTATCACTCCTTCGCTGAAGGGATTACCGATCGTTGAGGGAACGTTCGATCCCGCAACAGATGGGCCAGCGGGTCAGTTCGAAAAGGCACAATGGGTGATCACGAGCGGTTACAATGCGAGCAATTCTTTCTTCGAAGTAGACGCCGGTGGGCATTCGACCAGGCGCGAGATCTTCTTGACGACACCTTCGGGCTTTCTGGAGGTCGGGGTTGTAGGAATCACAGGATGGAATCGCAACCCGGAGTACCACATCCGCGGCTCGAAGGGACAGGATGTGACGCCAGACTTAGATCGGAGCGGTCTAGGAATTGGCATCGAACGTCTACTTCTCAGTGAACAACTAGTCTCGATGACGGAAGGCCGGTCACGTGAAAACATCGAAAGTTTTCTACGCTTACTGTTTGCTGTTCATCGCAGTTTGGTTCTTCATCTACAATGCCCATCGATCGGCGCTATTGCCGTATTCCTTCCTTGGGTTCAGCCTCGCTTGGGCCATCTATAGACTTCCAGCAGTGAGTTCTGGGGAAACCCTGCAGAGCTTTTTCCTATATGAGCGGAAAATGCCTCGGAACGAGTTCGTTGGAACCCTAGTCACAACAACGTCGGATTCTTCAGCTCGGTTGCCTTTTCAACCTACCTGATCGCCACTAGCGGAATTGGGCCCGCTGTCATCCTCGTCGTGGCTTGGATTCTGGGACTTCTGTGGTTCGCGAATTACATCCCGCAACTGCTGCCCTTCTTCCGCTCTGGTTCTACTCTTCACGAATATATCGGTGAGAGGTATGGCCGTACTGCCATACAGCGACGGCACCTGCGGTTCTATTCTTCCGTGATTACATTCCTGTTGTACGTAGCGTCCGTTGGGGCCGAGGTGAAATTCACCTCTGATGTCTTTGCGGGACCCACTCACCTGAATACACTCACGCTGTCGATAGCTCTCTGTCTTGCGGGCGTTGTCTACGTGTCCATCTCCGGATACCGCGGGGTTGTGAGTACCGACCGGCTGCGCCTATGGGCGATCTTGGTTGGCGTTTTCGCAATTTATTGTTATCTCTTGGCAACTTGGGCTCATCCCTTTCCCAAGTTCCCCGCAACCTACCTCACCGGTCACATGCTTACAGTCGGACCAAGTGTGTCGCAGCTTCTCTCGCTCTTCCTATTGATGTGCTTGTACCAATTTTGTGTGATGGATGTGGGACCGCTGCATCGCGGTCGGTAACACACGCTTTCCTGAAGGTGAGGGGACGCCAGATGAGATCGCAGTCGATGCCATACGCCAGATGATCAAACAGTCCATCCTGCCGTTCGTGGTGCTATTTGGTGCATGGTACGGAATAGGGTTGCTGGCGCTTGGCCAACACTGGACGGATGATCCCAGCCAAATCATCCAGGCGTTCATCTCTAGGCTTCAAAGCGTAGCGACTACGAGCTTTTGGGGAGCTGTAACCGAGACGCTTGTCGTTCTGTGCTTTTCCGCCGCTGCCCTATCTACTATCGACGGATTCATCATCGCTGCTGTGCAGACTGTGATATTCGACTGGCTTCCCAACTTTCGCGAAGACCACAAACAAGTCAAGGAATTGAACCAGAAACAGAGTCAACAAACACTCCTCGGTGCACGTGGATTGGTACTTGTAATTGGGGCGGTAGCAGTTGGCGTCGCCTACGCGTCCTTCCAGATAATGAGTTTCTGGGTTGGAATGTACTCGCTAATGCTTTCTTTCTTTCCTGCGATCTTTCTCTCGCTGCTCGATAGGGATCAAAGCAAGCAGCGGTCTGCGCGGCAGGTGTCCGCGTCAGTTTTGAGCGGAGCGCTACTTGCCCTTATCTTCGCTTGGCTGGGCAACTTTGTCTTTCCAGACGTGAAGATCCTGACTGCTCTGCCGCCATTTCTAGCAGCCGGTGTTGCGTTCATCATCCTTTTGCCTGCAAAAGGCCAGCGAGTTAAGGTCTACATCTCCGTGCTGATGTTCACAGTAGGACTCGGTGCGATTCTCTCCACGCGCTCGGAAATCCAGAAGTCCTTGGAAAACGGAACCGAATGCGCCCCTTGCGAAGAAAAGAGAGCCAAGCCTAACGCTTCGCCTTCGCCCGCAACGGCGAAAGAGGCGCCGACGGATCAAGCGAAGCCAATGCGCGATGAGGGAACACGTTGAGGAAGATTCTCTTCATTATCGCGAACCTCCTTTCGCCGATGGGATTGCTCGTCGCTGCGAACGTTCACGCTCAGCGTGAATTAGGAATGTCCGTATTTATGGTGTTGAACTCGACGCATGATTTAGAGGTGTTCAGGCTCCTTTCACCCTGCATCATTCTGTTGGTTACCTCTGTGGCATACGTCCGCTACATCGTGGACTACACCGGCGTTATTGCCACTTGGAGTTTCATCGGTTTCGTATCGGCGTTTGTCTGCTGTTTGATGCTCCTTGAAGCTCCCCCAAATGATTGGACTGCTCACATACTCTGGGTTTACGTCCTCTTTATTTCGTACATCTGGTGGGACGGTGTGATGCTCTTGTGGCTGCTCCCCAGCGTGGGCAATCACGAAATGACAAGAGATGACGAGGAAGAGATTTATCACATCACTTCAATCGTGAACTGGCCGACGCTCGGCGCGCTGCTGCTGATTTGGTTCTTCGCGAAACATTTGTCCGCCGCAGGGCAAAGGGCAACGGCTAGTTGCTACGTAGATGGTGTCGTCGCCTTTCATCTAGTGTTTTCGAGCGTCTTGGCGGCGATGAATATGCAACTTGCGCCGACCAAGAGATAACGAAATAGCACGCTATCGTTCTGAAGAGAATATGTCACAACCTCGGATCTATCGGTTCACTCTCCAAGGCTAGAACACCGAAAACGCATTCGTGAGTGAGGCGCAGTGGTTCCCTGCGAACGAATCGTTCCAATGCTTCGATTCCGAGCGCAAACTCTCGGCTTGCCAAGGAGCGTTTTGCTCCAACATTCCGCGAACGCAGCCGTTCAAGATTTGCTTGGAGGAGATACTCCGGGCCATAGATGATACGGAGATATTCCGCACCTCGGCACTTCATGGCTGGTTGGGTGATTCCATGTCGGCCCTCTGCTATGAAGTTGAGCGGCTTGACGACCATACCTTCTCGACCCTGAGCCGTCATCTCCGTCCACCAAGCAACTGCGTCCGCAGTACTCGCCTCGTCTTGAAGATCAACGATCTTGAAGGGCGTTGGCAAAAGTATCCCGGGCTCGGCTGCACAGAGCTTACCAATCATCTCCATGTGCCAGGTATGCGGCTTGTCTGTGTGGACAAAGCCATCGCTTGCCAGGACATGGAAAGGTGCAAGTTTGAGATCGGCCAGCGAACTCACCGGCCAGCAGTATTGCCGATAGGCTTGCGTGTACTGCTCTACAGCATCGAGCCGTTCAGTGGTCTGCGCCGCGAGCGTTTCCAAACCAGAGACGCGCAGCATAGCTTTTGCGATTAAGTCTTTCTCAGCTCGCAATGCACGAACGCCAGCATTGCCTACAGGCGCGTACTGCTTCTGTAGCAACTCCTGTGCCTTTAACGACCAAGGCATCAGCTCGCAGTCGAGGCAGAGCCAGTCCGTTGCGAGTTCGTCCCAAAGCCCCGACTTTTCGACCGCTGACTGTAGACGGACAAGGAACTGTTGTTCCAAAGCCTCGTCAGTGAAGAATCGGCGGCCAGTGCGTGTATAGACGGTTCCAAGCGATGCTTGCACAACTCCGAAGCGCTTCTGCGAAGCAGTCTCGTCTTTGCAGAGGACAACGACAGCTCGCGAGCCCATGTGCTTCTGTTCGCAGACGACGGTTGTGATGCCTTCCTTGCGGTAGAAGGCGAAGGCCTCGTCGGGATGTTCGAGAAGGTTCTCGTGCTTGCTCGCCTCCGTCGGCGACATCGTCGGCGGAAGGTAGATGAGCCACTTGGGATCGCTGGCAAAGCGGCTCATGACCTCAAGCGCAGCGATCGCGTTTTCCTCTCGAATCGTGATCTTCGGTTTCAGCCTCGTGTCAATGAGACGCTTGCCGACCACATCGGCAAGATCCAGCACGTCGTCCTGGGCATGTTGCAATTGCCGTTGAGTCTCCTGCTTCTCAGGAAGGAAAGGGCGTGCAGGCTCGTAGTAGGTCCGATGCGCTTTGACGGACACGATCTCTCGTTCGGGATAGCGCAGCGCCGTGAGTTGTCCTCCAAAGACGCAGCCGGTATCGAGGTTGACCGTATTGTTCAAGAAAAGCGGTTCGGGGACGGGCGTGTGTCCATAGACCACGAGGGCTTTACCGCGATAGTCCGCCGCCCAGTTGTATCGAACAGGCAAACCGAATTCATCCGTCTCCCCCGTCGTCTCACCGAAGAATGCGAACTCTCGCACTGCTCCTGACCCGCGACCGTGCATGGACTCCTTCAGGCCAGCGTGGGCGACCACTAGTTTGCCATCGTCGAAGACATAGTGGCTAACCAGGCCATCGAGAAACTTGGCGACTTCGACGCGAAACTCATTCGACTCATTCCCGAGTTGTTCCATCGTCTCTGCCAGACCGTGCGTGCGCTTCACGTCTCGACCACGCAAAGCTCTGACGAGCTTCATGTCGTGATTGCCAGGAACGCAAAACCCTTGCCCAGATTGAACGATGGTCGAGACGAGACGAAGCACCTGCACGGTTCCAGGTCCGCGATCCACAAGGTCGCCGACGAAGACCAGCTTGCGGTGGCCTCGTGACGAAACAGAATATGTCCCTTCGTTCTGACTCACGATGTGGCCGAGCTGCGCCATAAGCTCGACAAGCTCATCGAAGCAGCCATGAACGTCTCCAATGATGTCGAACGGGCCATGCTCAGTCTTCTTGTTGTTCCAGAGCGGGTGACGCTCGATGGTCACTGCATCAACCTCTTCTGGAGTTGAGAGCTTGAATACGTGGCGGATGCCCTCGCGTTCCAGCCCTCGCAGGGAACGGCGGAGCTGCTGCGACTGGTTGCGAATGACGTGCGGACTAAACTGCCGATCCGGGCGGAGCACATTGCGATCCTGACAGATGCGTTCCGAGAGATCGAAGACAATGGCTTCCGCGAAGAGATGAAACTCCTTCGCCAGCGCGATAAGAGACTTACGAGCCTCCGGTTGGACGTTGGTTGCATCGACTACGGTCAGGCGACCCCGAGCGAGCCGCTTCCGCACAATCTCGTGCAGAAGGTCGAAGGCATCTCCAGTAGCAGATTGATCGTTTTCATTATCTGCAACAAGCGCGCGACAGGAATCCGAAGAGACAACCTCCGTTGGCAGAAAGTGCTTTCGAGCAAAAGAGGACTTACCGGAACCGAAGGGCCAACTAGGAGGACAAGCGACAGTTCGGGAAGGCTGATGTTCATGCTGCCACCTCCTTCTGAGTAAAGACTGCCATCTGGGTTGGATCGCCGCGCTCCGCATTAACAGGGCCTACAGGTTCAAAACGGACCCAATAACCAAACCTTTCCGCGACTCCACTTGCCCAGGTTTCAAATTCGACACGCTTCCACTCAAAGCGATGGTCTCCATGCCGGAACTCCCCTGCCGGGAGCGTCTCGAACACTGCGTTGTATTCCGCGTTCGGTGTGGTCAAGACGACATGCGTTGGTCGAGCAAACTCAAAGACGATGCGTTCAAGAGTTGCGAGACGCGGCGCATCCAGGTGTTCTATAACTTCCACGATGGCAGCCGCTTCAAACCCGTTCAGACGTTGATCGCGGTAGGTGAGCGACCCCTGAATCAGGTCGATTCGGCTGCGCTGTCTTTCCGGGAGTTCGTCGAGTCTCAGACGTTCTTTGGCAGTTTCAAGTGTGCGATAGGAAACATCCATGCCAAGGATTGTGTCGAACTGCTTTTCGGCCAAGAGCAGCTTGAGCAACTTGCCTTCGCCGCAACCTAGATCGACGACGCGCTTCGCACCTGTATCCCGGATGACTGACAACACCGTCTGTAAGCGTTGGTTATGCAGGGAAGGTGTCCGCTCTGCCGACGCTTCCATCGAAGGCATGTCCTCTGTTTCACCGCTTGGAGTTTCTTCGGCCAACAGCCGGCTCAAAGCCTCGCGCGTGAGACTGCGTTGACGCTTCAGATAGCGCGTGACGATCAGGTCTTTCTCTGGGTGGGCGCCAAGCCAGCCTTCGCCACGTTTCAGGAGCTTATCAATCTCGTCATTGGCTACCCAGTAGTGCTTTTCATTGTCCAGTACCGGGATCAGCACATAGAGGTGTGTCAACAAATCTTGCAGCCGCACCATCCCGGAGACGGTGAGTGAGACATAGGGCGACTCGCCCCATTCGGGGAACTTGTCGTCAAGCTGCGAACCCTTCAACTCGACTGTGTAGCCAAGTGGCTCGAAGAGACGCCTCACCAGATCTTCGCCACCCCGAGCGGCGATGACCGGCAGATGTGCTGTAAGTGGAATAGCCGTCTCCGCAAGCTCTGGGCGATCTTTGCTCCGCCCGCTCATAGCAGTGCTGAATATGCGTCCCATTGCGACGCTCAAGAACGAGTTTGCCGCGTAGGGGCGATCATTCACATACTGCTCAAGCTGGCCACCCTCACCCGCAGGTCCGCGACCCCGGACGAGAGCCACCGGGTCAATCTCAACCAGCAGGGCCGCCGTGCAATGGTCGTCCGAGGCGTCTGGATAGAAGACATAGGCTTTGCCGAGCGAAAGCTCCTCCGTTTGAAGGCGGGCCGGATTTTTATGCAACAAATAGCCGACGTCAGTGGCGGGATGGTGAGTTGTAGAGATGGTGAGGAGCATCAGGCATAGTTTAGTTGGTGTTGTACGTCCGCCCTTGCGAGTCCGAGAGCGTGTTGACCTGTTCGTTCTCGTCGTAGGATTCTTCTTTCGATCACGAAGGCGGCATTGCAAAGCGGCTGAGTTCGACGGAACCATCCGGCGAAAGCGCCACTTCAAGCACCTGATTCGTCAGGTCGCCCCCTTCACCCAAGTTCGACAAAATCAGATCGAAGAGACGTTTCTGCCTTTCCAGGTTCAGTCCGCCCGGCGCGTCGACGCAGATTAGCCCAGCGTGGAGGGAAAGACCGGCATAGACTCCATCGCTTCCGGGGTTCTTAGCGGGGCCACGAAAGTCCGTTCCGTTGTTCGTGACGAACGTCCAATCTCCTTCGAGAATGGTAGCTTTCAGTTCCCAATCCTTCAGCCCCGTAAGACCCAAGTGATTGATATGTGTGCACACGAATCCTATGGCATTGGCCTGCGCGACCAAGCTCGGACTGAGGTTCTCATCGATCAGCAGCTTCTGCACGTCTTCCTCCCTAGATGGAGGCTTCTCGAAGATGTTTCTTCGAGACGGAGATTCTGCTCGCTTCGGGGAGCGATCTCCGCTTTGGCCGACCGCGTAGAGGCCGAGCCTTTGCATACAGAGAAGCTAAGCGGAACTGCTCCTCGGACAAACGAGGATAAAGCTCTTTGAGTTCGCCCATCGGGGTCTTTTCCTCGATCAAATTCGCCACATCATAAACCGGAATTCGGGTGCCTCGAATGACCGGAGTTCCCGACAGAATTTCAGGGTTTTCTTCCACCATTTGCTGTGCGTTTTGCAGCTCCTTGAGACGGCCGTCAACCTCATCCCAAAGATCCCGAATCCCGACCTCAATCGTTCGCGATTCCTGTAGCTTGCAAGACCGCAGTTCCGGCCAGGAGGGGCAACGGCTCGATCCCTCTAAGATCACCCGCTGCCGGGCGTTTGGAGTGAGCCACTCGGAAGTCTCGAACCAAAACGCAATCCAGAGGCAGGCATCCCGCTTAAGGGTGCGAACCGTAGTCGTGCCGTAAAGCCTTTCAGGCAAGATCCTCCGGTCGATCGTGCGGTTCACGTCGTCTACTGACACGCCCGCGACAACGGCAGCTTCATTAGTCGTCAGAGTCTCGAACGCTAATTCCATAGCACTCACCTCAGGCCACATTATAATCTTTCCCTTCCTTGGGAACAATTCTTGTTGCGCCAAGCCGTCCCAAATCGTAATGCTTCCAAAAGCTCTGAAGAGAAAATGTGAGCTGGCCCGCCACGACCCAGCTCACCGCCCAAAAGTTTGTGTCAGTTTGTGTCAAAGGCCGTCGATTGGGCCGGTTTTGCCGGTTCCTCCGGTTTATAACTCCTTTGTCGTCAACAACTTATCTTTTTCAGTTTTCCATGGCATGGAAGAGGTCATCGGTTCGATCCCGATCAGGTCCACCAATTCTTCCAACAGCATAGCGGACACCCCAAACAGGTTGGTAGCAACTTGGTGGCAAACTTCGATTTGCTCGGTTGCCCGGCTATGCCACTTTGCCGGCCAGCTTGTTCATCGTGCGGCTCGGTCGTGGTTGCGGCCGGCGTGGCCGCAGCACTCCTTGTGCATCTTTGACCGTGCCCTTCCTCTGGGCGAGCGCCGGTTATCAATCACGAACATCTTCACCGTGAGATAGAGGACGGTGTCGTTTTCTGAGGTACGTTCAGGACGGCTTGCTACAGGCTGTTATGGGAGTACAGATCGTGCTTGACGTCCTTCTGCGGGCCAGAACGAGGAGTGCGACCAGGGCAGCTGTGAAGCCCGCCAAGGCGCCGACGCCCAGCGACCAGCGGGGACCGAAATGATTGGCGACCCATCCAACAAAAGGAGCGCCGATCGGTGTCCCTCCAAGTGCTATGCCCACCCTCAAGGCCATAACTCTGCCCCGCATCGTGGGTTCCGTTGTCAGTTGCATGATGCTGTTCGTGCCATTGGTAAACGTCAGAGCAGCAGCGCCGACGACCGCGAGAGCGGTGCCAAACCACCAGTAGCCGTGCGACAGGGCGGCAAAGGTGCAACCCAGCCCGAAGACGCCCGCTCCCACGAGGAGAGACGCCACACTGGCCCGCTGCCGATTGGCTGCTATCAGGGAGCCTGCGAGGGTGCCCATTGCCATCACCGAGGAGAGCAGGCCGAAGCCGCGCGCGTCCGTGTGCAACACGCTCACAGCCATCGTGGAGATGAAGATCGGAAAGTTCAACCCAAAGGTGCCAATGAGAAACAACATAATGAGGATCGCTCGGAGGTCTGGTCTGTTCCATACATAGCGCAGTCCTTCCAAAAATCCGGAAGTGGTCCGCTGGGCGCGAGCGCTTGTGCGCAGCTCCGGTATGCGAAAGAAACACATGGAAAGAAGAACGGCCCCGAAGGAAAGGCCATTGAGCAGGAAGGCCCAGCCGATGCCAATCCTTGCGATGAGCAGACCGGCGACTGCAGGACCGACCATCTGAGCGGCGTTGAATGACATCGAGTTGAGTGCCACCGCGTTTGGCAGGTCGGAGTCGCCCACCAACTCCGCCACAAACGTCTGCCGGACAGGCGCGTCCAGCGCAGCGGCGGAACCGGAAAGGAAGGCGAGGAGATACACATGCCAGAGCCGCACAGCCCCCGTAAGCGTGAGACCTCCCAAGAGCAACGCGAGCACGCCCATGGTCGCCTGCGTAAGTAACAGGAGCTTGCGTTGGTTGAGCCGGTCAGCGGCCGATCCCGTCCATGGCAGAAACAGCAGTTGCGGCGCGAACTGCAGCCCCATCACGATGCCCAGCGTAGAAGCATCGTGGTGAGTAAGCTGTGTCAGCACGAGCCAGTCCTGCGCCACGCGCTGCATCCAGGTTCCGATGTTGGAAACCAAGCCCCCTATCGTCCACAAGCGAAAGTTGTAGCTGCGGAGGGAGCGGAACGTCCTGGACGCTGGATTCTTCATGGACGCGACGGGGCATTGCCTCCGTGGAACCGGCCGAAATGACGCGCTGAAGCAAGGCTGATGAACAGCACACCGAGGCCGAGCGCAAGTACGTGGCTGGTCACCCGCAGACGGAAGTCACCGACACGTGCGAGAAGCAGGTACGCGAGTACCGCGTTGAAGAGCCCCCAGATGATATTCACCGTGGAAGAGGAAAGGCCCTCGCCGGGCGGCTTGGCAAACGGAGTCTGGAAGGACCGTCCGAGCATGCCGGCGACATAGTGCGGAATGGCGTTGGCCGCAAAAGCGCCGCCAAAGAAGTACGAGACAAGCCAGAGCCAGTTCATGATGTCGCTCGACTTTCTTTCAACGACACCTCGAGAAGAGAGAGGATGTCCTTCGTCGACCCGGTCTCTGCCATACGAGGGAACACGTTTTCGAGGCTGTACCGGTGTGCCTCCTCGCGAACATCCGTCACCGCATCCGTTGCGACCGTGACGTTGAATCCTTGCTCGTAGGCCTGGCGTGCCGTGGCCTCAACCCCGCCCGAAGTGACGACACCAGTGACGACCACCTGGGTGATGCCGCGCGCCCTCAGCTGCTGTTCCAAGTCTGTGGTTGCGAACGCGCCCCAGCTTCGCTTCGTGATCAGGATGTCTTTTGGTTGTGGATCCAACTCCGGCAGGAGATCGGTCCAACCCTCGGCAAGACTCATGCTGCTGCGTGGTCCCTGCTCCGTCCGCCCGGGCGCACGTCCGGCTACGTTGACAAGAACGACGGGCAGGTCCTTCGCGCGGAAGGCATCGATCAGGGAGCACGTCTGTCTCACGATGTCACTGACAGGATGGAGAAAATCTCCACCTGCGATGCCTTTCTGCAGGTCGATGACGATCAAGGCTGTGTTGTGGTCTAGCTTGCTAAGCGGCATAGTGCCTTACCTCGGAGAAGCGTTGATATGAGTTCAGTCGGCAGTCAGCCGCACCAGCAGTTCCAACGCGGCGTGGAGATGCTCTTGTTCACGGACGGAAAGCTTTCGGGAGATGGTCGCGGCTAACCAGTCCAGCCTCGCGGCTCGGCCTTCGCGAAGCCACTTCAGGCATTTGGGCGTGAGGGACATCAGTGTTTGCCGTCCATCACTCGGGTCAGGAGCACCACCAATCAGGCCGGCCTTCACCAGTGACGCGACAAGTGTGCGCATCGACTGAGGACGCATGCCTTCTAATCGCGCAAGACTTGAAACCGTAAGCGCACCGCCGGCTTCCAGTCGAAGGAGGACTGACACCTGAGAGGGTGCCAGATCGCTTCCTCCCCCCTGCTCGCGCAGCCGCAGCTTGAGCTTGCGGAACACGGCACGAATCTCCGCAGCCAGTTTGGATGAGGGCTCGACCGATGTCTCGCCTTTAGCAAGCTTCATGAAACCATGATCGCATGTATACAGCTAAGCTGTACAGCTATGCTGTGCGCTTGTGTGTCGACGATGATGAACGCTTTCCGGTTTTGCCAACTCAGGAGTGCTATACCTTTACTAACTTACGGTGGCACCCGTAGCATGGCATGGAAGAGGTCATTGGTTCGATCCCGATTAGGTCCACCAACCTTCTAGTTCCAAGCTGTAGCTACGCCACGGCGATGGGGTTCGCCGGAACCGCGCAGGAACGCTCCTGCTGCTGATGACTCCTGCACTCTGTAGGAGGTCCCTTGCCTGACGTACGTTCCCTCGCCAACTCTGAACTCGTCCGCACCCTGCGGTATCTGCTGCGCTGGCTGCCCATCGCCGCCTTGGCTGGTGTGCTGGGCGGTACGGCGTCCGCAGTGCTGCTGGTCTCGCTGAACTGGGCCACCGCCACGCGCGAAGCACATCGCTCCCTCATCCTGCTGTTGCCGGTGGCGGGCCTGCTGGTGGGGCTGATGTACCGGTATCCGGGGACAGCGGTAGAGGCGGGCAACAACCTCATTCTTGACGAGGTACACCAGCCACAGCGGACCATTCCCATCCGCATGACGCCGCTGATCCTGATCGGCACATTTATGACGCACCTGTTCGGCGGCTCTGCGGGGCGCGAGGGCACGGCCATCCAGACCGGCGCATCGCTGGCCGACCAGCTCGCAAAGCCCTTCCGCATGAGCCCGCCGGAGCGCCGCGTGCTGCTGATGGCGGGCATCAGCGCCGGGTTTGCCTCCGTCTTTGGCACGCCGCTGGCCGGTGCGGTGTTCGGGTTAGAGGTGCTGGCCATCGGCACGGTGGGCTACGACGCCATCCTCCCGTGCTTCACCGCGGCGTTCGTGGGCGACTTGACCACCCACGCCTGGGGCGTGCAGCACACCCTGTATCCGATGGGCAGCGTGCCCGCGCTCAAGGCCACGGGGCTGGTCTGGGCGGCGCTTGCCGGAGCTGTCTTTGGTTTGGTGGCACGCGGGTTTGCGTGGCTCACGCACGGGGTAGGCGCCTTGTTCAAGCAGCATGTGGCCTGGCCTCCGCTGCGCCCGTTCCTGGGCGGCATTGTGGTGGCTGCGGCTGTGTTTGCAATGGGTACCACGCGCTACATCGGCCTGGGCATTCCTACCATCGTGGCGGCCTTCGGCCCGCGGCATAGCCCACAGGACTGGCTGCTGAAGCTCTTGTTCACCGCCGTCACACTGGGCACGGGCTTCAAGGGCGGTGAGGTCACGCCGCTGTTCTTTATCGGTGCCACGTTGGGCAATGCACTTGCCTGGGTGCTACCGCTGCCGCCGCCGCTGCTGGCTGGCATGGGCTTTGTCGCGGTGTTTGCGGGCGCGGCCAACACGCCAATCGCCTCGTCCTTGATGGCCATCGAGTTGTTCGGCGCAGAAGCCGGTGCGTACGCCGCGCTGGCCTGCGTGTTCAGCTACCTGTTTTCAGGGCACGCGGGCATCTACGCCTCGCAGCGGGTCGGCCTGCACAAGTACGAGACGCCGGTCGACGAGCTCTAGCAGCGATCCATGCAGGGCACGGACGCGACTGATGTCAGATGTGTGCACTTCGCTGCACATTCGTGGCGCGTAAGCGGTCTTTTCTGTGTGGGAAGGCGACAAAAGTGCACATTTGTGCCTCCCCAACACGCATTCGCCGCCTAACTGCGGCGTTTTGCATGCTTCCACGTGCAAAAACGTACACTGGGAGGGATGCAAAGCGATCGAAGCAGCTCCGGGCGCGCCTCCCTGCAGCCCGGAGTGCCAGAGATGCCCGAAGGCGGGCAAGCCTCCCCAGCAACAGACCGGCCCCGTCCACAGGCACACCTCGCCTTTCTCGGCCTGTGCTGCGGCGTCAGCGTCTCCGCCATCTACCTGTGCCAGCCGCTGCTGCCGCAAATGGGTGCAAGCTTCCACGCAGATGCCGCAACCGCCGGGCAGATTGGCGTGGCCACGCAGGTGGGCTACACGCTGGGCATGCTGCTGCTGACACCGCTGGGCGACGCTCTGGAGCGGCGCGGCCTGATCCTGAAGCTGTTTGCCGCGCTGTCCGTGGCGCTGCTGCTGCTGAGTTGCGCACCCTCGCTGCCCGTTCTGCTGTTGCTCAGCGCCGTGGTGGGCGCATGTGCCTCTGTGACGCATGTGGTGCTGCCCATTGCGCCGGACCTGGCGGAGCCGGAGAACCGTGGCCGCGCCGTGGGCGTGGTCATGACAGGTTTGCTGCTGGGCGTGCTGCTGGCGCGCACCGTGGCCGGGTGGCTCTCTGAGGTGACCGGGCACCTGACAGCGCGCGTGGCCGGATGGCGCGTGGTCTTCGCCGCAGCTGCCGCCGTTTGCGTGCTGCTCCTGCCGCTAATTCACCGGCTGATGCCGGCGCTGCCAGCACGCCAGCACCTGCCGTACGGGCAGGTACTGCGCTCGCTCTGGACCGTGCTGCGCGCGGAACCGCTGTTGCAGGAGAGCTGCGTGATGGGCGCGCTGGCCTTTGGCATGTTCTCCGCTTTCTGGAACACGCTGGCCTTTGTGCTGGAGCGGCATGGTCTCCATGCGGGCGTTACCGGCAGCTTCGGCCTGGTGGGCGCGGCGGGCACGCTGATTGCGGCGTACGCGGGCAGGCTGTCCGACCGGCGTGGGCCTCGCTACGTCATTAGCCTGGCACTGGGCGCGCTGCTGCTGGCGGTGGCCGGTGTATACGCTACGGAGCGCACCGCCTTTGCCGCGCAGGCTGCCGGACACCTGCACATGTGGACCTATCTGCTGGCGCTGAGCGTGGCCGTGGTGCTGCTGGACGTGGGCATGCAGGCGTTGCAACTGGGCAACCAGACACGCAACTTTTCGCTGCGGCCAGAGGCGCGCACCCGCATCAATACGCTGTACATGACGGCGTATTTTGTGGGCGGCGCGATCGCGTCTGCGGTGTCGCCCGCGCTGTGGCAGCACTTTGGGAGTGCGGGACTGTGCGGCTTCGAACTGCTGCTGCTCCTGCTGGCCGTGCTGCGGCACAGCACCGGCAAAACTGTACCGCGGGCTGCACGGCAAGAGCAGGCAGCCCTTCTGCACGCCTGAACTCCGCTCCAAGCCGTAGACATCCGCCGCCGTCCTCCCGCGCTCTAACAGGATGCTGTCGCAGTTCGGGACGCGTTCCTGGATTGCTGTACCGGAGAGGAAGTTCAATGAACCGTATCCGCACACAGGCCTTGACCGTGGGATTGGCCGCAGCGCTGCTGTCGCCGCTAGCCGCCTTGACCGTACATGCGCAACAAACCACTGCGCCCAGCACTACCACCGCGCCCAGCACGACCACTGCGCCAAAGACGAAAGCGAAAAAGCGCACCAGCAAGACAGGCGCAGCG
>CALMRM010000035.1:2684-14574 GCA_937871605.1 uncultured Terriglobus sp. | reverse complement strand
AAAGGCGGCAATTGGCCGCGTGACTCGCTGCGTTCCAAGGACCACTTAGGACCTTTCCAAGGGATGGTACGACATGTCGTGGTATGCCTATTGCATCGCGGAAAGAAGCGCCTTTCCCGAACTTCTCCGTCACCGGCGGCCAGTGCCACTCGCGGGTGTTTCAGGTCTCTTTGGCAATCAAACCTTTGTCTTCCCGGCAAGCGACTTGGCGGTGGTTGTCTCTGAGCACCAACCCGAAGATGAGGAACGAATCGATCAACAATCTCAACGCGATCATGCCCGCGTTATCGCTGCGTGCTTTGAGCAAACCACCGTGCTGCCCTTTCGATTCGGCACGCATTTTGAAGACGACGATGCACTGCGGCGGTCTGTTCGCTCGAATCACCGGTACTTCATCCAGAACGTGGAACGGTTGCGCGGCAAAGCAGAAATGCACCTGAAAGTGCTGGTAGACGATCGCTGCACAGACACGCGCAAGGTGTTGCCTGGGGTTGGCAAGGCATACCTCTCAAGCCTGCGTGAGAGCGCCATGGCGCAACGCGAACGCCAAAGTCAGGCGCGCGCCCTGTCAGTGCAGATGCATCGCATGTTTTTGCCGGATGCCGAGGAAGTCACCTGCAAGCGTGCGGGCGAGGGCAAGATGCTGCTGGACATCGCGCACCTGGTCGACCGCAAAGCGGTGCCGCGCTACCAGAACAAGTACTCCTCGGCCACAGAGTCGCTCAAGGATTGCCGCCTGCAACTCTCCGGTCCGTGGCCGCCGTACCACTTCGTACAACGCTCGCAGTCCAGCGCGAATTAACTCTCTTTTGCGAAAAAAATCCCGCCTTTGAGCGGGTCTTTTTGTGCTGTTTGCAGGCTCTTTTTGTGCTTTTCAGTTCCCTAAACGGCTAAATTCACACGCTAACTACACGGTTTTGTGCTACACATTGCCCGTATTTGGCTGCACGGTGACGATCTTTTTTGCACGGCTCAGAACGGCGGTGCCGTGCGCGCGCGACCGAACGCTGGCGTGATTGATCTTGCCCCAGAACGCGACAAAGTAGTCCGCAGCGGAAAGGATAGACACCACGGTCATCCAGTAGAGGGCGGCGAGCGCAATGACGTGGACCGGGACGAAAAACCAGCCCTGTCCGCTTCGCCACCCCGGGCCAACCCACCAGGCGTGCCAGCCGTGGTCCAGAATTGCAGCGACCACAGACACAATTTGGATCACTGTCTTGAGCTTCCCCAAATCGCTGGCGTCGATCGTAAATCCCTCATTGACGGCAATGGAACGCAGGCCGCTCACCAGAAACTCACGCCCAATCACCAGCACCGCGATCCAGGGTGGCACGATGCCCGGGTTGAACCGGAGCAGGCAAATATAACCCGCAGTGACCAGCAGTTTGTCCGCCAGCGGGTCCAGCAGCATGCCCGTGGTGGTCACCTGCCCACGCCGCCTTGCCAGGTAGCCATCCAGACCATCCGTGATGGAAGCCGCGATGAACAGCGCAGAGGCCAACACCTCCTGCCCGTGCCCGTGCACAGGGAAGCTGTCGGACAGCAGCCAGATGAGCAACGGCACCGAGGCGATGCGACTCACCGTCATGGAATTGGGCAGATTCACGGGGCACCCGCGCCGGTCCGCACGCGGAGGGCGTCACCGTCATTCTGACACATGGCGGCACCGCCCTGCGCTGCTGTCAAGCGTAGATGCCACGCTGCTTGGTGGCGGCAGCGACGCGGTCGATGGCCAGCATGTACGCCGCAATGCGGTTGTTAACGCCGTGCGACTCCGCATAGCGAATCACATCGGTAAAGCTGGCCATCATGATGCGATCCAGCCGGTCGTTGACCTCGTCCTCTGTCCAGAAGTAGCCCATGCGGTCCTGCACCCACTCAAAGTAGCTGGCCGTCACGCCGCCCGCGTTCGCCAGGATGTCCGGCACCACAAAAACGCCGTTGCGCTCCAGAACCGTATCGGCCTCAGACGTCGTGGGGCCGTTCGCTCCCTCGACGAGGATGCGCGCGCGTACCGCGGCGGCGTTGTGGCTGGTGATGACGTTCTCGTGTGCGGCAGGGATCAGGATGTCGCAGCGGCTGGTCAGCAGCGCGTCACTGTTTGCCTCCTCTGCCCCCGCAAAACCACGGATGGAGCCGGTGCGGCGGCGATGCTCCACCAGCGCCGGGATGTCGATGCCTGCCTCGTGGCGCAGGCCGCCATCCCACTCTGCGATGCCGGTGACGCGGTAGCCACGCTCCGTCAGCAACAGCGCGGCGTTGGAGCCGACATTGCCGAAGCCCTGGATGACGACCGTGCACTCCTGCGGCCGCATGCCCAGGTAGCGCAGCGCCTGGTCGCAGCTGACCGCAACCCCACGGCCGGTGGCGGCGGAGCGGCCACGCGACCCACCCAGGCTCACCGGCTTGCCCGTGACCACGCCCGTCACCGTCTGGCGCTGGTGCATGCTGTACGTGTCCATGATCCACGCCATGGTTTGCTCGTTGGTGTTCACGTCTGGCGCAGGAATATCCTTCTCCGGCCCAAAGACGTCCACCAGCTCCGCGGTATAGCGGCGCGTCATCCGCTCCAGTTCACCCATGCTCATCCGCTTGGGGTCGCAGATCACGCCGCCCTTGGCACCGCCAAACGGAATGTTGACCACCGCGCACTTCCACGTCATCCAGCTGGCCAGGGCTCGTACCTCGTCCAGCGACACGTCCGGTGCGTAGCGTATGCCGCCCTTGGCGGGGCCGCGCGCAATGCTGTGCTGCACGCGATAGCCCGTGAAGACTTCAATGGTGCCATCGTCCATCAACACAGGAAAGTGAACGATGATTTCGCGCGCGGGCTGCCGCAGCACCTTGCCAATGCCGCTCTCAAGCCCAAGCTGCCGGGCTGCAACATCAAAGCGCGCAGCTTGCGCTTCCCAGGGGTTCAACTCCTTCTCCACTGCGTGTTGCAGGCCTGCTTCCGTGCTGTGTTCCAGTTCAAGTACTGCCATACCCCTCGCCTTGCCTTCCTCTGCTTGTCGAACGAACCTGACCTTTGTTGGACGCCTCAGGAAGCGTGGGGAAGCAAGCCAGCGCACCACACTCAACACCGTGGATCAAAGTGCGCGTAATGCCATCAGTACATATGCATCCCTGATCGCCTTTACGACACATCGGCAGGAACGCCAGGGACCACACGGGAGCAGTGCTTTCCAGATGCGGCGGACCGAGTCGTGCGGACGGCAGGCCATGTGCCGTCCCGCTGCCTGCGGAACCGTCCACTACACTGCCGCTGTGACCTTTTCGCGCAGGCAGCGCCTGATGTTGGCCGTTCTGCCCCGGCTGGCGGTGCCCCTGCTGCGTTGCCTGTGCGGCACCCTGCGCTTTGTGGACGCCGACCTGCCCGGAGCCCGGCCTGCCGATCGATACCCGCAGGAGGCGGAGGTGTACGCCTTTTGGCACCGCGCGTTGTTGCTGGCGGCGTACCGGTATCGCGGGCTGGGCATCCGCATTTTGATCTCAGCTTCGTTCGATGGCGAACTGATTGCCCGGGTGGTGGAGCGGCTGGGGTTTGTGCCGGTGCGGGGCTCCAGTTCACGCGGCGGCGCTGCCGGGCTGCTGCGGCTGACGCGGGCGCGAGAGGCCGGGTACAAGGTCGCCATCACGGTGGACGGCCCACGCGGTCCCATGTACGTGGCAAAGCCCGGCGCGGCGGCGGTGGCGCACCGTGCAGGCAGCACCCTCTCCTGCTTCACCTGCATGCAGAACGGGCATGGCTGCTGCACTCATGGGACCGCTTCATCATCCCCAAACCGTTCAGCAGGGTGCGGGTCGTATGGGAGGCGCCGTTGCAGCAGCCCTCGACAGACGCGACACAGGCGTCGCTGGACCGGGTCGTACACATGGCCGAGGGCTGAGCCGAGTCAGTCGACTTGCGGCTTTCGCACGGCCCCCACAACGAAGACCGGCACATCGCCCTCGTCCCTTACCAGCCGCAGGCCGAGTTGCTGCCGCATGGCATCCAGCAGCCCCGGCAACGTGGCCTCGGGCGAAATGCCCAGGCCACGATCGGGCGCGTAGTCCAAGTGGAACTTGAAGTAGCCTGGCAGGCCGGTGCGGTCCACTACGGTGCGCTCGCCCGTTTCGTACTGACCTGACAGGACGTCGGCCAGGTCTGCCATGGTGATGCCACTCACCTCCATGAAGGCTGCAGCGTCGCGCGAACTGACGCGCGAGGAGTTTCGTCCGCCTGCGGGTTTGCCATCCGTCCCAAGAGGCATCTGCTGCAGCGCCGGCCCCAACTCCGTGGGGGACACCCGCTCCAGCAAGAAGCGTGGCATGCGGCGCGACTCCAGCGTGCCCTGCAGCCCGAAGCGGTCCGCCAGCAACGCCTGCAATGCGATTCTGTAGGCTGCCGCCCGGTCTTCCCGCGACAGCGTGTTCAGCCGCTTGAAGTCGTCCTCGGCGTACTTGGCCTGCAGGTCGAACCGGTCCTTGTCAGCCCAGGGTGGCAGATTGAGGACCTGCGACGTGGCTTTCAGGTTGTAGGCACGCATGAGGAGGTTCGAAAGCGGATAGTTGTTGATCTTCGTGACCGCATCATCGCGATCCCAGTGCAAGCCATTCTCGTCTGGACCGGCGGGCTTGATGGACACCACGTCAAAGGTCTGCGCCTGTGCCCCGGTGAGGCAGGCTGCCAACACAAAACCCATCGCTATCGTTTGCAACGCCTTCATTGGCATAAGCCCAACCCTCTCACACGCTGCAACAGAGTCTCTTCTCTCCCCTTACGTACAATCAAGCCCGTGCGTGTGCAGGATTTCGATTTTTTGTTGCCACCGGAGTTGATTGCACAGCATCCACCGGTGGAGCGCGATGGCGCGCGCATGCTGACGCTGGATCGTGCCACCGGTGCGTTCCACGATAGGTGCTTTCGAGACTTCCCGTCACTATTGCGGCCCGGCGACCTGCTGGTGTTGAACGACAGCCGCGTCATCCCTGCGCGGCTGCTGGGCCGACGCATGGGGCTGCATACGCAGAAGGGCTCGCCCGCGCCCAGTGGTGCGGTAGAAGTGCTGCTGACGCAGCCACTGGGCAGCGACCGCTGGCGCGCCCTGGTCAAGCCTGGGCGCAAGGTGCCCGTGGGCGAGCGGCTGGTGTTTGAGACCGGCACGAGACCGGCCCGGCTGGTTGCGGACGTGACACACGCGGGTGAGTTTGGCGAGCGCACCCTTGAATTCCAGCCGGTGGGTGACTTCTTCGCCGCGCTTGATGCTCTGGGTCAGATTCCGCTGCCGCCGTACATACACCGAACGGCGGAGGACGTGCAGGACGACCGCGAGCGGTATCAGACGGTCTATGCCGGAGAGCGTGGCTCTGCTGCCGCACCCACTGCCGGGCTGCACTTTACGCCTGCCGTGCTTGATGCGGTCCGCGGGCGCGGCGTGGCGGTGGCGCACGTCACCCTGCACGTGGGCCTGGGCACGTTTCAGCCGGTGCGGGCCGACGATCTTGCGGACATTCGGCTGCACGAGGAAAGCTACTCTCTGCCAGCGGCAACAGCAACGGCGCTGCAGCAGGCACGCGCCGGTGGTCGCCGCATTGTGGCCGTGGGCACCACGACCACACGCACGCTGGAGCACCTTGCGCAGGCGGGCCGCGTGGAAGCGCATAGCGGCACCACCAGCATCTTTCTGCAGCCCGGGCACCAGTTCCAGCTCGTGGACGCGCTCCTGACCAACTTCCATCTGCCGCGCTCTACCCTGCTCATGCTGGTCAGCGCATTTGGCGGGTATGAGCCTGTACTTGCCGCCTACCGGCATGCCGTTGAAGAGCGCTACAGGTTCTTTTCCTATGGGGATTGTATGTTCCTCAGCTAGGCGGGCACCGTGCAGCAGGAAGCGAAGCAGAGCGGCTCCCAGCCCTGAAGATAACGCTTGCCTCAGGCGAATAAAAAGCGTAGAAAGACCTCACGCGCAAGCCAGCACCGGGCGCGTACACCAACCCTCCCCACACCCTGTCACACTGGTACCACCTCATTTCTCTTCTTCACAGGCACACCACATAGCAACGCATCCAACCGAAAGCAGGACGCATGATGGCCAAAGCAGCAGCGAAGAAGCGAACCGCAAGCAAATCGACAACCCTGAAGACCGTGTTCGCGAGCGAACCCCGCGTAGCTCTGCCCGGCAGCTCGAAGGCCGCATTTCCGGGCAGCACGGCAGGGACAGCGGCCAAGGTGCGTGGTACGGTCACGGTCTCGGTCATTGTGCGGCGCAAGAGCGAGTTGCCGCAGGCGGCCATCGAGGGTGCGCACCTGAGCCGTGCGCAGTTTCGCGCGGCACATGGCGCGGACCCGGCAGCCGTCAAGGCGGTGACGGCGTTTGCAAAGGAGTTCGGACTTGAGGCAAAGGCCGAGCCCGAGCGCCGCACCGTGTTTGTAACAGGGTCGCTGGCAGACCTGCAGAAGGCCTTTGGCGTGACGCTGTACCAGCATGCGGTAGACGGGCAGGTGCTACGGCTGCGTGAGGGCGACATTTACCTGCCAGAGCAGCTGGTCCCCTATGTGGAGGCGGTGCTGGGGCTGGATAACCGGCCGGTGGCGAAAGCCCACTTCCGCGTGGCGGCCAAAGCGGGCGCCACGAACACTTCTTACACACCGGTGCAGGTGGCCGAGTTCTACAACTTTCCCGCCGGGAGCGCCAAGGGGCAGACCATTGGGCTCATTGAGCTGGGCGGTGGCTTTCGCGCGGCGGATATCAAGGCCTACTTCACAGGGCTTGGCCTTGCCGTGCCGAAAGTCACCGCGGTGCTGGTGGACAAGGCGAAGAACGCGCCCACAACGGCCAGCGGGGCCGATGGCGAGGTGATGCTGGACATCGACGTGGCGGGCAGTGCTGCGCCCGGCGCGAACCTTGCGGTGTACTTCGCTCCAAACACCGACCAGGGGTTTGTGGATGCCATCACAACTGCCGTCCACGATACTGTCAACAAGCCAAGTGTGCTCTCCATCAGCTGGGGAGGCCCAGAGCCGAGCTGGACCGCGCAGGCGCGTTCGGCCATGGACTCGGCGTTCCAGTCTGCGGCAGCGCTCGGCATTACAGTGACAGTGGCCGCAGGCGACAACGGCTCCACCGACGGCGAGACCGATGGTAAAAGCCACGTGGATTACCCTGCCAGCAGCCCGTATGTGCTGGCCTGCGGCGGCACCAAGCTGGTGGCGAGCGGGAACGCCATCTCGTCAGAAATCGTGTGGAACGAGACCGCTGCCAACGAAGGCGCAACCGGTGGCGGCATCAGCGTGGACTACCCACAGCCGTCCTGGCAGTCGGCGATCGCGGCGACGAAGTCTGGTCGCGGCGTGCCCGATGTCAGTGGGAACGCCGACCCCGCGACGGGCTACCAGGTGCGTGTGGACGGCGAAAGCATCGTGGTGGGCGGCACCAGCGCCGTGGCTCCGCTGTGGGCGGCGCTGGTGGCGCTGATCAACGCGCAAAGCAAGGCAACCCTGGGCCTGCTGCAGCCGAAGCTCTACGCCTCAGCCTCAGCCAGCGGCTTTCATGACATTACATCCGGCAACAACGGCGCCTTCAAGGCCGGCAAGGGCTGGGATGCCTGCACCGGTCTGGGCACTCCCAACGGCACTGCGCTGGCCGGATTGTTGACGGCTACGAAGACGACGAAAGCCCCAACCCGGAAGAAGCGCGCCGCGTAGACACCGACCGAACGCAGCCGGGCAGGTGGCGACTCTGCCCGGCTGCGCATCGTACTGACTTGCCATGCCTCTTTCCCAAAAGCCACCCGTATACCTGCTCGACACGATGGCGTTCGTCTTTCGCGCCTACCACGCCATGCAGCGGTCGCGTCCCATGTCCACGCGCACCGGCATTCCCACGGCGGCGACCTATGTGTTCATCAACATGATCAACAAGCTGCGGGAAGACTTCTCGCCGCACTACATTGCCGCCATTTACGAAGGTGGCGCGCCCGTGCACCGCAATGAAGCGGCAGCGGCCATGAAGACGGTGCGCAAGTTCAACATCAAAACGCAGCAGTTCGACGAGATCGACTATGCAGGCTACAAGGCCACGCGCGCGGCGACGCCGGACGACCTGTCGCAGCAGCAGCCCTACATTCGCCGCGCCCTGGATGCGTTCGGCATCCCCATCCTGCGGCACGAGGGGTTTGAGGCGGACGACGTGATCGGCACGTTGTCGCGCCGCCTGGCCGAGGAGGGCCACCACGTTTACATCGTGTCCTCCGACAAGGACATGATGCAGCTGGTGGGGGAGCACGTCAGCATCCTGAATCCCACCAAAGACAACCTGATCCTGGACCCGGCCAAGGTGGAGGAGACGCTGGGTGTGCCACCAGAGCGCGTGATCGACGTGATGGCGCTGCGGGGCGACAGCATCGACAACATCCCCGGCGCGCCGGGCATCGGTGACAAGGGCTCGGTCGAACTCATCCAGCAGTTCGGCACGGTAGAAGCCGCGCTGGACGGTGCCTCTACCGTTAAGAAGAAGACCTATCGCGAGTCGCTGGAGAACAACCGCGACACGGTCCTCCTGTCTAAGGAGTTGGTCACCATTCACTGCAACCTGCCGGTGGAGTACTCGCTGGAGGCCATGAGCACTGCGGGAGAGCGCGACCTGCCCGCCCTGCGCTCGCTGTACACCGAGTTGGAGTTCACCACGCTGCTGAAGGATCTGCCAGCGCCCGAGGCGAAGCAGGTGGAATACGTGCTGTCGCCTACCGCTGCGGACATCCAGGAGCTGCTGACAGCGGCACGCGGCAGCGACACCGGCCTCGCACTGTTTCTGCCGGAGGACGCGCGAGCCCTCGCCGAAGAGAGCGCCGACCCCGAGTCGGAGGCGGACGAAGCAGACCCGGTCGCAACCAACTTCAACCTCTTCGGTGCTTCGACTGACGAACCCACTTCAGCCGCCGTCATCCTGAGCGTAGCGAAGGATCCCGCAGGTGCTGTAGACAGCACCGCCTCCATGAGCTTCTCCACCACGGCACCGCTCAAGCTAGGCCTCGCCGCAACCCCATCCAAAGCACTCCTGCTGGACCTCTGCAGCCCGGAGGCGGAACCTGTCCGCAAGGCGCTCGCAGACGAGGCGCTGCCGAAAGCCGTACACGACCTGAAGGCTGTCCTGCGCACGCTCGAACAAGCGCACATCGCCATCGCCAATGTGCGCGACGACGTGATGCTGTACAGCTACCTGGTTAATCCCACGCACGGCAGCCACACGCTGGCCGACGTCGCTGCGCGCTTCAACGACCGCGCCCTGACCGCAGTCGAGAAGAAGCAGGAGCCACCGCCGTTTGCCTTGCCAGAGGCCGCCAGCGCGGTGCTGCAGCTAAACACGTATCTGCGTCCACAGGTCGCCGAAGCCGAACTCGACAAAACCTACCGCGACATTGACTTGCCGCTGGTGCCGGTACTGCTGCGCATGGAGCAGGCAGGCTGCCGGGTCGACACCGGCCTCTTGCGCAGCCAGAATGCACGGCTGGCCGTGATGATGGACGACCTGGCCGAGCGTGTCTATGCGGAGAGTGGACACCGCTTCAACATCAACAGCCCCAAGCAGCTGGGGGATGTCCTGTTCAACAAAATGGACCTGCCTAAGCCGCTGAAGTATGGCAAGGGCAAGGTCGTTTCTACAGCGCAGGACGTGCTGGAGGAACTGGGCGAAAAACACGAAGTGGCGCGGTGGGTGTTGGAGCACCGCCAGCTTGCCAAGCTGCGCAGCAACTACACGGAGCAGTTGCCACTGCTGGTGGACAGCGAGTCGCGCGTGCACACCACCTTCAACCAGGTAGGCACGTCCACCGGGCGGCTCTCGTCCCCCCAGCCCCACCTACAGAACATCCCCATCCGCACGGAGTTGGGCCGCGAGATACGCGCGGCGTTCATTGCGTCGCCGGGTCACGTGGTGCTTTCGGCGGACTACTCGCAGATTGAGCTGCGGCTGATGGCGCATTTTTCACAGGACGCGCTCTTGCTGCACGCCTACCGCAACGACATGGATATCCACACGCTCACCGCAGCGGAGGTTTTTGGCGTGGACCCGGCCACCATGAGCAAGACCGTGCGCAACCAGGCCAAGGCCGTGAACTTCGGCATCGTCTACGGCATCTCACCGTTCGGGCTGGCCGCCAACCTGGGTATCGACCAGAAGGAAGCGCGCACCTACATCGAAACCTACTTCGACCGCTACAAGGGCGTGCAGGCGTTTATTGCAGACACCATCGCCAGCACGCGCGAGACTGGCAAGGTAAGCACGCTCTTCGGGCGCACCCGCCCTATCCCAGACATTCAGTCACGCAACCCCAACGCACGCGGCTTTGCCGAGCGCACCGCCGTGAACACGCCGCTGCAGGGCACCGCCGCCGACATGATCAAGGTGGCCATGCTGCGCATCGACGCTGCGCTGCGCGAGCGCAACCTGCAGACCCGCATGACGCTGCAGGTGCATGACGAACTCCTGTTCGACGCGCCCGAGGCTGAGGCCGATGAGGTCGCCGCGCTGGTCAAGCAGGAGATGGAGGGTGTCATCCAGCTGAGCATCCCCATCGTGGCCGAGGTTGGACGTGGGCCCAACTGGCGGGATGCCAAGTAGCGGAGGCAAGACACAGGTCTGTTTACGGCAAATTCGCTGTAAACAGACTGTGTGTGCAATGAGACAATGCTGTCATGCAGAACAATCTGAGTGGCTACCACGACGGTACCCGTCGCAGGAAGTGCCGCGTAAGCGCAACGCAGTGCAGCCAACCGTGTCACTTTGGCTTGAAGACAGCTAAAGCATGGGAAGAAGATTCGCACCACTCGCTCAGTTCCACTGTCAGCCGCCGATAAAACCACTTGCGGGCTCATTGCGTTCTCTATCCGGGTGCGCAACTGCACCACTGCCTGAGGATGTCGCTGTAAAGGAAGACACAAGGTTACATGTCACACACCTACAACATGACCGCCGGCACGCCCCTGCCCATGGGCGCGACCTGGGATGGCAGCAGCACCAACTTCTCCCTCTTCAGTGAACATGCCACCGCAGTAGAGCTCTGCCTCTTTGACGAGGGGGGCGAGCGCGAACTGGCCCGCCTCACAATGCCTGAGTGTACGGACGGCATTTGGCATGGATGCGTGGAAGGTCTGCGTCCCGGTGCGGTGTACGGCTATCGCGTGCATGGCCCGTATGAGCCGTGCAACGGCCATCGCTTCAATCCGAACAAGTTGCTGGTAGACCCGTACGCCACCGCGCATATCGGTACGGTAACGTGGGGACCGGAGATATTTGGGTACATCCTGGAATCGGGTGACGACCTCACCTTCGACACGCGCGACAGTGCACCGTGCATGCCGAAGTGCGTGGTCACGGATCCGGCATTTGCCTGGCACGACGCACCGCCCCGGCCGCGCGGCTGCCGCGTGCCGTGGGACGACACCATTCTTTACGAACTGCACGTGAAGGGCTACACGAAGCTGCACCCTGCCCTGCCAGAGCATCTGCGCGGCACCTATGCCGGGCTGGGGCATCGCGAGGTCGTGGAATACATCCGTTCGCTGGGTGTCACGTCCGTCGAACTGCTGCCCATCCATACCTTTGTCGATGAGCCGCACCTGCGCGCGCTGAAGCTGACCGACTACTGGGGCTATAACACCCTCGGCTTCTTTGCGCCGGAGCCGCGCTACGCTGCAGACCCACGCCATGCCCTGCAGGAGTTCAAGGCCATGGTGGCGCAGTACCACGATGCCGGCATGGAAGCGATTCTCGACGTCGTGTACAACCACACTGCCGAGGGTAACGAGCGCGGGCCCACACTCTCGTTCAAGGGCATTGACAACCGCAGCTACTACCGGCTGCAGGCGCAGAACAGCCGCTACTACGTGAACGACACAGGTACGGGC
>CALMRM010000035.1:0-2674 GCA_937871605.1 uncultured Terriglobus sp. | reverse complement strand
GGTACGGGCAACACTGTGAACGTGAGCCACCCGCGTGTCTTGCAGATGATCTGCGACAGCCTACGCTTCTGGGTAGAGCAGGCGCATGTGGACGGCTTCCGCTTCGACCTGGGTACGATTCTGGCGCGTGAGCCGGAGGGCTTCGACCGGGGCGCGGGCTTTCTGAAGGTGGTTGGGCAAGACCCGGTGCTGAACCGCGTCAAGCTCATTGCCGAACCCTGGGACATCGGTCCTGGCGGCTACCGCGTGGGACAGTTCCCTGCCGGTTGGATGGAGTGGAACGATACCTTTCGCGACCGGACTCGCCGCTTTTGGACAGGCCGCGGATCGGCACAGGACATGGCCGAGGCACTTGCCGGATCACCCGCGCTCTTTCATCACTGCGGACGGCGACCGTGGGCCAGCGTCAACTTTATTACCGCGCACGACGGCTTTACGCTGCACGACCTGGTGAGCTACGACGGCAAGCATAACCTGGCCAACGGCGAGGACAATCGCGATGGCAGCAACGGCAACTACTCTTGGAACTGCGGCGCGGAAGGGCCGACAGATGACCCCGTCGTGCTGCAGCGCCGCGACCGGCAAATGCGCAACCTGCTGGCCACGCTGCTGCTGGCGCAGGGTACGCCCATGCTGCTGGCCGGCGACGAGTTTGCCCGCACACAGGGCGGCAACAACAACGCTTATTGCCAGGACAATGCGATTAGCTGGGTGGACTGGACCCTGCGCGATCAAAACTCAGACCTCCTGCACTTTACGCGCGCGCTTGCCGCGTTGCGGCGACGGCTGCCACTGCTGCGCAGTTCCCGCTTCTTGAACGCCGCAAAGGGTGAGTGTGCGTGGATCGTGCGCGACGGGACTGCGCTTTGTGGGCAGAGCATCGGCGCAGGGGAACGCTGCTTCGCGCTACAACTCGGTTCGGCAGTGGACGCACCCGGCGAAGAGGGTTGCGTTTTGCTCGTTCTCAACGGCAGCACGGGACCACTCGACTTCAGTCTGCCAGCAGTGCGCGACGGGCTGGCCTGGCAGCTTGTGGCAGCGACGGATGCACAGGACGATCAGCCGCAGTCCGGCAGTGCAGGCATCTGTCTCATGTCAGCAGGCAGTCTACTGCTCTTCGAGAGCGTTGCCGACGAACGCGGCACGAGCCAGCTGCAGGACCTTGAAGCGTCTTACGTCAGCGCCTGACGCGGACTTACTGCAGAAGAAGCTAGTAAGCCTGGCCAAACTGGATGTGACCACGCTATTCCTCGTGAGGGGGTAGCGGCAGGTGCACGGCATGTGCTGCCATGTCGCGCAGTGCGAGTAGCACGGCGTCATGGACCTCATCGCGGAAGGCCTCGCGTACTGTTTGTGCAACCTCGTTTGGCTCAAACGGCACGTCCGTAGAGGCGCGCTCCAACACCTTCTCCAGCATCTGCTCGACCACTGGCTTCACGTGGATGTGCCGCGCAACGATCTTCGCGACGCGGCGCACCGGGATCTCGAGCGCCGACTCCATGGTGTTGGTGGCCAGCGGACGCGCGTTCGCCCAGTCGTGCTCGAAGATGTTCACCATCTTCTTGACAGCAGCGCCATCGGTAAACACAACACCGATCTCGCGGCGCGCTTCCAGCTCCAGCTTGCGCAGGCTCTGGCTGCCCAGAAAGGCCGCCTTGCCGTCACGCATCATGGCTCGCGCATGCAGGCGCATGTTCAGCAGCCGGAGTGGCAGCTTGCTGGTCTTCTCGCCGGCACGCCCGATGATGCGGACGTCCACGCCTGCCGCAATCTTCTCGCGCAAAAGCCGGATAAAGTCAGGGTCGCTGATCTTCATCTCATAGAGCAGGAGCTGCTTCTTCGCGCCTTTGATAAAGTTCATCAGCTCTTTGCGCGCATTGACCGGACTCACCACAAGGTTCGGCGTCGATGACGTGAACGGTGTGCGGTGCGCGTCCGCCTCAAACAGGCGCACCGCCTCATTCACAAGGGTGAGGTCGGTACTAACAGCCGCAAACGAGCGGCTCAATGTGATGTCGAGGTGGGTGTAGTTGAACGCGAGCAGCCACAACTCCCTGCGATCGATGATGAACATCTTGCCGTGGTAGCGCACCAGGTCGTCTGCGGTGCGCGTCACGGTGACGCCGTGCTCCAGCAGACGCGACTCCAACTTGCGAAGGTTCTTTTCTTCGCCGCGATTGGTAAAGGCAATCAGCGCCTTGACCTCAACTCCACGCTGCACTGCCTCGACCAGCGCACGCTCAACCTCGCTGCGGTCGTAGCGGAAGATCAAAATCTGAATGTATTTCTTGGCCCGGTGCAGTGCAGTCAGGACGGGCTGAATGCCGTCTTCCGGCTGTACGATCAGTCTCACGCGTGGCTCCAGGTCGTTGAAGGAGTGTGTCTGCTGTATGAGGATGCGAACCACCGGTGGTGAGATGTTTTACCGGGCCGCGGCGCATCGCACCACACTTCATCTGCCTCTTATACCGTGACACCGCATTGCAGGAGCCCCTATGCCCTACCTACACCGCCCGAAACACATTGCGCTTGCGCTGGCCTTTTGCCTCAGTGTCGTTCCCATGCGCAGCACGAGGGCCGCTGCGCAGCAGGATGGTGCGCGTGCAACCAGCACCAAGGATGGCGGCAAGGGCGAGAAGGACACTGCGGAGCCGCTGCCCGCCTCTGCGGTCAA
>CALMRM010000034.1 GCA_937871605.1 uncultured Terriglobus sp. | reverse complement strand
GTCACGGGTATGCCAGCAGGCACCTTCAACTCGCATGCCTGGAGGTCCTTCGGGTCAAGAAGTACTTTGCTCATACACATCCTTTAGTCCTGTTAGCTGAGGTTGGACCAGAACTCTTCCAAGGCAGCGGCTAGTTCCTTGCTTCGCTCCACGATGCTCCAATGACCAGCATCAAGGATCACCGTCTGTATCGCACGCGTGTCGGCAGCCAGCGTTTCGCTGAACTGGACCGGGCAGGCCTTGTCCCGTGCGCCCCAAAACACAAGCCCAGGAGAACGGATATTGCGAAGCTCCGGCTGCCATTCTGAACCCACCTCCTTTGCCGAACGATAGAGGTTGAGGATGGTCGCCTTCATGCGTCTGTCAAGCCGTTCTGCGGTGCGGCGCGCCACCTCGAGTAGCAAGCCTTCTTCTGTTAGCGGCTTCACCAGTTCCGATGGCTTAACTTCTTCCATCCAGCGCTCGCCTTCCCCGGGCGTCTGCCAGATCTTTGCGAGTGGGTGCCAGTCATAGCAAGCATCGAGCGGGCCGTCTCCTGCTGCCCAGCTACGGACCAGTTCCGGCCGAGTTGAGGCCACACGCGCTGTCAGCAGGCATCCCCAGTCATGGCCGACCAGATCCGCTGGGCTATCCAGCTCCTCAAGACGTTCCGCGATGAAGTTCACGTATTCTTCTTTGGTACAGGTGAAGCCGGGTGGAACTACATCATCAAAGCCGGGAAGCTTGAGGGCAAGCACATCTTTGCGCGAAAGTTCGCCACGTAAGGAGTCCCAGACCTCTGTGGTATCCGGAACTCCGTGGATGAGTACAACAGGCATCGGTCACCTCCAAGTGCAGACAAGGTCGTTCTCGACACTTTGACATTTTGATGCTAATTGTAAATTATAGGTGCCTGGCATGACGCAAAAAAGAACGCCTGAGGAGGCCTACGACAGGAGACGCAAAGTCGTCCAGGAGGCCACGGCAGTGTTCCTGCGCTACGGCTTTGCCCGCACCACAATGGCGGATCTCTCGAAGGCCGCCAGCCTGTCCCGGCCTGCTCTCTACGAGCTCTTTCCAGGCAAGGACGAACTGTTTGCCGCAGTGGTACGCGAGATGAACCGGGAGGCGCTTCAGAACTACCGGGAGAAGCTGTCCACCTTGAGAACGACCCGGGGCAAGCTCCAGTATTTTTGCCGCGACTGGGGAACTCACGGCCTTCGCCTAGCCGAGCACCACCCTGACTCAAGAGACTTGTTCGACCTACGCGTACCGGCGGTTCGTGACATCTTTGATGAGTTCATCGCTTTTCTCATCGGCATCGTCGGACCCGTGTCGAAACGCAGTCCCGCGCAGACGAAGAAGATACTTTTTAATTTTGTCTATTCACTGCTCGGGCTTGAGGCTGCGGCAAAGAGCGTCGCCCACATGGAGCAAATGATCGAGCTCCAAGTGGAGATGCTGCTGGCCATGATAGAAGCTGCAGACGCCAGTATGTAGTCTGCCCCGTTCTGAGAGTCTCGGTTGTCAGGAACAGTTCGAGTTCAAGGGCACTGTTTAGGTTTTGGGCACATGGTAGAGTGCCACTCAGGGTGGATGAACTCGGCGGACAGTCGCGAGTGACTCATCTATGGATAGCACCCAGAACCGAGTCACTTTCGACAACGCGACGACCACGCTTGTTGCAGCAGAGCCTCACCGTTAAATCTGTACCATCCCTCCGTCGACGAACAGTTCAGCGCCATTCACATAGCTGGCGTCGTCTGAAGCGAGGAATACGACCGCTTTTGCGATCTCCTCCGGCGTTCCGGGGCGACCCAGCGGAATGTGTTTTGACAGGTCCGCCAGGAGTCGTTCCGCATTCTCTCGGCCGCCTGTTGCCCTCTCAATGGACGGAGTGTGCACTGGGCCTGGGCTAACGACGTTGACGCGTATGCGCCGCTCCCTGAGTTCGTTTGCCCACGTCCGCGCGAGGCTTCTCACCGCGGCCTTGCTTGCGCTCAACACGCCGAAACCGGGAATGCCCTTGATCGTCCACATGGAAGCGTTCAGAACAACGGCTGCTCCATCGGGCATCAACGGCAAGGCTTTTTGCATGCAGAAGAACACTCCTTTGACATTTGCGCAAAAGCCGGTGTCGAACTGACTCTCAGAGACCTGCTCGAGTGTGAGGTGTTCCGCCGTGCCGGCGTTTGCAAACAGGATATCCAGCCGTTCCGCCTGCTTTTTCACCGCAGTGAACAGCCGATCCAGATCCTCCAGGTTGGAAACGTCGCCCTGGATGCCAACGGCACCGTGACCGATCTGCTCGACCGCCGCCGCGAGTTCGGGGCTTCTTCGTCCTGTCACAAACACCTTGGCCCCTTCGGTTGCGAGGAGTTTGCCTGTTGCGAACCCGATACCGCTCGTTCCGCCTGTCACCACCGCAACCTTGTTTTCAAGTCTTCTCGACATGCTTGCTCTCCTCGATGCGAATGCTCTGCTGATTCCAACGATCTGGTTGGACTCCTATCAGACTCCAACTCCTCCGTTGGGACTCAAATAAAATAGGTGCATGGCTTGGGATACACAGGAAACGCGACGTCGTCTGCAGCAAGCGGCACTGGTAGAGTTCGCGGCGCACGGTGCGGACGGTACGACCATGGAGCGCATCGCAGCGCTCGCAGGAATCAATAAGGAGCGGCTCTACAACTACTTTGGCGACAAGCGACGGCTCTTTGAAGCGGTGCTCATCGACGAGTTGGAGAGTTTAGCCATGGCCCTGGGTGTGAACGCTCCCGGCCTGGAAGATATCGGAGAGTTTACGGGTTGCATCTTCGATTACCACGACGAGCATCCTCAGTTGCTCCGGCTCTTGCTCTGGGAGGCTCTAGCCGAGGGTCCAGCCGTAAACGAGAAGGCCCGCACCGCTCACTACCGACGCACGGTGGCGATGTTTGCCGAAGCACAACGGGATGGCACGCTGAAGGACGACCTCCCTCCAGCGAAGCTGCTCTTTCTCCTGATCGGGCTGGCTGCATGGTGGTTTGCCGTACCCCAGTTGGCGCGCATGGTCACAGGCTCGGATGGCCATGCTGCAGCGGAGCGCCGGCGACGCCGCGCCTGTGTTGTACGTGCAGCCCAGCAGCTGGCCTCTCCAGAATCGTAATGTACAGCGCCCATTGGCCCGCACTTGTGGATGCGTAGACGCTAAGCGTACTTCTGCGCTGCTCCGGCGCAACTCTCATCCGCTCGCGATAGTGGTGAAGCTGGCGGTGGTGGCCGGACCCGTATCCCGGCGACTTGCCGTACCTGCCCGCGACGGACCACTGGTACACACTGGCAAAGAACAGCGTCTGCGGTACCGCGAGACTGGTAGTGCCCGCAGTGTAGGACTGCTTTCGCACGTCATATGCGCTGGTGATCGTGACTTGAAAGTCCACCGCCGGGCTGCCGAGTGCATGCCCTCGCCCGTTTCGCCGTGCCCAAAGATGCCTGCTCCATGGTTCCAACCCCACCCCAGCAACCGTGTCGCCGTTACTCAGCGCAATGGCGCGGTGACCGCCATAGCGGTACCGTTCGTTTCGCCGTGGATGGCCTCGTACTGGTCGGCGGTGCCCACACGACGGCACCCTTACCAGTGGTTTTGCCGAACACACCGGCACCCGTGCGAGCTATGTTCCTTTGGAACGCGGAGACGGCGGCGGTGATTGCAGAGTTGCTTTCCCTCGTGCACGCCTTCGCCCAGTTCGCCATGCCCAAACAGCCTTGAGCCCGTGCCCTTGTTCCAGCCCCACACTCCCGCAATTGTGTTGGCAACGAGGCATTCCCCAGCTCGGTCATCCCTGCTGATGCCATGTCGCAGGCGAAGGCTATGCGAAGATAGTCCAGTAGATGCCGCCTGCTGACCTTCAGACTCTGCTCCAAAGGACCTTTGGTTTCTCTGGCTTTCGCGCGAGCCAGCAGGCCGTGTGCGAAGCAGCTGTAGCGGGCCGTGATGTGTTGCTGGTGATGCCGACCGGCGCGGGCAAGAGCCTGTGCTACCAGTTGCCTGCTCTTGCAAGGAGCGGTACGGCGCTGGTCATTTCTCCACTCATCGCCCTGATGGACGACCAGGCGCAGAAGCTGGAGGCGCTGGGTCTTACTGTTGGTCGCATCCACTCAGGTCTGCCGCGGGAGCACAGCCGCGAAGTCTGCCGTGACTACCTCGACGGCAGACTGCAGTTCCTCTTCATCGCACCAGAGCGCTTTCGGGTGCCGGGCTTTGCGGCCATGTTGGCGAAACGGCCGCTGTCACTCATCGCCATCGACGAGGCCCATTGCATTTCGCAATGGGGGCATGACTTCAGGCCCGATTACCGCAACCTCGCGTCACACTTGCGCCAGTTAAGGCCTGCACCGGTGGTCGCGCTTACAGCGACCGCAACCCCGCAGGTACAGCGCGACATCGTCGCCGAACTCGGACTGCACAACCCCGCGCAGTTCATCCAGGGCTTCCGGCGCACCAACCTTGCAGTGGAGGTCGTGGAGATCTCCAAACCCCGGCGCACCGAGCTGGCCCGTAAGCTGCTGCAGGGCGAGGCGAGCCGGCCCGCCATCGTCTACGCGCCTTCGCGGAAAGATGCAGAGGCGCTGGCAAGCGAATTGAAC
>CALMRM010000033.1:44796-45270 GCA_937871605.1 uncultured Terriglobus sp. | reverse complement strand
CCCAGTTCACAGTGCGACTTCTGGAGCAGCGGCTACGTCCAGTAAGTCTTCCCTCTCTTGCGATTGCACTCGCGGAATTGCAAGTTGAGGGCCTAGTAGACCGCATTACGCGCGTGGAGTCCACAGAAAGTCGGGGCGGTATACGGGACTTTGTCTGGCCTGAAAGCGTTCCAGACACCGTATTCGACTGGCGTACCGGCAAAGATGTCGATGTGACCACAGACAACGTTTCTCTGATCTTCCAATCACACTCCGGTCGGTTGGAGCATGCGTGAGCAACGATGACTCTATTTCAGATGACTGGCTCACTTGGCAATGCACAACCATTGCTGCGCGTGCAGGTACTGTTTCCACAAGTGGCCGCCGCGCCTTTGTGGAGCGAGAGATAGCCACTTTGGACGTGAGCTTGAAATGTAAACTTGCGATACAGAACTTGCTTGACGTTACCTGCTTAGCCGTGGAGGAGAACGCGAT
>CALMRM010000033.1:29817-44786 GCA_937871605.1 uncultured Terriglobus sp. | reverse complement strand
AACGCGATGCAGACAAACAGGAGACTTGAAACTTTATTCGGGTTTGGTTTCGGCCTGCTCTTCTTGGCTGTGATCCTTGTTGCGGCGTTTAAGTTCCCGAACCCGACGCCTTTTCAATTTCTAGTGTTCCGGGTAGTGCTGTCTCTTGCTGCTGCGGGTGTCGGAGGCGTCCTCACCGGGTTCATACATGTAGAGTTTGCACGCGGCGGGAAGACATGGCTACGCGCTGGGGGAGCCCTCGCTGTTTTCGTAATCGTTTACTTGCTGAATCCGGCAAAGCTTGCGGCTCAGTAGGAGGCAGGGTGACTGCAACAGCGCGCTGTCCAACCGCTTGCAGTGACTTTCCCCGAGTACCTAGGTGGGGAGAAAGCGAGCCTCCTAGCGGCAGCTTAGCCTGGTTTCTTACGTTGCTGGCATGCTGCGCGCATGGAAAGCATTCAACTGCTGCCGCAAGACACGCGGTATGGAGTGACAGCAGACGGCAGGGTGTGGTCGCGTTGCGGCACTCGTCGCGGATGGCGTGAGCTAGTCCCGACACCCGACACCCGCGGCTACCCGAAGGTTAAGCTCGGCCAGTTCTACACCGTCATGGTGCATACGCTTGTCGCGCAGGCATTCATCGGCGACAGGCCAGCGGGTATGACCGTGAACCACATAGACGGGGACAAGGCGAACGCGTCCGCCTGCAACCTGGAGTACGTTACTCAAGGGGCCAACAACCGACACGCCTGGCGCACGGGCCTGCAGCGTAGCGGCTGGGAGAACCGAAGAGGTGGTGAGGGAGTGGTTTAGGAGCGGCCCGGCTCACCTATCTAGAAGCCTTGTAGCGGCTACACCGGATGGTGCGGACGGCAGAGCCCTACTCGTCTGGAGCGTTCAGCCCTCCAACCTGCCTCTATTAGTCGGCCTTCTTCTTGAGCGACTCTACCGCGATTGCCGAGACCGATTTCAACACTTCGAGAAGCTCGGATTTGTCTCCGACCGCGTCCTTGCTCAGGGTAGCGGGATTGCGGTCAGTCGAAGCGAGTCGTTTGACCACACCTGCCGTCGCTTCGGAAAGATCGGCTTGCAGTGAGGCTCTCCAGGCAATCTCAAGCGCGGCGAGCGTAGTCCGTTCGTTTTGGTAGTACTTAATTTCGGCCAAGTTGGCGCGATACAAGCCAAGAAAGAAATACGCGAAGGTTTCGATCAGTACGATCGTCGTTACTCTTGGTATGTAGAAGTTGAGCAAGGGAGCCAGCCTGTCGAAGTCTGGATGAGGTCGTGTCACCAAATAGATCAGCACGCCGGTAGCTGCTATGGTGACGCTCACGCCAACAGCGAGGTTCAGCGCGCCTCTCTTTTCAAGTTGTGCCGCTTCATTGCGCAGACGAGCCTGATTAGCATCAAACAACGCGCCAATCCTAACCTGAAGAGCGTCGAGGGGCGTGGCAAGGGCAGCGGCTGCCTCCAAATCACGAACGAGCGAAAAGGCAGCATCTGATTGGGCGGTGTCTGCACGTGGAGGGCCGTCATTCGGTAACGTAGCTTCCCTTTGAGCAGGCGGAGGTTCTGCCGCCTTGTTGACAGAGAACTCCCCTGCCTCCAGCCTTACGGCGTCACCTTTCAAGTAAGCGAAGACTGAAATCAGCATTCCGTAGAACGCCAACGCAGTCGCCCCAAGCTGTATCCAGCGCACCCGCTGTCGCATGGTGCTGAATTCGCGGAAATCAGCAGGAGTCAGAATCTGGGAGACGATATACAAGAAGGCTGCGCAGGCAAGAAAAACAGCTCCGATTGCCGTCAGCGACCGCTTCCTTAGCATGTTCGAGTAGCCTCCGTGAGTAGCAGTATCGCCGAAGAGCGCCGAAAGCTGTTTGTAAGAGTGGCCGTACAGGTGAAGAGCGGGAAGCCATGCATCACCCAAGGCATGGACGCTTGGCATGAGCGGGTTTGAGTATCTACGGAGGAGCAGGTCGGCTGAGTAGGTTAGACGTCGCCAGTCCGCAACCCGCTCACGGTCTCACAAACGCCTGTAGGGATTCCACCTATCCGTATGCGTTTGTGTGTGCATCGCGCACGCCTGTCATGTGTGCATCGAGCACGCGCACCGCAGGGCATGTCGAGGACCATTGCCGACCCCGTCGACCAGTGGAAGACTTTGGGTCCCCTCTGCCGAGTCGCAGTTACGGGTATCGCGCCACCCCCGCCCGTGCCTAGCGACAGGATTTTTCGTCAGCCTTTCCGTTTCCGATCCTCGCAGTCGGGCTGAGACGCTAAATCGTTGCTGATGCGCAACTTGCACCCGCTTCAGAACCGGAAGTGGCGGAAACCGGAAGCCAAGATGCTCAGAACATCTTCCGGTTTCCGCATGCCTTACTGAATCAGCGCATTTTGTTCCGGCTGCCACCACTCCAAACTCAACCGCGACCTTTCTAAGCTGAGGCCGTGGCGCTCGCAGTAACGCAGAGCGGGCTGGTAGAACGTGGCCAGAGTCATGGACTTGTCCGCGTCGTCTGCCAGCGCGTCCTGCAGCACTTCCCTTATCGCTTCTGCGTTCAGGCGGATTATCTCGGGGCCGATGTACGCAATGAAGGTGAGCGGAACCTGTCCTAGCCGCTTTATGCCGATGAGGGCGAGCATTTCGAGGACAAATTCCGCATGCGGCAGGAGCGCCAGTGTCTCTTCTGCGCTTGTGGTGTGCGTATCTAGCTGCCTGCCGTTCATGCTCGACCTCCTGGCATCGCCATGCGCGAGATAGCACCGATCTGCAACACGTCTGCGATGCTCACCTCTCCGTCAGCGGCCCTTGCAGGTAGCTTGCGGGTATAGTTCTCCGTGTAGAGCGGCCACGCCGCAACGAACTCTTTACGGACGATTTCGATGTAGCGATCCTCGCAGTCTTTGATCCGGGCTATGCCCCCTATTTGCTCCAGGCACCATTCCAGCCGCGGCGCAAGTGGTGGCATGGGCAGTTCGTCATAGGCGACTGCATTCCGCCCCTTGGCATCCTGTACGAGCACGGGTTGACCGTTCTCCAGCCGTAGTTTCATTTGCCGTCGGAAACTGTACCGCCCGTGTTCGTCGCTCTTCGCGTAACGCTTCAGGTAGTCGAGCAGCTCATGCCATGCCTGCTTTGATTCCACCGTGTCTGCGCTGGCAACAACGGTACCAGCCTGCGCCTGGGTGATGCCCAAAGCCTTGCGAATGTCGGAAATGTCTGGCCTGAAGGGGCTTTCTCGCAGGCAGCACTTTATGGCCGCCTCTACAGCGCTGGTACCCACTTCCCCAGCAGCCTCCAACAGCTCATCGGCGTAGTAGTCACGTGCAGCGTCAGTGAGCGTAGGCCCCTGCTTCAGTGACTCCATGATGCCTATCCGCGTGTGAGCCCATGCGAGCCTCGCCTCTGGCGATGGCCCTTGCAACATTGTCAGCGATCCCCTGCTGGCGTTCCTCTGCAGTTGGCTTTCGAGTGTTGGAACCATGGCCCTGTCCTCCTGTTATGGTGTGCTGAATGTCTGGCTTGATTTCAAAGAGTCCCTGCCACCCGTTGGCGATGGACTGCTCAAGCACGGCTTGCGGATCGTGCCCCTTAGCTCTCAGCGCTTCTAGCTTCTTGATCTGAAGCCGCCTTGCATCATCCGTGACCGGCCTTTTCAGGGCTTTTCGCGTGCGTTCCCACGAAGCCCACGTTTCTGCCGGTAGCCACGGCGGTAGCATCTCGGTTGCGGGATCGACATCGCGAACGCCTGCGCCCGTAGCTGTTACTTCTTCCGAAGATGAAATTGAAGATGAAGATGAAGGGGTTGCCTTTTGCTTATCCCGAGTGGTTGTCCTTTGCTTAAGTGGGATGGTTGACCTTTGCTTAACCAAACTTGGTTTGAGTGCAGGATTTCCACCCAATTTGCCGCATTCTGCGCGAACCGTGCGCAGGTGTTCGTCACGTACCATGCGGCGAGACATTAAAGCGCCGGTGGCTTCTTCAACCGAAACGACTCCAACGTCTAGGAGCGTGGTTAGGGTGGTGGTTAAGATTTGGTTATCCAAACCAAGCAGCCGCGCTAGCGCGGACTCCGGTATGGCTCTTCCATTGAGCACGAGGACTCCGCGCCGTTCGCTCTCATGCATGAGCATGAGTAATTCGAACCACACACCGCGGTCGTGGAATGTGAGCGATTGGACTCCAACATCCTTTCGCCAATCGCCGGGGTAAAACTGGATAGCAGGTAGCTTGCCCATTAGCGGCTTCCGATCCGCTCGCGGATCCAGGCTTCTTTGTCGGGAGCATCGTAGTAGCCCAGAGCGGCCAAGTGCTCTCCAGCCCTTTGAGCTTCGCTCTGTGCGGCCTGTAAACGGCGCAGCCATTCGTTGACTGACTCTTGCAGGTACACCCTCTTGCGCTCGCTGAGTTGTATCGAAGCTGGCGCCTCTCCCAGCTTCCGTAAACGTCGCAGCGTTGCACTACTGATACCGAAACGCTTCGCCAAATCTCGCTCTGACAGTACGACTCCAAGACCTTCCATAGTCCTCCTTGTCGGCCTAACGAACTTTATTTCGCTCTATGAGCGCTTTTGGAAGCTTTATGCTTTAGCGTTAGGGTATGCAAGTCACAAATACCCTCACCAAGGTTCGGAAGCTGCAGCTACTCTCCCCGGTCGCGACGCTGAACTTGAACCTTCCTGCAATGCCTGTGGAGATTCTGTATAGTCCCTTTCCGGGCGTATCTACTTCAGTCGAGGGACAGGGCAAGGAGAGAGCTGTACGCATCCGCGATGAGCGGCGAAGACCATTTCTTGAGGCAAATAGGGAGCCTTTAGCTCTCCGCAACACGTTTTTGGGCCTGAGAAATGTAGAAGAAGCTGCCAACTTCTTTTTGCACGTTGGGCACTTTCAAATGCCAAAGGAGACTTTCTCGGAGAGTGTTATCACAGGCGCGGACCTCTACCTGTGGCAAGAGGTAATCGGCTCAATCTGCGTTCAGGGCTGGCTGAAAGAAGAGCCTCTTTTGCGTACGATCAAGGGAAAAAAGCAGATCGCGGGAGTTCAATTCGCAGTGCCGGGCGCATGGCGTGACTTGCTGAACGCGTCTTCGACCAAAGAGCAGCGATGGCTGGCCGGACACATTGATGAGTTCTCGATCGCCGTAAGTAATCCGCGGCCAGATGAGCGACCCACTCTGCGCGCTACGATTCACGCTTACTCTGTTCTGGAGACGATTCTGGCTGTCACATACGCCGAGCGGCTTTGTGGAATTAAGCGCGCTCTCTGCAGTTTTCCTGACTGCAACACGTATTACGAGGTCCGGTCTAAACACCCACGGCAGTACTGCTCAGAGGAATGCGGACATAAGGCTCTGATGAGGAAACGTAGAAGCGAACAACGTGCCGAACGTCGCAAGTAGGTGCTATGCAGATGACATGGAAGTCCATGTGAATGTCGACCTCTCCGACTTAGCTCGCGCTCGTCGCGAGCTGGAAAGGCGGCACATCCCCTTTGCCGCCGCAGCCACGCTTACCGCGGTAGCCCAGGACGCCCAGCAGGCCGTGCGCCGCAACGTGCGGGCGTCTTTCTCCCTTCGCAACACCTGGACGGAGCAAGGCGTGCGGATCAAGGCCGCTACACCGACGAATCTGCAGGCTATCGTCTACACCGACACGGCAAACCGGGCGACGGGCGCACCCGACTACCTCGTGAGGCAGGAAGACGGCGGTGAGCGCGTGCCGGTGAATGGCAGGCAGCACATAGCCGTGCCGACGCGGTACCTGCGCGCCATGGCTCCGGGCGTCATCCCAGCAGAGCTACGGCCAAAAAACCTGCTGGGCGCGACGGGCGGGCGCTACGCTGGCAGAAATCGCAAAGGGCAGATCGCCCTAAAGAATCAGCGAGTCGTGCGCGGTATGGTTTTCTTCGTACAGAAGCTGCGCGGCGGACACCTTGCCATCCTTGGCCGCTTGGCGGATGGGCGCGACGCCGCACCGTTCTACCTATTGGTCGACGAGGTCCGCATTAAGAAGTCGGGCCTGCAGATGGTCGCGACGGTACAGCGGATTGTGCGCGAGCGCCTGGAGCGCCAGTGGGACATTGCCTGGAAGCGCATTTACGATCGCGGCTTCAGGCTGTAGAACGGCCTCTAAGCCCTGTATTCCAATGTTTACTGAAGTCCGTGCCCGTCTACTTTGCCCGCATCCGAGTGCGTGCGGCATACCTAACGCATGGAGTTTCTGGCGGGTGGTACGCAGATAGCATTGGCCGGTGAACAGCGGTTGCTGTGCCCTGACCTCAACATGGGACGCGTCTTGGATGGCCGCATCGGCGCACACTGGCTGCTGTGGCTCGCAGAGCGCTGGCTGGGCAGGCCGGTGCGCATCGACGGCAAGGATGCCCGGCAGACTGAGCCGGTAAAGCCTGACGAGCTGGCCATGGTCCTCTACGCCATGCTGGAAACTGACCGGGAGATAGCTGCCGAGCGTGGAACGCCGCGGCAGGAAACCGAGGCGACGATCCGGCGCTCTGTGCACCTAGGCAACATCCACGAACTGCAGGCGACGATCGCCCGTGCGGTGCTTTCGTGCTTTGTGTCACCGGGGGAAGCGGCGGGGCTCGACGTTCGCGCGGACGTCGCGGCTCCTGGAAGCGAACCCGCGCCAACGCCTGGAGTTGGTCCAGCGTCTTCGAAGTCGCTGCGGCCCTGGGCATCTCGCGTGTGGAGCTTTTTCGGCTTCCGTTCTGCACCTGGCGGCACTACGTAAAGGGCTATGAGACGCGCATCGAGCGCGATCGCAGTCTTGCGGCGTGGTGCGTCTCCTACCTGCTGATTGCAGCCGGTGCGGACGCAGACAAGGTCCAGCCGGACAAGCTGCTGGGCCGCGGCAAGCCGCAACGTCGCAGGCGCGAACTGAACGACGAAGAAAAGTTCGCAAAACTCTGGGATCGCACGGAGAAGCGGCGCGAAGCCGGTAAGCAGAAGGAGTAAGACATGGCGGTAAGCGGCGGGTTGGTGGTTGTAATCGACGCGAAAGACGGCAGTAAGCCAGCGCTGGACGCGCTCGATGCGCACCTGGCGAAGATACGGGCGTCGTCTTCCGAGACGTCCGGCGCGCTGTCCTCGCTCACGCAGCTGGGCGCATCCCTTGGCATCACGTTGGGGCTGCGCGCTGCCGTCTCTCAGTTCGCCCAGGCCACTACCGCTGCACTGGTGTTCGGTGAGACGCTGGAGAAGGCGGCGGCAAAGACGGGCCTTTCCGTCTCAACGCTCTCTACCCTGCATTACGCGGCCACCATCACCAACTCTGATTTTGAGGGTGTGACGACTGCGGTCGCGCGCATGGATAAGACGATCGGTGCCGCTGCGGACGGCAACGAAAAGGCTGCAGGCGTCATTAAGTCGCTGGGGCTGAACGCAAAGGACTTGGCCGGGCGTTCCGATGGTGCGGAGATTGCTCTGCGCGCGCTTGGAACCACGCTGGCGAACACGTCATCCGCGGCCCGCCGCAACGAACTGGCGACGGCGCTTACCGGACGCGGTGGCGTCGACCAGGTGGCGCTGCTGCAGCGGCTGGGCACCAACTTCGATGAGTTCCGCCGTAAGGCGCAGGAAGCAGGCGTACAGCTTGGCGACGACACTGCAGGCCGCCTCGCGAAAGCCAACGAGCAGCTACGCGACATGCAGGAGCGGATTCGGGGCGCGTCGCTGGGCTTCACTGCCGGGCTTATCCCCGCCGTCTCTGCGTTGGCGGGCATCATCTCTGGCAGCAAAGGGCAGTTTGACGACTTCGCTGCGTTCGGCCAGAAGTTCGGCAAGGGTATGGCCTACGCAACGGCAGGCATCTATGGTTTTCTCGCCACTTTCGAGGGCGCAGAAGCCACCATGTCGGGCAAGGCAGCCATCCTGGCAGATGCTGCTGGCCTCAGCGGTAAGGCGGCATCGCTGCAGCAGAACACGGCAACGCTGCAGGCTTCCGCGGACAACTACCAGAAGAAGGGCGAAGCCGCTCTGATGGTGTATGAAACCGGCTACGCCCCTGGTGCTGGCGAAAGCATTTCCGAACATCGCCGCCTCACGGGCCGCGCTGGCAGCGGCAAGGGCTATGCGGGAACGCCGGATACTGCAGGGGCCTCCAAGGTAGCAGAGGCGCAACGTGGGCTTGACGACGCCCGCCGCAAGGCTGCAGAGCAAGCCGCCAAGTCAGAGGCCGACCAGCAGAAGTCGCATGTGGGGCTGATGCTGGAGTTATTGGAGGGCGATTACAAGCGCCGCCTCGTGTCGGAAGATGCCTACTACACCCGCAAGCAGCAGTTGGAGCAGGCGTCGCTCTATGCGGACCAGGCAGCCGACGTGAAAAGCTATGGCGCGCTGGCCATCGAAAAGACTCGCGTCGCTGCACACCCTGGCGCGTCGGAAGCTGACCAGATCAAGACGCGGGCACGGCTGGTGGAGCTATCAACCGAACAGGCGAAGATCGCAGACCGCATCCTGGAGCGCTCCGACAAGATCGCGGCGGCGGATGCGAAAGCCGCAACAGCGACCGCGCAACGGAAGGAAGCGTTGCAGGCGCAGAGCGACCAACTGGCAGCGCAGCTGGAGGAGACCCGCGGCGGTACATCTGCCCGCCTAAAGCAGCTGGACGACGAGACGAGGATTCAGTCCGCAGTGCTTGGCGGGCAGTATGGCCCGGACTCTCAGGAGGTACGGAACTACCAAGCCGGGCAGAACCAGAAGCGCGGCGGCATCATCCTGAGTGGGGCCGAGCAGCAATACGACGTAGCGAACGCGCAGGGTGACGCACAGGGGCGGTTGCTGGACTACCGGGAGCGCGCTGGCCAGGTTGGCAGCGGCGACGCCCGTGCACAACGCGCCGCAATCGGCCAGCAGCAGGCCGACAACCTGCAGCCCGTGCTGGATGCGTACCAGCAGCTTACGAAAGGCGGCGATCTGCAAGCCGCCGCAAAGGGGGAGGAGCTTTCAGAGAAGATCATCGAACTGCGGAACCCGATCGACGAGGTAAGCGCCCATCTGCGGGAGAGCTTTGACGGCGCTTTCGAGGACCTCTTTCTGAACTTCGATCAGGGCGCGGCCAAGGCATTTGAGGGCTTCGGAAAGAATCTGGAGAGGGCTCTACAGAAGGCCGTCTACGAACGCACCGTGCAGCCCATGACAGAAAAGCTGGTCGGCAACCTAACGGCTGGCCTGAGCCTCCCTGCCCAGCAGAACACTCCCGCAGGCATGCCAACAACGCCTGGCAACACGACGGGCGGCGCGGCTGGTGTCTTTGGATCGCTATTCCGTCCCTTCGTCAATGGTGCGGCCTTGCCGGGCAGTGGAGACGGAAAGAAGGTTTCTATCCTGCTGAATATCACTCAGAACAAAGAAGGCGGCTTCGACCTAGACAGCATGCAAAAGCAGGGCGACGACCGCGACGACTTTGAGGCGAAGCTCGCTAACAGCTTTGATACGGGGGGCATCCTTAAAGCGCTATTCGGCGGTCGCTAAGCGACTGCCTCCCGCTTCTTTAGCCATGCGTGCGCCGTGTCATGTGCAATCTGCACGCGGCGCGTGATGCCCGTCTGTGCTGGAGCCTGCCCGGCGCGCCTCAGTTTGTAGAACGTGGCGCGGCTGATGCCTGCCAACACCAGGAAGTCTTTAAGTGAGTACATGCTCTGCCCTCGTGGCTGCTGCCTGTACGTGGTTGTACGCACAGGTAAGCGACGAAGGCAAAGAGTTGATCGAGGCGGGCCGGTGCTGAGGCCGCCTACCGGCAAGCCTCTGGCGTAACCGGGCTAGAGGTGCTGCAGCCTTTGCATGCATCGACCTAGGAGGCTTTTGTCGTGCTTGTCGGAACGAATATCCGGGAAGAAGGAATTTAAGGGGACCAGCTCGAAAACAGCTTCACTGTCTGCCGGGCTGCTAATGAGGCGATACTTAGCAATCTGTGCTGGGCCCCTGTTGACACTGGCGGCGACGTAATCGCCAGGGGAGGGTTGCTTCGTGGGGTCCACTACCACTGTGTCGCCGGGGCTAAAGTCCCGCTCCATCGCGGCTCCGCTCAAAGTTAAAGCGAAAGCTTCTCCGATCGCTGTTGGAGGTCCGTTCACGCCATGATGCTGCGGTGTAGCCATTGTGGAGTTCCTCGTAAACTTTGCTGGCTAGCGAAGCGTTGCGGTGGCAGAAACTGCAACCCTCTCTTCTGCCGCGAAATAGTTCTGTTAGGCAGCCGCAGAACGGCGGCGCAGCTCTGCGGCGTCAATGTAAATGCTGTGCTTTTCTACGACGACTCCCAGCAGGTCGACCTTCCCTACGAGTGTCTTGCCTGTGTGTGCATCGCAAAACGAGTCCGTGTTAGCGCAATCGGCTAGAAGTATCTCTCCTGATTCGAGGCATACAAGCGACAGGTCGCCGCCCCTTGCTGGCCCGCCATCAACCACTATGCGGAACCCGCGGGCTTGCTCCTCAACGTCCTGGGGCCAAGCATCCGGGTGCACCTGCAGCGTCGGGAGCCCCTGCGTGGAGAGGGAGTAGGGCAGCACATCAAAGCGCGCACAGTTGAGGGCCACAACGTCGGCGGAGGTGCTGTATGCGCTGAAGGCGTGCAGGAGCGCCTGCGCCCCGTTATTCTGCAGAGTAGCCATGTGGAGTCCCTCTTAGACTTCTCTGGTTAGCTCCGCTTCAAGCGTTCTAGCGCCTGAGCGGAGCGTTTCTGTCTGCCTGGGAGAAGAGGGTCGTGCTGGCTTTTGTGACGGCAGCTCAATGGCTAACGCCTACAGAGTGGACAGTACATGTGTGCATGTATAAATGCAAGTGAAGGCTATACACCTATGCATGCACCAGGAGGGCTGCTTGGCCGAAACGGAACAGGGCGAGCCTACGCGCCGCAAGCGAGAGAAGGTCGTGCATGTGCAGCTGCGATTGTCCGAATCTTTGCACAGCAACCTTCGACAGCTGAGCTTCGATACCCGGCGCTCTCAGAACGAAATCCTGACCAGCTCACCTTGGAGGCTTACCGAGTGCCAAATCCTGCCGACATCCGCTACTGCTTGCCCGGTTGTTACGGATCGCAGCATCCAGAGAATCGGGACGACTGCACATGTGTCTGCCGCGGCAAAGCTCACGCGCAGGGCTATGAAGAAGCGCTGCGTCTCGGATTCTTGCGAGCGTCCAACCCAGCAGAACGACTCCTCCCGCCATGGAATGATGCACTAGCCTTTCCGGAAGATTGCGTCATCGAGCACCGCTAGCCCATTCTTCCCGCCTTGGATGTCTCTACATTCCTGAAATTGCCCGGAAAGTCGGCGCGGCTCTAAACAAAAGGCATGACGAATGACGACGTCCTGACCTCATCTACTCAAACGATCGAAGCGGGGCAGTTCGCCCCAAACTTTGAGCCGCTTCTAACCTCAGAGCAGGCGGCCAAGCTTCTTTTTATCCACGAGAAGACTGTGCAATCGTTCGCGCGCAGCGGCAAGCTGCCCGCCATTCGCGTCGGTAAGAGCTGGCGCTTCCGCGCGTCGGCCCTTGATGCCTGGGTAAACAGCGCGCTACAGTCGGACATCCAGTCACGGCGTGAAAGCTGAAAGGACACACACCTTGCAGCTAGAGCGTAATTGTTACCAGGCGGGCAGCCTGCGAAGACGGCCCCGCAAGAACGGTCGTCCGGTTTGGGAGTTCCGCTATCGCGACAACACCCTTCCGGGCAGCCCCATGAAGCAGATGACGCTATCAACCGTGGATTACCCGTCTGAAGCTAAAGCCCGTGTCGCCCTGCAGCATAAACTGCTGGACATCAACGGCGCTGCGACCTTCAAACAGCAAAACACGGTCACCATCGGGACGCTCATCGACCGCTACAAGCAGGAGGAGCGGATCGACGAGATTGTGTCTCAGAAAGCAGGTGTAGCCCGAAACGACAGCGGGCTGCAGTATTCAACGGCAATCTCGTATCGCACGATGCTTGACAAGCACATCCGGCCCGCGTGAGAGTCAGTTCCCCTCTCTGCCGTTAAGCCTCTGGCGATCGACACCTGGCTGCGCGGGCTCACGCGCGTAGAAGGCGGCAAGCTGGTACCGGTCTCTGTGAAGACGCGAGGGCACCTGAAGGCCATGCTGCACCGACTCTTCGAGAGGGCGATGTTCTGGGAGCTTATGCCCATGGCGCGCAATCCGATGGAGTTCGTCGAAATACGCGGCATCAGCAAGCGGCAGAAGAAGCCCTTCGTCCTCACGCCGGAGCAGTACCAGTTGGTGGTTGGCGCGCTGGACGATCCGTACAAGCCCATGGTGCAGGTGGCGATGTGCCTAGGCCTACGTGTAAGCGAGGTCCTGGCGCTGCAATGGGCTGACTTCGACTTCGACGCACTCACCCTAAAGGTGACACGCGCCGCGGTACATGGCCGTATCAGCCGCGTGAAGACGGAATACTCGCAGGATGAATTGCCGCTCGACGCCAGCTTCGCTAATCTCCTGCGCTCTTGGAGGAAGCGCGCCCCAAAGAGCCCTGAAGGCTGGGTATTCGTCAATGAATCGACCGGCAAGGTGTACCACGCGAGTTGCATCCAGCAGGACTACATCCGGACTGCTGGCCGCAAGGCCAAGCTGGGGAGGAACATCGGATGGCATACGTTCCGGCACACATACCGGAGCCTGCTAGACGACGCGGGCGCGCCTGTAGGCGTGCAGCAGAAGCTAATGCGTCATGCTCAGGTGGCTACAACAATGAATGTCTACGGCGACGCGCAGATGCGTTCCAAGCGTGCCGCAAACAGCAACGTCGTTCGCATGGTGCTGCCCGAAAACGGCGCTATGCGGGCCGCAGGATAGGCCCAAACGCACGAAAGCCCCAGCCGTGTGGGGTTTTGTGGGGTTGGCCGAAATCGTCGAGCCTCGTAAGTTGTTAATTTGATTGGTTGCGGGGGTAGGATTTGAACCTACGACCTTTGGGTTATGAGCCCAACGAGCTACCGGGCTGCTCCACCCCGCAACACCAATATAACTGGACTCTTACGTCGGGTCAACCCACTCCTTACCCCAACAGGCCGTAGCTGTTTTGCATGTTAGCCTTCAAGGCACGATGGGTAGCGCTGCCGGTCCTCGCATCGTGTCGCGCCGCAGCTTTTGCGGTGCTTCCGCCGCAATGTGCCTTGCTGGTTGCGCGGGCCTAGCCCAGACCACGGCAGTAGGCGCAGGCATCCATTTCGATGTTGCGGAGTATGACCGCGCACGCATACTCACCGCCGCCGACGCAGCCCTTGGCCGCGTTCCAGAAGGTCTGGGACCGGTGCCCCCGGCAGCTAAAAGTTTGCCGCCAGGTACGTACTACTCGCAGGATCCAGAGTGGTGGCCAACAGAGGATGCTCGGACATTCCACCCACGGCCCGGCCATGCCAATCCGCAAGCCTTTACCGCGCACCGCGATGCCCTGGTAGCCATGAATGCGGCTTTAGCAGCCTGCGTCGCTGCGTGGCGCCTGACCCGGAGAGCAGACTACGCGCGCCACGCCATGCGCATCCTGCATGCGTGGTTTCTAGATGGCACCTCCCGGATGCAACCCCAGCTCAATCACGCCGGCTGCAGGCCTGATTCGCTGGACGGTACGCTGCGTGGCGTAGAAGAGACGGTGATGCTCGCAGAGACTGCGCGCGCCACGGCCTTCCTGTGCAGCTACGACGGCACGGCCACCGACGAGGAGGCCAAAGACCTGCGGACCTGGTTTGGTGCGTTTGCCACGTGGCTTGACGAATCCAAGCCCGGCTTTCTCGCGCGGGAATCGAAGGATCGTCTCGCCATCTGCTGGACACTGCAGGCAGCGGAGTGCGCCCGCTTTGCACGGAACGAGAGCCTGCATCTCGAATGTCTCCATCGCTTCCGCGAGAAGCTGCTACGTCAGATGAACTTCGACGGCCAGTTCCCTGCTGAGCTCAACCGCCCGGACGCGTATGCCGCATCGATCTTCACCCTCGACTGCATGGCGGTCCTGTGCCAGGCACTGTCCAGCCCAACCGACAGGCTGTGGGACTACACCCTGCCTGACGGCCGCGGCATGCGCTCTGCCGTCGCGTTTCTCTATCCCGCACTGGCCAGCCGTGCTCTGTGGAAGTTTCCTGCCGACCCGGAGCTCTTCCAGCAACTTCCGCAACGCCAGCCATGCCTGCTGCTCGCGGGCCGGGCGTACGGCAGGCCCGAGTACGTCGACACATGGAAGGCGCTGCCTGCGGATTCAGCATCACCCGTGCTGCTGCGGCGCATGCCCATCCGTGAGCCTGCCCTTTGGACGGTGCGTGCGCCTGCTTAGCCAAGCCGATCCGTCAGTAGGCTGAGCCGGTAAGCTGGATGTCATGGGTAACGCTCGCCTGTACCGTCCTCTCAGCCACCGTGTCGCAATCAAGGGAGTGCTGGCCGGCATGCTCGCAAGCTGCGCAGCCTATCCCAACGCAGTGGCACAGTTGGCGCTGCTGCCAGCGCCGCAGGAAGTTCACGCTGGCGGCAAGCTGCCCCTGCAGGCAGGCGTAGCGGTTACGTGCGCGGGGTGCGGCAGCGAAGACCAGTTTGCCGCGCAGGAACTCACGCAGGCGCTAGCCGCAGCTGGCGTCAGCGTCAGGGCATCGTCTCCTGTACACATTGCGTTGGTACGCCAGGGTAGCGCTGCGGGGCGCGCGGCCCTGCAGAGCGCAAACGTGCAGTGGTCGCCGGAGATGACAGCCGAGGGCTACGCCATCGTGCCGGACAGCAGCGGCATCACGGCGGTCGCCTCCTCTGCGGCGGGCCTCTTTAACGCCGCCATGACGGCAAAGCAGATGGTGACCGGGACAGGCGCAGGAGCAACGCTCCAAGCTGCGACCGTACGCGACTGGCCCGCGCTCAAATATCGCGGTTTGCACGATGACCTTTCCCGCGGTCCCGTGCCTACGCTTGAGTTTCAGAAGAAGCAAATTCGCACGCTGGCTGCCTACAAGATGAACGTGTACTCACCGTACTTTGAGCACACGATGCAGTACGCGTC
>CALMRM010000033.1:24649-29807 GCA_937871605.1 uncultured Terriglobus sp. | reverse complement strand
GCAGTACGCTTCAGAGCCACTCGCCTCACCGCCCGGTGGATCCATCACCCCGGCAGAAGCGCGCGAGCTGGTGGCGTACGCGGCCCGTTACCACGTCACCGTTGTTCCAGAGCAGGAGGCATTCGGCCACCTGCATTACCTGCTCTCGTATGACACCTACGCCCCCCTTGCGGAAACGCCACATGGCCATGTGCTGTCACCGGGCCAGCCTGCATCCCTGGCACTCACGGAGCGGCTCTTCACAGAACTCGCCGCAGACTACCCAAGCCCGCTGCTGCACCTGGGCGCGGACGAGACGGTGGAACTGGGCAAGGGACAAACAAAGGCTGCAGTGGACGCCCGTGGGCTCGGCCCGGTCTACCTCGACTACCTGCAGAAGATCGTCACGGAGTTGCAACCGCTGAACCGGCGCTTTCTGTTCTGGGGCGACATCGCCATGAAAGAGCCCGCGCTGCTGCGCACGGTGCCACAGGCGTTCAAGCAAAATACCATCGCCGTGGGATGGGAGTACAACCCACAGCCGCATGGCTTTCTGCCCTGGATCAAACCGTATACCGATGCCGGTATCGAGTGCTGGGTCGCACCCGGTGTCAATAACTGGAGCCGCGTCTATCCAAACTTCAACCTGGCGCTGCCCAACATCCAGCAGTTCACCGCGCAGGCGCAGCGCAGCGGCTGCACTGGCCAGCTGAACACCGTGTGGGACGACGACGGTGAAGCGCTTTTCAACAACAACTGGTACGCCGTACTGTTTGGGGCAGAGGCCGCGTGGCACCGGGGCGAGAGTTCGATCCCGCAATTCCAGGCGGAGTACGGTGCCGTCTTCCACGGCGATACCACCGGCAAGGTAAGTCAGGCGCAGCAGGAGCTTATGGGTGCCCATGCTGTGTTGAAGGACGGCTTCAAAGCCTCCGACGCATCGGATCTGCTGTTCTGGGTTGACCCGTGGAGCCCGGACGGGCAGATCTCCGCAGCCCGCATTCGTCCGTACACCCGCGAGCTTCGCCTGCATGCGGAGCGGGCCATCATCCTGCTGCGCGAGGCGCGCAATAGCGGCACACTGCAGGAGGAGGACGCCCTCGATTCCATGGAACTGGGCGCGCGCCGCATGGACCTGATCGGCCTCAAGTTCCAGCTGACGGATGAAATCGCAACCAGCTATGCCAGGGCATATGCACTGCAGGGCAAAAAGGACAAGGACAGCCACGCGGAAGTGGGACGCGACCTAGTCGACATCAATGCGGTCAACGGCAAGCTGCAGGACCTGCGCAACGCGTACTCGCTGTCGCGCGATTTGTACGAACAGGCATGGTTAAAGAGCTACCGGCCGTACTGGCTGCGTAACAACCTGGAGCGTTACGATCTCACGATCCAGCTCTGGCTGGGCCGCATCGACAAGGTGCGGTCCGCGCAACGCCAGTGGGACCGCTCGCAAAGCCTGCCGCCCGCTGCCGACCTCGGCATACCGGCAGCACCGCAGATGAGCGAGGTTGCACAGTGACGCGCATGCCAACTGCACTGGCTGCAAAAACTCTGATTGCAGACAGCGGAGTCGTTGACCGGCCGCTCGTTCTCCTGGATAGGGACGGCTCTGTAGCGCGCATGTCAACTTCGTTAGAAGAAGCCGCTCCGCATGGCACGCTGCACCTGCCGCAGAGCACCCTCTGCCCCGGCTTCCTGGACGTGCACGTTCACGGTGCAGGCGGGCGTGACGTGATGGAAGGCACGCCCGAAGCCATCGGCACCGTCAGCCGCATGCTGGCCTTGCACGGCACCACGCGCTACCTCGCAACCACAGTCACCGCCAGCGTGGAACACACCCTGCGTGCGCTCAGCCGCATTGCAGATGCGGTCGAGCAAAGCCCAGCGGCAGGCGAAGCAGACGTCGTCGGGATCCACCTTGAAGGTCCATTCCTCTCCCATGCCAAGCGCGGCGTGCACGAACCCGAGTTCTTGCAGCGCCCATCCGTCTCACTCTTCGACCAGTTCTTCGAAGCAGCGCGCGGACACATCTGCCTGGTCACGATTGCACCGGAGGAGCCGGGTGCGCTGGAGCTGATCGGGCATGCCACAGCCCGGGGCGTGCGCGTGAGTCTTGGCCACAGCGACGCGCTGGCACAGCAGGCGCGCGCGGGCATCGCCGCCGGTGCGCGCAGTGCAACGCACACGTTCAACGCCATGCGCAACCTTACCCAGCGCGAACCGGGCCTGCTCGGCGTGGTGCTGGACAGCGACGATCTGTTTGCCGAACTCATCTGCGATGGCGTGCACACCACGCCCGAGGCCGTGCGCCTGTGGCTGCGCATGAAAGGGCATGACCGCGCGATGCTGGTGACGGACGGCATGGCGGCCACCGGCATGCCCGACGGTGACTACCTCCTGGGCAGCATGCTGGCGCAGGTAAAGGACGGCGTAGCCATGCACAATGGCGTGCTGGCCGGCAGCGTTCTCACCATGGACCGTGCCGTCGCCAACGTTCAGAGCTTCACGCAGTGTTCGCTGGCGGTCGCTGTCAGGCTTGCTTCGACCAATCCTGCGGCCATGCTGGGCAGCGCACTCCAGGCGTCAACCGCAGCCGACTTCAACATCTACAACGAACATGGGCAGCGGACCGGCACGATCGTACGAGGCAAGCCTGTCACCCACTAGCGCGAATCCCGCATCGGCTTCGTTACACTCGCTGGTATGCCGACACGGCTTCACGCCTTTGACCTGGTTCTGATTGCGTTGTACCTGCTGGGCATTACGCTGTTCGGCCTGCGTTTCCGCAAGCGCAGCGACGCCTCGCTCTCCTCGTATTTCCTGGCGGCGCGCAGCGTGCCGTGGTGGGCCATTGCGCTGTCCATTGTGTCGGCAGAGACCAGCACGCTCACCATCATCAGCGTGCCTGGCATCGCGTATGGGGGCAACTTCACCTTCCTGCAACTCGTGTTCGGCTACATGGCAGGACGCCTGCTCATTTGCATTCTGTTTCTACCGCGCTACTTCGAAGGCGAACTCTTCACCGCGTACCAGCTCATCGACCGGCGCTTCGGCCCAGCCCTGCACAAGGTAACCGCGGGCCTGTTCCTGCTGACGCGTGCCGCGGCGGAGGGCGTGCGTGTGTACGCGGTCAGCATTGTGGTCGGCATCGCGATCGGCACCAACGACGTGGCCAGCATCGTCATCATCAGCCTGCTGACGTTGCTGTACACCTTTGAGGGCGGCATGGCTGCCGTCATCTGGACCGACGTGGTGCAGATGGGGCTGTACGTGGGTGGGACGGTGGTGGCGCTGTTCACGCTGGGCTCGAAAATTGACGGCGGCTGGGCTACAGCACACGCCGTAACGGCAGCCGCGGGCAAGCTGCAGGTGCTGGATTGGCACCTGAACCTGACCGGTTCCTACACCTTCTGGGCCGGGCTGGTGGGCGGCGCATTCCTCACCATGGCCTCGCACGGCACAGACCAGTTGATGGTGCAGCGCCTGCTTGCCGCACGCAACCTGCGCGAGTCGCGCATAGCCCTGCTGGCCAGCGGCGGCGTCGTGCTGCTGCAGTTCACGCTGTTCCTGGTCATCGGTGCGGGTCTGTTCGTCTTTTACCGGCAACACCCTGCGGCACTTACCGTGCATGGGTCTGACCGGCTCTTTCCCGCCTTCATCGTGCAGCAGATGCCCACCGGTATCGCGGGCCTGCTCATCGCGGCTATCCTTGCCGCAGCCATGTCGAACCTGTCTGCCGCGCTGAACTCGCTCTCGTCCACCACCGTGGTTGACTTCTACCTGCGCCTGCGCCCAGCCACAACGGCGCAGCGGCGGAACCTGGTGTCACGCATGGCGACCGTGGTATGGGCCGCTGTGCTGGTCGCGATCGCGATCTACGCCGTACGCGTGGGCGGCAAGGGGCATGTAGTGGAGATGGGACTCTCGATTGCATCCGTGGCCTACGGCGCGCTGCTCGGTGTCTTCCTGCTGGGCACGCTGACGCGGTATGCGACTCAGGCTGGCTCGATCGTCGGCATGGTTGTGGGTTTCGCGCTGAACCTTGCCTTGTATCTGCCAAAGATCTTGCCGGTGCCGTCACTGCACGTTGGCGGCTTTGCACTTTCAAACATCGCGTTTACCTGGTACGTGCTGCTGGGCTCAGCTGTCACGTTTGTCGTGGGCTCAATCTGCAGCCTCTTGTTTCGCAGAGCAAGGCAGACACAGGCTGCCGTGCTGCTCGTGCTTGCCGCACTGACTCTTTCCGCGCACGGCCAGACATCGACCCAGGACTTTAGCGAAGTGGACGCACTAATGCGCGATGCCGTGGCACAAAAGATGCTGCCCGGCGCTGTGGTGGTCATCGGCAGCGGCGGCCACGTCGTTTACCACCACGCCTTCGGCAACCGCTCCATCGACCCGGCCATAGAGCCCATGACGGAAGACACAGTCTTCGACATGGCCTCGCTCTCCAAATGCATGAGCACCTCCGTCGCCATCATGCAACTGTACGAGCAGGGCAAGCTGCAGTTTGACGACCCTGTGGTTAAGTACCTGCCGGAGTTTGCCGCCAACGGTAAGAGCACCATCACCGTGCGGCAACTGCTGACCCACTACTCCGGTCTGGCGCCAGACGTCTCACTTGCGGATGCATGGACCGGCAAGGCTGAGGGTGTGCGACGCGCCATGCAGTCTGTACCTGCAGGGCCACCGGGTGTGAAGTTCGTCTACTCCGACATCAACTTCATCACGCTCGGTGCCATCGTCGAGAAGCTTTCCGGTGAGCCGCTGGATGTGTACGCAGCGAAACACATCTTTGCGCCGCTCGGGATGACAGACACCAGTTATGCCACGCCACACTGCCCGCACCTTTACTGGACGGCGGAGCAGTGCGGCCTTGCGCAGCTGTTGCCCACCAACCCTCGCATCGCGCCCACAGCGCACAACGACGACAAGCCCATGGCCGACGACCGCATGCTGCGCGGCGAGGTGCACGATCCCACCACGCGCCGCATGGGCGGTGTCGCGGGCCACGCGGGCGTATTCTCCACCGCGCAGGATACGGCGCTGTTCGCGCAGGCGCTGCTCGACCGGCTCGCAGGCCGGCCAAGCACCTTTCCGCTGAAGCAGGCCACGCTGGAGCTGATGTGCAGGCCGGAGCAGCCCGTGCAGGCCAAGGCGCTACGCGGCTTCGGGT
>CALMRM010000033.1:10930-24639 GCA_937871605.1 uncultured Terriglobus sp. | reverse complement strand
TCCGCGGTTTTGGGTGGGACATCGACTCACCGTACTCGCGCCCGCGCGGTGACATTTACCCCGTCGGTAGCTTCGGCCACACCGGCTTCACCGGCACCAGCCTGTGGATGGACCCGCGCAGCGACAGCTACGTCATCCTGCTGGCGAACGCCGTACACCCGCGTGGCGGCAAGCCCATTACGCCGCTGCGTGGCAAGTTGGCCACCGCGGCTGCACGCGCACTGGGCCTTGCAGGCGCGCCCGCAGGCATAGCCACGCTCACCGGCATTGACGTGCTGGAAACCACCAACTTCCGCGCGCTGCTGGCACTGCCCAGCAAGCAGCCCGGCCACATCCGGTTAGGTTTGCTAACCAACCAGACTGGCCTCGACAGCAAAGGCGTGCGCACCATCGACGTACTTGCCGCGCAACGTGGCAAAGGCGGCTTGGAACTCACCACGCTCTTCTCGCCAGAACACGGCATCCTTGGCGCGGAAGACAAGTCCGGCATTGGCGATTCAGTGGATAGCCGAACCAAACTGCCGGTGATTTCGCTGTACGGCAAAACGCTGGAGGACCGCAGGCCCAAACCGGCAGACCTGCAGAAGCTCGACGCCGTGCTTATCGACCTGCAGGACGTGGGCGTTCGCTTCTACACGTATGAATCCGCCATGGCCTACATGCTGGAAGGCGCTGCCAAGACGGGCACACCGGTCGTGGTGCTGGACCGGCCAGCCATGCTGAGCGGCGTCAACGTCGCCGGCCCGGTCAGCGACCCGGGCACAGAATCGTACATTGGCTACATGCAGGAGCCGTTCTCGCTTGGCCTGACCATGGGCGAGCTTGCAGGCTTCTTCAACGGCGAACGTCACCTGGGAGCGCGGCTGACCGTAGTCCCCATGCAGCGCTGGCAGCGCGGCCTGTGGTACGACCAAACCGGCGTGCCCTGGGTGAACCCGTCGCCTAACCTGCAGAGCCTCGCCGCTGCAACTCTGTACCCCGGCACGGCCTTCGCGGAGTTCACGAATCTTTCCGTAGGTCGCGGCACAGACCACGCCTTTGAGCAGGTGGGCGCGCCCTTCATCGCGTCTGACACGGAGGCACAGGCGCTGGCAGATGCGCTCACCGCGCGCAAGCTGACCGGCGTCACCTTTGCCCCGGTCACCTTCACGCCTTCGGGAACGTACCCCTACGCAGGGACGGCGATCCATGGCATCCGCATAACGGTAACGGATCGGCAGCGCGTGGACGCACCTGCCATGGGTGCGGAACTGCTGTCCACCATGCACGCACGCTACCCGGTGGAGTTTCAGACAAACCGCGCCAACACACTGATCAAGAACACGGCAACCATCCAGGCCATCACCAACGGCACGGATCCGCACGCGACGGTCGAGGGCTGGGAGGGCGGCCTAAGCGACTTCCGCACGCGCCGTGAGAAATATCTGCTGTACGGTTACCTGCCCACGACCGACGTCGCAGAGACGGTGATTCCGGCGAAACAAGAACGCTGACCCTGTGGCTGGATCGGCACTACAGGCACGCGAGTGCAGCCTTGACTACCTGCTGTGCATGCGGCTGCGCCGTGCTGTCGGCTGACAGAAGCATGGGTTGCATGGCGCGCCCCACCAGCACTAGCAATGGTGCCGGGCCCGGGTCTATTTTCGCAAAGTCGGAGAGCGTCGAGGCGGAGACCTGCTGCCGTGGCGTCGCAGCACAGGAGATGGCAACGCACGGCATGTCCGCAGGCACGCCAGCGGCGCGAAGGTCCTCGCTTACCGCAAGCAGGTCGCGGCCAGGCATGTAGATGGCCAGCGTCGCGTCCGCGGGCAGCGTTCCCTGCCACACCGGCTGCACGTCACCCCTGTTTTTGTCTTCAGCATGCTTACCTGTAATCAGGATGAGCTTCGAGGCCGCACGCCGGTCGGTGAGCGGCAACTGCAGCGCGGCACCCGCGGCAAAGACCGCGGAGATGCCAGGCACTACCTCTGCCGGTACACCTGCGGCGCGCAACGCTGCAAGCTCCTCTGCGGCGCGGCCAAACACCATGGGGTCGCCGGATTTAAGGCGCACCACGCTCAGGTTACGTCGCGCGGAGTCGATCATCAGGTCGTGAATGCCCACCTGGGTGATGCGTGGCCGTCCACAGCGCTTGCCCACGCTGGTCACCAGGGCGTGCGGATTGCACAGGGCGACCACGGCGTCCGGCACCAGGTCATCGTGCAGCACGACATCCGCAGTGGCCAGCAGCCGTGCGGCACGCAGTGTCAGCAGATCAGGGTCGCCCGGCCCTGCGCCCACTAGGTAGACCGTGCCCTTCTGCGCGGGCGCGCTCACCGTGTCTGCTCCAGCACATGCGGGTGGTTGTCAGGTTGGGTCGGTTCCTGTTCCCTGCTTTGTGCTTGATCGTGCAGCAGCTGTGGATTGCGCTCCGGATAGTGCGCCCTCGCGTGCTCACGGGCCATGGCGCGTGACGGGCATGCCTCGGCACCGCACACCTCGCGCTGCGCCAGCATGTGCAGCAGCAGCTTGCGCGTCTCACCCAGCGGCTCCATGCCCAACACCTCGCGACGCAGACGGCCCAGCTCCATCAGCCACGGGCCCAGGTCTTTCGGCAGCTGCTCGTTTAACTGCTTGCGCAACTGCTGCGCCAGCGCGGGGCTTTCGCCCGCGGTGGAGATGGCAATCTGCAGATCGCCCCGCTTCACGATCGATGGAAAGTAATAATCGCAGTACGGAGGGTCGTCCACCGCGTTCACCAGGATGCCGCGCCGCTCCGCTCCGGCAAACACGGCGCGGTTCACCTCCGGCGCATCGGTCCCCGCCACGGCAAGGAACTGCCCATCCAAGTCTGCATCCGCAAATTCACGCAAATGCAGCCGCACCTCGCCGTTGGCAGCCATCGCGCGCACACGTGCCGAAGCTCGCGTGGCAACGACCGTTACGTCCGCCTCGGCACCCTGCAGGCTCTCGATCTTCGACTCAGCGATGGTGCCAGCCCCCACCACCAGGCAGCGGCGGCCCGTCAGCTTCAGGAAGATGGGAAACAGGCTCATGGCAGCTCCTACATGTCCGCGGGTGGACGGCCCTGTGGCTTGTCGCGCTCCACCGGAGCAACCACTGTTCCGGCCAGTTGTGTGCGTAACTCCTCGTCGCTAAAGCGGGCAAAATACTGCCGCAGGTTCTCTTCCGGCCCACGCTGCTTTAAGTACGTACCCAGCAGGCGTTCCATCGCGTTGGGCCCTTCGGTTGCAGGTACGCGGTAGCCCACCGCCCGCGCAAAGCCCGCGTGCTTGCCCAACGCGCCGCCCAGGCAGAAATAGTACGCGTCGACCATCTGCCCCTCGAGCTTGATCTTCTTGCCCTCAAGCCCGATGTCGGCGATCCACGCCTGGCCGCAGTTGTTGGGGCAGCCGGTCACGTTGATGCGTAGCTGCTGATCGAAGTGCGGCACGCGCTCTTCCATTTCGTCCACTAGCCAGCGCGCAAAGCCCTTGGTTTCCGTAATGGCGAGCTTGCAGAACTCCGTGCCCGTGCAGGCCACCGTGCCGCGCCAGAAGTTCGTCGCCTCCACATGCAAGCCGGTGGCCTGAATACGGGCAACCGCCTCCTGCACGCGGTCGTTCGGAATGTCGACCAGCATGATGTTCTGCTGAATGGTGCAGCGCACCGAGCCGGAGCCAAACTCATCCGCCAGCCGCGCCAGCTCGTCCAGCTGCCCCGCGTTCATACGGCCACGCGTCACCGACACACCGATGGATGACAAACCCTCCTGCTGCTGCGGCAGCACGCCCATGTGGTCGCGATAGAGATCGTCTGGCATGGGCTCGTCTGGCGCTGGGTCGAACGTGTAGCCAAGGCGACGTTCCAAATCCGCGAGGAAGCTTTCCGCCGTCCAAGCGTCGCGCATGAACATGAACTTCATGCGCGCATGGGTGCGGCTCTCGCGCAGGCTGCCAGTCTGGTCGCGGAACATGCGCGCAATCTCGTAGCAGACTTCCTCCGCCTGCTCCTGCGTCACAAACGCGTTCAGCCGAAGCGCTAGGTGGGGGTCCTTCGACAGACCACCACCTACACGGATGCTGTAGCCCACCTCGCCACTGTCGCGCCGCACCGCGGTCAAGCCGATGTCGTTGATCTCCGGGTACGAACACCAGTCCGGGCAACCTGAGGCGGTGATCTTGAACTTGCGCGGCAGATTCACGAAGTCGGGATTCGCCGTTAGGTGTGCCGCCACGCGCGCGGCCAGCGGTGAGGCATCCAGCAACTCGTGCTTATACCGTCCAGCAAGCGGGCAGCCCGTCACGTTACGCACCACGTCGCCGCAGGCGCCCTTGGGCGACAGGCCAACCGCCTCCAGCGCCTCCACCACCAGCGGCAGGGACTGGATCGTGAGCCAGTGAAACTGGATGTTCTGACGCGTGGTCACATCGGCCAGGTCGCGGCCATGGTCGCGTGCAATCCCAGCGATCACGCGCGTCTGCTCGCTGGTCAGCATACCGTTCGGGATGCCCACGCGCATCATGAAGTATTCGCTGGCCTTGCCCTCGCCACCCACGCCGCCAACGGCTCCTACGCCATCGCCCTGCGTGTAAATACCCCACCACTTGAAGTACACGCCCGCCCAATCAGGCAGCACGGCCTCGCGGCCTTCCCGCGCAAACTGCCGCACCTCTTCCCACGCGGCCCACGGGTACTTTTCTACTTTCAGGCGCTCTACCTTCTGCGCCTTGGTTTCCTTTTTTGCTGGTGCCACCAGTACTGCATCCTGAGTCTGGCCGGTGGTCGCCGCTGCACCCTGATTCGCAGCCGCCGACTGCGCTTCGCTCAATTCCGCCATGGTCCCCTGTGCTCCGCTGCCTCAGACGGCAGCAGGTTGTGGCTGGCCCGTCACAGCCTGACATCTCGCCCGCCCGACGACGTGCTCACTCAACGTGCTCTCTGAGATTGTACGTGGCCTGCCGCTCAGTCCGCGACTTCCATGCGCCTGCCGCGGGCGTCATTGCCGAAGAACGCCAGCACCGCCACCAGCACCGCCACGATTGCGATGGTCAACGCCATGACCATCTGCAATGAGCCACCAAAGCTGCGCCGCGCCACTGCCAGTTGAAACTTTGCATTGCGCGACGACAGCAGATTGCCCAGCTGATAGGCAAAGCCAGGAAAGGTAGCGCGCACGGCAGGGGGCGAAAGTTCGTTAAGGTGCGCCGGAATAATGCCCCAAGCACCCTGCACCATGAACTGCATCAGGAAGCCGCCCACCGCCACCAAGACGATGGAATGCGTCAGCGCCCACAGCGGAATCATGGGCAGCGACAGCAGCGCGGCAAGGATAATGCCCTTTCGGCGGCCAATCCGCTCGGACCACGCTCCAAAGCAGATGCCGCCAAACAGCCCGCCCAGGTTGGCCACAATCGCGATCGTGCCCACGTGCGCCGGATCGAAGTGCTTTCCCTTCTGCAGCAAGGTTGGGTACAGGTCCTGCGAGCCGTGACTGAACGAGGTGAACGCGAACATGGTGAAGACCAGCAGCAGAAACGTCCCTGCGTACCGGGCCACATCCGCACGGCTCAAGGAGTGCTTGGCTGCCTTTGCCTGCCCGGCCTGCCACACCGGCGATTCCTCCACGCCAGATCGAATAAAGAACACCAGCCCCGCGGGTAGCGCTCCAAGAAAGAACAGAACGCGCCAGTTGGTCAGCAGCCCGGAGCCATGCAGGTGCGGAAAAACCGTCGCATAGACAAAGGCGGCCAGCAGGTTGCCGACCACATAACCCTCCTGCAGCACACCCGAGAAGAAGCCCCGCCCTTTCTCCGGCAGTGTCTCAAACGCTAGGGCCGCACCCCCGCCCCACTCCCCACCCATCGCAATGCCAAAGAGCGCCCGAAAGACCAGCAGCCAGCCCAATGTGGGCGCGAGGCCCGAGAGAAGCTCAAAGACGCAGAAGCTGACAATGTTGATCATCAGCGTGGGTCGGCGACCGATCTTCTCTGCCAGCAATCCAAACAGCAGCGCGCCCACCGGCCGCATCACCAGCGTCAGAAACAGTGCCTCAGAGACCTCTTCCACGCCCACCCGAAAGTCTGCGGCAATGGCGCTGATGCAGTACGTCAGCACGAAGAAGTCAAAGGCATCTAGTGTCCAGCCAAGGAAGCACGCAACAAAGGCGTTCTGCTGTTTGCTGGAAAGCTCTCGCCAGTGCGAGCCGATAGAAGTGGACATGTGCAGCGATGCTACACCGTCACCGCTGTGTCTCTACACCCAATCGCACGCGCCGTCGTGAGAACTTCACGCGCTGCAGCGTGCCATATCACTCCGCCGGGATCGCTCGGAGAACCGCGCGCAACTCGCTCTTCGCCGTCGCTAGCTTGCCAGTTCCTTGCCATGCTCCTGCGGATATTGCTTCAGCAGTTGGTGGTGCAGGCAGTACAGTGCGAGTTCCAGCCGGTCGGAGACGCCAAGCTTGTCATAAATTTTGCGCAGGTAGTTTTTGATCACCTGCTCCGTGGTGCCCACGTGGTACGCAATCTCTTTGTTGCGCATGCCCCGGGTGATGCACGTGATGATCGCGATTTCCTTGGTGGTAAGGTGCGGCCTGGACCGCGGGTTGACCAGCGCCGTCGCCTGTGAGCGGTACGCCTCGATCACCCAGCTGATGGACCGGTTGTCGATCCAGGTCTCCCCGGCGGCAATCTTCCGCACGCACTTGATCAAGAGGTCTGGCGCAATGGACCGTGGCACCACGCCCCGCACACCGCGGCGGTACAGCTCCACGGTGTTCACCTCGTCGACCTCCAGCACCTGCACAATCAACTTTGCCTGGGGGGCGCGCCGCACAAGGTCCGGTATTGCATCCACAATGCCGGCAATCAGCTGCCCCTCCAGGATCACGACATCCGCCGGGAAATGTTGAAGCGCTGCTGTCAGGTTCTCCAGCGTTTCGGCCTGCGCTACCACCCGGATGTCGTCTTCCAGTGCAAAGATTTTGCGTATACCCACACGGTAGATGGCCTGCGAGTCTGCCAGCACTACCCGAATGCTCTCCTGCGCATCCTCCTGCAGCAGGTCCTCTTCAAGAGCGAGCTCAGACATGGCTATCCCCCATGTGGTAGTCGTCTATCACCGCCCCCACCTGCCGTCCGTGCGGCGCCGGCCCGTGCCAAACCACCCTGCCAACGCAGGTCACTGTAACATCGTGAAGAGAGCCGATCATGTCTGCGGGAAACTGCAGCGTCCACGTTAAACGGGTATTGACCGCTGGCGCAAAGGGCATGGTAAACAGCACACCGGTGGAGGATATATCTTCGGTAACCGCATCCACCGGTCCGTCTACCGTCTCCACCCGGGCAGGTAGGTGAAGAGGGAAACGCACGGCGCTGCGCATCGGATGGGCAGGCAACGGGCTATTCCGATCTGTTGTAACCGTCTGCATGACCTTGGCTCTCAGTTACTCTCGTAACGGTTCTATCACGAGAGTGGTGCTCTTAGGTGTGGCTCACCTTCGGACATTTGAAGGGGGATCAATCCCACGGAGCCGCCCACCCAGAGCTGATCATGGGTGTGATCGACTCCCATCATCTGCCCGCGGCCAAGGCGGACCAGGGTGTTGACGGCAGTCAACTTGCCGCGGTTTGGCCAGACGTACAGCACGCGAATTTCCGCCTGCGTGGGCCCATATGGCGTCTGCACGGTGGCCGCAAACTCCTGGCGCTCCTGCAGCAGGTAGTTGCCACGCTCAGCCTCTGGTATCGCCTGCAGCGTTGCGTCGTCCGGCGCAAACCGGATGCCCTTTCCGGCAAACGAATACAGCGGCTTCAGCACGAGGCGCTCGCGGTCCTCTGGCAGCCGGTCACGGTCCTCGCCACGCATCCACCGGTCGAGAAAGACTGCTGGTAGCGCCGTGGGATGCCGCAGGTACGGCAGCGAGAACTTGCTGATCAAAAAGTACCAATCCGGGTGCCCGGCCCACTCAACCTCCAGCGCATCGGTCAGGGTGAAGCCCGGCTGTGCCGATTGCCTGAGCACGTCTTCTGCGATCGCTCGGTTGTAGATGCGTTCGATGGGCACCTGCCGCCCGTCACGCCGGTAGAAGAGCCGTCGCCCCTGCTGCTTGATCTCAGTGATGTCAAGGACGGCAATGCCCAGTTTCTGCGCGTGAACGCGAAAGTCTGGCAGCGTCTTTTGCCGATCCGGCGCAACCTCCATGAGCACCACAGTTTCCGGAGCGTGGTCGCTGACGATGACCTTTCGCAGAAGCGCCCAGTACGCAGCATCGCTCTCTACCAGCAGCGTTTGCAGCGAGGCGTCCAGGTCGAAGCACCGCCTATAGGCCTCGCCTGCCACCCACTGGTAGCCGTAGAGCGACGGAAACGCCTGTAATTCGACGAGTTTTGGCTCCAGTGCGCCATCGTTGCCTCGCACCAGGCCGAAATCGACCGTCATAAAGTTCGGGTGCGCACCCACGCCTGGTATGCGAAAGGCGGCTGGAATGGTGTCTGCGGCAGCCTGCAGGTAGGCGGCGTCGCCGACTAACTGCTGCGTCATTGCCTCGCCTGCCGTAAGGAGCTGATCCACGAGCTGCTGCGGCAAAAACACAGGAGTTTCCGCCACGCGAAACGGGATCGGTCCACCGGTGCGCTCCTCCAGTCGACGGCACAGCTCCCTGTACTTTGCGTCGCTGTAACGCCTGTTAAAGTCGGCCCGCAGGGTATCGATCATGCGCCTGCAGTGTACCGTGCCACTCCTCGCCCGGGTCTAACGCGGTTGTCCCGGTACACTTTCGCTATGAAGCTGCGTGCGAACTTTCTGCTCTCTGCCTTTGCGCCGGAGCATTTTCCTGACGCGGCACGCACCGGCGGCGCTCCGGAAGTTGCCTTCCTTGGCCGGTCCAACGTGGGTAAATCAAGCCTCATCAATGGTTTGCTAGGAGATGTTCAGGCAAAGGTTTCATCCACACCCGGCAGGACGCGGTCCATCAATTTCTTCGGCCTCCACGAAGTGCTGGCCAGCGGACAGATGCGACCCCTGCCAGAGTTGGTCTTCGCCGAGCTGCCTGGCTATGGCTACGCCAAGATCTCCAAATCTATCTCGGCGGAGTGGTCCGGGTTTGTCGATCCATACCTGGCCGACCGCGAGCAGCTTGCACTGTCCTGCTGCCTGGTAGACACCAATATCCCGCCGCAGGAGAGCGATACGCAGCTGATCCGGTACATGCAGCAGCACCGCAAGCCCTTTCTGGTGGCCGGCACCAAGAGTGACAGGCTGTCCGGCAATGCCCTGGTCAAGTCGCTGGCGGCGCTGCGCCGTGACCATGGCGTGGCGGAGGTGCTCGCTTGCTCCGCGAAGCTCGGCAAGGCTGACCGGGGACTCAAAGAGCTTTGGAGCCGTTTGCTCGCACTTCGGTCCGGGGCATAGAACAGCACTACTCACAGTGCAACATGGCAGGTTTTAAGCACGCAAAACTTGCGCGTGAGCATGCAAAAGTGCTGCTTGGAGCGTACAAATACGCGCGGCTGAGCAGCGAATCGTTACAAGAATGCTCGTTCAAACTCGACTTTTGTCACCGCTAAGCCGCAAATTGCGGCTTCAAGATGCAGGATTAGCCACGTCTAGGAGCAAACCCGCTCCTCCGGAGACTCGGTGCACCGAATCATGGTCAATGTTCTCGGCTGCAGATACCAACGGTCGAGAGCACGCGGCAGAAGTGAGGGCGCAACCCGAAGCCACTCCGCAGAGAGTGCGGCGAGCGAGTCGCCGAAAGCGTGGGTGGACCCCGCTGCCGCCAGCAGCTCAGCATCTCGCTGACGGCGCTGCTGTGCCGTAGCCGCTGTGTCTGTGTGGACGCTCCAGCCACGGTCCAGGGCAGGTTGCAACACTGCTGGCAGGTCGATCGCCTCCGGTCCGCCAGCGAGGCCGAGGCCGGCCAGGGCGACCGCGCCGCGCTGTTGGAGCATGGCCGCACGGGCGGCCTCCGGCTCGGTTGCGGGACGGCTGAACGCCAGCGCCTGTGGCTGTACGCCGCGATGCAGCAACTCTGCCATGGCGTCCGAGGGGTCTTGCCGCAGCGCAACTGCAATGGCGCGGCCCTGCCGTACTTCATTCTTCAGGATGCGAATGGCTTCTCCCAGCGCAGTCACGGTGAAGGTGGAGCAGCCCTCGCGTTGTGCCTGCCGCAGCAGCATTGCGTCCGCCTCAAGGAACAGGCCCGCCGCCCCAGCAGCACGCGACGCCAGCGCCAACGCACGCCCATGCAGGCCCACACCCAGCAGCAGTGCACCCGACCACACCGGGCGATAGAGCCGCAGCGCAAGAAACAGCCGCAGCGTCTCGCCCTGCAGGTCGAGCACGTTTGCCTGCCCGGCATCTACCACGTGCTGTAGAGCGTGCCCTCCGTGGAGAGCGCCTGCGAGCCGCTGTGCACGTCGTTGATGCCGGTCTGCGTCTCGTCGACGCTCACGTAGGCATCCGAGCGGTCGCCCGTCCAGGTGTCGGAGCGATTGGTCATGGGGTCCACCGGCATGCGCTTCAGGTAGCCCGATTGCACCACTTCGTCCAGCGTTTGCGGGGCTTTTTGCTTGTCCACGGTGTAGCTGTCGATGGCCTGCCGCATGGTGTGCAGGTCTTCCTTAAGCGCGGCCTCGCGTGCCACCTTGATGTGGTGGGTAAAGGCGGGCACGGCCATGGCCGCCAGCACGCCGATGATGAGCATGACGACGATCAGCTCCAGCAGCGTGAAGCCAGCCTCGCAGGTCAAGCCGGCGTGTGGCATCCGCTGACGTGGCCCAGCAGCATACCTCGCCTCCGATGCGAAGAGACGGCCTAAGAGGTTACGTTTCATCACCATCGCAATCCTCTCTACCACTCTGAATACTTGGTGCCATCCAGCGCCGTGCCCTGACTTTTGCTGTGGACGTCAAAGACGTTCTGGCCGCCCCAACTGGTCGCGTCCGCATCGTCCTGCATGCTGCGTTCCTGCCACTCCGTCTCGCCCGTCATGGGGTCGCGGGGTATTTTCCGTAAGAACTTGACCTTTTTTGTCTGAACGTCCACACCGTTGACCAGGGTGTCGAGGTCCGGCGGATAGTTGAAGCTGTCGACCTTGGTCTGAAAGGCACCACGGTCGGCGGCATCCTTGTAACGGTCGATACCGCCACGCAGCTCCCACAGCGCGGCGCGCAGTTCGCGCTCCTTGGTGCGCTTGACCTGCCAACGCGTGACCGGCACGGCTGCCGCAGCCAGGATGGCGATGATGCTGACCACGACGATGAGCTCGACGAGGGTGACGCCCGCGTCCGCTCTCCATCCCGTAGACTCAACCTTCTTCGTCATCTTGAGCGCAGCGAAGGATCCCGATGCAGTCGACTGTGCAGTTACAGCTTCAGAATTTCCGACGGGAAAGCTCACCATAGTCTCCCATCGCGTGGAACCCGCAGGGATCCTTCGCTGCGCTCAGGATGACGAGGTGAGAAGGCAAATTGCATAGCTCACCTACTGGAGGTGCACCGTGGCTTGGGAACCCACGGCTGGCAGGCTGGCCTGCACACTGTCCTTTGCACTCACCTTGCTGAGTGAAACGGTGGCGTCACCGGGCGCGTTGGCCTTGAAGGTGAGGATGCACACGGAGCCCTGGCCGTCCATGCCGCGTGTGGCGGGTGGCCGCGACACGTTGATGGTAACCAGGCCGTTCCCCTCATCCCGATGGACGACCGCCACGGCCTGGCCGTCGCGGCCCAGGAACTCACCGGAATCCACGTTGACCAGCGAGAGCAGCGCGGGGTTGAATTGCACCTGCACGGGCACGGCATACAAATCCTTGGCTCCGGAGGCGACCAATGCCATCTGAAACGTGCTGCCCACGGGGTGCGATGCTGCGGTTGGCGTCAGGCTGAAGGTGACGGGCGCGCCCGGCTGGAGAGGCTGCGCTCCGGGCTGGCTGGTGCCCTGGGGCAGCATCGCCGCGACCGGATTGTTTAACGCGGCCTGCGCTCGCTGGGCGGCAGGCGTGTTCTCATTGCCGATCTGTCCGATCATGGCGTTTGCCGCCTGTGCGGCGGTAATGGGCGGTCCAGCGGCGGCGGCACGCTGCTGCTGTTGCTGCTGAAAGGCACCGGTGGTCACGGTAGCGGAGGTGTCGGTGGCGAGCGCCACATCCGAGACGGGTTCGCGACGCAGTTCGATGCTCTGGCCCGTGCCGGTGTCGATGGCACGGGTGTTCATGCGGGTCACCAGCGGCTCGCGCACAATGTGCGGGATCATCAGAAAGACGATCTCATCCTGCGTTTTGTCCTTGTTCACGGTGCTGAAAAAACGCTTCAGCAGAGGGATTTCGGAGAGGCCGGGGGTACCTGAGAGCGCGTTGGTCTCCTGCCGGGTGAGCAGGCCCGCCAGAATGCTGGGCTCGCCCTCTTTCAGCTGGATGACCTGCTCAATCTTGCGCTGACCGATGACCGGTTCATTAACGCCGGAGATGCTGACCGTGTTGGCCTGGTTTGAGATGTCAATGACCGTCTTCAGCGTGATCTCGCGATCGGCATGCACGGTGGGCGTGATATCGATGTTGACGCCGATGTCCAGATACGTGAACTGCGTATTGACCAATCCGCTGATCGGCAACGCGCCGGACGCACCGGACGAGAACGAGCCGGTGGCGACCGGGATGCGCTGACCGATTTTGACCTGGGCGCGCTGGCCGTCGGTGGCGCGGATGCGCGGGTTCTGCAGGATGCGGGTGTCGCTATCGTTGAGCAGTGCTGTGACACTCGCCTGCCCCAGGCTAACGGCGAAGTTTGCACCGGTCAGGTGCGACAACGTGTTGAGTGTGGGCGACGTTGTGGTGCCGGTAGTAGTGCTACCGCTGGTCGTTGTGGTCCCCGTCGTGGTGGACGATGTTGTGGTCGAGTTGGCCACCTGCGGTGTAATGCTGAAGGTTTGCGGTAGCGTGATGCCCAGGTTGCGGGTCTTCTCGCGATTCACTTCGAGAACCGCGACATCGACAACGACCTCGCTGTGCGGGCGGTCGAGATTGTTCAGTAGCTCCTGCGTCAGCAGCAGCTGGTCCGGCGTGGAGCGCATGACCAGCGCATTCTGGCTGGGCACCAGGAAGATCTTGGTGTCCTGGCTCAGCACGTTGCGCAAGGCAGTCAGCAACTCGTTCTGGTCGGCCTGGGTTGCGGCGTTGGACAGGTAGAAGGTCTGAACGGCAAAGTTGTCGAGCTGCTGGCGCTTCTGTGGATTGTTCTGCGCGACAAAGATCGTGTTGTCGGTGACCGGCTTGTAAAACGTGCCGGCCTGTGTGCCCAGGATGCGCAGTGCCGCGTCCAACGAGACGTTAGTCAGGTCAATCTGGATGCGGCGCGAACTGTAGTCCGGATCAAAGATCACGTTGAGCCCGGCCTGCTTGCCGATGGCCTGGTAGATGACCTTGGTGTCTTCCACCATCTTGAGCGTGATGGGATCGGTGGAAACGGCCTTGAGCCTCAGCGGTTCCGCCAGGGAACTCAGTTCCGGCGAAGGCCCGACCGGCACCGGCAGGTCCAGCCGGTTGGCCGGGGATGCGTTTAGGATGCGCTCGGTGACGGTGATTTCCTGCTGCGCGGCCTGGTTGCTGCCATCGATGGCCAGGGCACGCGTGAATTCAGCCAGTGCGCCGTTGGTGTCACCGCTCTGGCGCAGAACGCGGCCACGGTCCACGTGGGCAGCAGCGGCGGAAAACCGTGCACGCTCGAAATGCG
>CALMRM010000033.1:0-10920 GCA_937871605.1 uncultured Terriglobus sp. | reverse complement strand
CTTGTAGCGGATATCGTTCGGCTTCAACAGGTGCGCCTGGCGATACGCCTCGAAAGCGGCGTCGTAGTCCTCGCGGACCTCGGCGTCGGCACCGCGCTTGCTCCAGGAGGAGGCGGATTGCGCACCGGCAAGCAGCCCGGCAGAGCCGCACAGCAGCAGCACGGCCGCCGTCCGCAGTGCGCTACGGGGCGTGGTCATGGCTGCCGGCCTGAGAGGGTGTTTGATCCAGTGTTTCCGTTTCAACTTCTGCAACCGCCTCTCAGGAACTCCCTTCCCCGTTGGACGGCTGTGAGCGCGAACGGCTCACACGGTCTCGCCTGGGGAAGCGAGGGGTGCCTGATTTACCGATGTGAGTTTACCATCGGAACAGAGCGTTTCCGGTGTGCCCCGCGCCACGGCAGCAACGCGCAGGAACCCGATATGGCACACGCACCCACACCCACCCAGCAAAATCCCACGAAGAAGGCGGTGCCCCGCGACCCCGTGGCGATGGGCAGCCGCGACGCCGCCTATAACCGGTCCGCCTCGCACGAGTACTTCCTGACAGACCGCGTTGAGGCAGGCATCGCCCTGCGCGGCACAGAGGTGAAGAGCATCCGCGAAGGCAAGGCCAACCTGAAGGACTCGTACGGCCTCATCAAGGACGGTGAAGCGTTCCTGCTAAACGCGCACATTGGTGCGTTCAGCCACGGCAACGCCATGAACCATGAGGAAACGCGCACCCGCAAGCTCTTGCTGCACAAGGACGAGCTGCGCAAGCTGGCGGCGCAAACCCGCGAAAAGGGCATCACGCTGATTCCCACGCGGCTGTACTTCAAGGCGGGCCGGGTCAAGTGTGAATTGGCCGTGGCCAAGGGCAAGCAGGAGTGGGACAAGCGCGAAACCGAGCGGAGGCGTGAGGCCGACAAGGAAACGCGCGCGGCTATCGCCCGCAGCCAGCGAAGGTAAGCCGATTCCCCCTGCCGCGTCTCGTGCCTGAACGCTACACTGAACGGCATGACGGAGCTGCTGTTTGACGATGCCGCCACCTTTTCCTCACCGCTTCTGACGTTGTTTGCGGTGGACATTGCCACGGGCGGTCGTGACGCGGACGCGCTGCCCACGTTGCTGACCACCTCAGACGCGCTGAGCGACGCGGTGGGCGAGTTCCTGACGTCGGGGGAGTTCCGTGCAGAGTGCGGCGAAACGCTGCTGCTGCACCGGCCGGCAGGGCTGCGCGCGGAGCGGCTGCTAGTAGTGGGCCTGGGCAAAGTCAAAGCGCTATGCCCGGCAGAGCTCCGCAAGGCGGCGGGGACCGCGATCCGCTTTGCACGGGCCCGCAACATTCAGGCGGCTGCGCTGCACTTTCCTGAGGACCGCGCGCTCTCCGACGAGCATCTGGACACGCTGGACTGCCTGCCCGCGGCGCGCGCCTTGGTCGAGGGCATCCTGCTGGCAAACTACGAACCGGACACCTACCGCAACGACCGCAAGGATCATGACCTGGAGCGCATGACCGTGCTGGCGCCTGCCCAGCAGGCCAGCACACAGGAGGAGATCCGCAGCGGCTTTGCAGAGGGACAGAGCATTGCCGCGGCTCAGAACTGGGCCCGTGTGCTGGTGAACGAGCCCGGTAACATCCTGACACCGGCCGAGCTGGGCCGTCGCGCTGCCGCCATGGCCGCTGAGGCTGGGCTGAGCTGCGAAGTGCACAGCACGGATACGTTGCGCGAGCTCCGCATGGGTGCGTTCCTGGCCGTGGCGCAGGGGTCGGCAGAGCCGCCGGCACTGATCGTGATGCGCTATGAGCCGGATGAGCGGCTGCCCGCGGACGCGCCGGTGCTCGGGTTGGTGGGCAAGGGCATCACCTTTGACACGGGCGGTATCTCCATCAAGGGCGCGGAGGGCATGCACCACATGAAGTACGACATGGCCGGTGCTGCGGCCATGTTGGGGGCTATGCAGGCCATTGCCGCGCTCAAGCTGCCGGTGCGCGTGCTCTGCATTGTGTGCGCTGCCGAGAACATGCCCAGCAGTACCGCCTACAAGCCCGGAGACGTGCTGACGACCATGAGCGGCACGACCGTCGAAGTGCTGAACACCGACGCCGAGGGCCGGCTGGTGCTGGCGGACGGCCTCCACTACGCCAAAACGCTGGGCGCGACGCACCTGATTGACGCGGCAACGCTGACCGGAGCGTGCGTCGTTGCACTGGGCAAGGTGAACAGTGGCCTGTTCTCGAATGATGAGGACACCTGTGACCGCTTCCTGCGCGCCTACCGCAGCGCCGGCGAGCACTTCTGGCGGCTGCCCTGCACCGACGACTACAAGCCGCTGATCGAGAGCAGCATCGCCGATATCCAGAACACAGGCATGGACCGCTACGGCGGTGCCATTACCGCGGCCATGTTCCTAAAGGAGTTTGCAGGCGACACGCCGTGGGTACACCTCGACATCGCTGGGCAGGCGTGGATCGACGACGCGCGCAGTGACATCGCCAAAGGACCGTCCGGCGTGGCGGTACGCTCCATTGTGGAGTGGGTGCGAACCTACACTGCATGACGCTGGCTGAGGCGCACATCCTGCTGGTGGACGACGAGCCGGTGCTGCGCATGACCCTGGGCATGGTTCTGCGACGGCAGGGTGCCACTGTGACCGAAGCAGGGAGCGGGGCAGAGGCGCTCCGCTTGCTTCAGGGTGCTTCTGCCGGCGGGCAAACGCCCACAGAGGAACTGGAGCGCCCGGTGGACCTGCTGCTGACGGACTGGCACATGCCCGAACTCGACGGCCCCGCGCTGCTGCAGGCCCTGGCCGATGTGGGCCGCACCCTGCCCGCGGTGCTGTGCACCGGCACCTCCGGCGACGCAGACCAGCGGCACCTTTCGCTCCTTGGCGTACGAGCTGTGGTACTCAAGCCGTTTTTGCCTGCGGAATTGCTGGCCACCCTGGAGGCGGTGTTGGCACCCCTTCCGGTGCGCAGCTAGCGCAAGTGGCTGGACACTAAGAGCAAGCGAACGCGCCGGTGCAGATCCTCGCAAGGCCTGCCACTCCGCGCATTACATGGATTGTGGCACCGCGATGCCCAGCCAGCCAAGCACGCGGGTCACTTCGCGCAGCGCGACTGCGGCGGTGCCCAGCAGCAGCGTGCGGCGGTCTCTCCCTGTCTCGTTCAGCACGTGATTGCGGTGGTAGAAGTTGTTGAATTCCTGCGCTAGCTGAAAGGCGTACCGCGCGACAATCGCGGGCTCTGCCGCCGCAATGGCCTGCTCCAGCACGATAGTTACGCGGGAGAGCTGCAGCCACAGCGCCCACACGCTGTCCCCCTCCGCGCCGTGGAGATGGTCTGCAAGGTCTAGCGTTTCCAGCGCAGTTGCAGCCGCCTCCGGCAAGACCTCCGCCTTGCGCAGGATGTTGGCCGCACGCACGGCGGCGTATTGCACATAGGGGCCGGTCTCACCCTCAAACGAGAGCGCCTCGCGAAAGTCGAACGCGATCACCGTGTTGCGTGTGTACTTGAGCATGAAGTAGCGCAGCGCGCCCACGGCGATCTCCGTGGCTGTCTGCAAGCGCTGCGCGTCATCGTCCTCGGGGTGACGGGCGTCCACTTGCACTTTGGCAGCAGCAATGAGGCGGTCTAGCAGGTCGTCTGCCTTTACGCCGAAGCCCTTGCGTCCGCTGACTTCCAGGTAGGGCCGCTGCATGTCCTCGTCGCTGACGGCATAGCCCAGGTCTACGGCGCAGCGCGGCGTCAGCGCGACCATGGCGTAGTTCACGTGGGTATAGCGATCCGCGGCGTCGGAGAAGCCCATGGCCCGCAGGGCCTCCACGACGTTGGCCTGCGGGTCGTTCTGGCGCGAGTCGATCACGTTGTAGATAGCGGCGGCGCGGCCAAAGTGCGGGTGCTCTGCCTCGCCCTGCAGCGTGGAGATCCAGCAGGTGTGGTCCGGGTATTTGTGGAACGGCGTGTAGCCGAAGTCGCGGTCGGGCAGCAGGCCGAACTTCCAGAGGTGGTAGGCGATGTCCTTGCCCACATAGGTCACAGTGCCGTTCGAGCGCACGATGACCTTGGCATCTTCGTCAGTAGAGGAAACAGCAGGTCCCTCCACTTCGCTTTGCTCCGGTCGGGATGACAAGAGATCGCGGGCTTCCGCGCCTGGTCTGCGCATGACCCAGCAGCCCTTGTTCTTACCCGCGGTCTCCTCGTACAAGACGCCACGCTCGATCATCAGTGCGCGCGCCGACTCCCAGAAGTGTGCGTGCAGAATTTCACTTTCGCGCGGCAGGAAATCGTATTCGATGCCGAGCCGTTGCATGGTGGCCAGGTGCCGGTGCAGCACGGCCGTGCTCAGCACGTCGGCGATACGCGCTGTGTCGTTGTTGCCTTCCTCCAACTCGTGCAGGGTCTGCAGGCGGATGGCCTTGCGCGCGTCCTTCTGCGCGGGATCGGCTTGGTACCACTGCGAAACGCGGGCGTAGAGGTCCCACAGGTAGTAGTCCACGCGTTCGCCACGTGCCTTGAGCTCGAGCAGCAGCGCATCGATCTCGGCGGGTGACTTCCCTTCCATGTGCAGCAACGCGACCACCACGTCCGCTACCTGTACGCCGGTGTTGTCGATGTAATTCTGCACGGCTACGGGATAGCCCGCCTTGTATCCGTCTGGGCGCAAGAGGCGGGCAAAGGTATCGCCCAGGATGGCATTGCGCAGGTGGCCTACATGCGCGGCTTTGTTGGGGTTGATGCTGGTGTGCTCGATGAGCCGCAGGCCCTCGCCACGCAGGTCGAAGTGCTCGCCCGCGGCGATGCGACGGACAGCAGCTGCACGGTCAAACTTGATGTTGAGGTAGCCCGCACCCGCGATTTCAACCGAGGCTACGCCTGCGATGCTGCCCAGCTCTCCGGCCAGGTCCAGCGCAATGGCGCGCGGCGCCTTGCGCAGCCGCTTGGCAAGTTCGAAGGCCACTGGCGTAGCGAGCTCACCCAGCTGGAGGTTGGGCGGCTGTTCCGTGGCGACGTTGACGCCGGAAAGGTCGTATTTGGAGCGGAGAACGTCTGCGATGCGGTCGAGGAGGGCTTGCTTGAGTGTGCGGTACATGCGGTCTTGTCTAGGCTACATGGGCCACCGCCAAAAAGCAGAACGCGAAGGACGCAAAGCACAAGCACGCAAAGGACGCCATGAGCGCGCATCCCTTAGCGTCCTTCGCGTGCACTCCCTTGGCGCTCTTCGCGTTCTGCTTTTCTAAGTGGCATGTACAGCCAAGGCTTACACGTGCGGCAGCTCGGCCAGGTCTTCGCCCAGCGGCTTGATGGGCGGCCTGCGTTGCGCACGGTGCACCAGGAACCACGCGCCGCCGACACCTGTGATGGTGAACAGCAGAATGACATGGATGAACAGGGCGTACACGCCAGCGTCGGCCTCGCCCACGCCCGCCGTGCGCATAGCCAGTGAGGCCGATGCGTCAAACGGGCCGATGCCGCCGGGGGCGCTGGGCAGCAGAAACGAAAGGTTGGCGAGCGAGGCCGCAAGGAACGGTGCACGGTCGCCGGTGACGAGGCCAATCATGCGTGCTGCTGCTAGAAAAACAACGCTCTCGCACAACCAGACGCCGGCGCTTAATACCAGCAGCCATAGTCGCTGGGCCATGCTGAGGTGCAGCACCGCGTCAAACAGGAGGCTGGCCCACTCGCCCACCTTTTGCGTGCGCGGGTGCGTGCCGAAGCGACGCACGATGCCATTGACCATACGGTTCAGTAAGGCCGTGCCAAACAGCAGCAGTCCAAGACCGGCTGCGGCCAGCACAAAGATGGCCTTTGCGAGCGGCAGGATGCCGATGCTGTGCCCGTGCAGCGCAAGGGGCGGCAGTTGGATCGCGGTGCCGGAGAGGCCGAGCACCAGAAAGCCAAACAGCGTGAACACGTCGAGCAGCCGCTCCAAAATGACCGTGCTCAGCACGGACGAAGAGGGCGCGTTCACATCTGCCGCGTACGCGAAGATGCGCATAAAGTCGCCCACGCGGAAGGGCAGGATGTTGTTGGCGGCCAGGCTGGTGAGCAGGACCCGCACACACGCGGTGTAGCGCGCGTGGAAGACACGCAGCATGGTCCACCAGCGGTAGCCGCGCAGGGCATAATCTGCAATCAGGAAAAGTGCCAGGACGGCAATCCACCCGGGTGCGGCCAGCCGCATGGTGCGCAGGTGGTCCAGCCGCAGGCCGCGCAATACCCGCCACAGAAAGTAGCCGGAGATGGCGAAGCCAGGCAGCAGTTTCAGTGCGCGGCGTGCTCCGCTCTGCCGTTCCGGCGTCATACGTAGGTACCCCAATCGTGAGTGAGCGTTCGCTCTGCGTGCTGGTGGGGCCGAACGAGAAGCATCCACGCGATTATACGGAGGGCGTCACCGCGTCCGGTAGGGTAAAGAGGAGAAAGCGAGCCTGTGGCCTCTGTCCTGACGCTGCCGAAAGTGGACCGGCATACCGATGCAGGGCCTGAGCAGCGGCCCGGTACGAGCGGCCACGTGCGCCTGTTCGCGTTTCTGCTTGGCTGCACAGCGCTGGCGCTCATGCTGCTGGGCTACCATCCTGCAGCAGAAGATGGCGGTATTTATGCCGCGGCCACAGCCCTGCAGCTGCACCCGCAGTTGTTCCCAGCAGAGCGGGCTTTCGCCGTCGCACAGTCTAGTCGAAGCCTGTTTGTGCCTTTGCTGGCCGCGTGGGCACGGCTGCTGCACCTGCCGCTGCTGTGGGTGCTGCTGGTCACCTTTGTGGTGGCCGTGGCGGCCACGGTGGCTGCAGCCTACGCACTCTCGCGGCAGATATTTGTGGATGCGCGGGCGCAGCGTGGCGGGGTGCTGCTGTTTGCCGTAGCACTCGGCCTGCCGATCGCGGGTACGTCGCTGTACCTTGCAGACCCGTACCTTACGGCACGCTCGCTCTCCACGCCGCTGCTGTTGCTGGCGCTTGCGCTGCTGCTGCAGCGACGGCCCTGGCGTTGCGCGGTGTGTGTTGCCGCGGCGGCAGCGGTGCACCCCATCATGGCGCTGTGCGCGCTGCCGCTGTTTGCAGCCGTTTGGGCTGCCAGATCGCGCCGGCCTGCCCTCGCCGTGTCTGGCTGCCTGGCGGCGACGGCGCTTTGCATGGCCGTCTTGCGCGTTGCAGGGCCTACGGAACTGCCCGCTGCGCGCATCGCCTCACTCACGCGGCTGTACTGGTTCCCCGGTGCATGGGCCTGGTTTGAATGGCTGGGCGCGCTTGCCCCACCGCTGCTGTTGCTGCTGGTGCGGCAGCGTTACCGTCTCCGCTTGTCCGCGGAAGGACGCGGCCTGTTGCTGGCGTCGGCGGCGACCGCACTGGTGGTGGTTGCGGCAAGCTGCTGGCTCATCCACACCGATAGCCGCAGCCTGTTGCTGGCGCGCCTGCAGCCCCTGCGCATGCTGCACCTGCTGTACTGCATCTTGCTGCCGGTGCTGGGCGGCGTGCTGGTGCTGGAGGAACGGTCGCGCAGACCGGCGCTGCTCTGGGTAGCCGTGGTGCTTGCGGGTAGCGGTCTGCTGCTGATGCAGCGCGGGCTGTACGCGCACTCTCCTCACATGGAGCTGCCAGGCCGCGCGCCGCGAAACGGGTACGTGCGGGCCTTTGGCTGGATACGCGAGCACACGCCGCCGGACGCGCTCTTTGCGTTGGACGCGGACTACACCCGCGCTCCGGGCGAGGATGCACAGGTGTTTCGCGCCCTGGCCCTGCGGAGCGCCCTGCCGGATGCGGCCAAGGACGGCGGCGTGGCCTCCGTCGTGCCTGAGTTAGCCGGCGGATGGCTGCGGGGCAGCGAGGCGCAACGCGGGTTGGCGACGTTGCCGGATGCGGAGCGCGTGCACCGCCTTCGTCCGCTGGGGGCTGGATGGATCGTGCTGCCCGCAGCAAGCCAGACCGCGTTCGAGTGCCCGTACAGCAACTCCGCCGTGGAGGTGTGCCGCCTGCCCTGAACCGGGCGTCACGGGTACACTTGTTTCGACCGATGGCCTCTGACCTGTTTCTTGCCCTTGACGCGGGCGGCACCCGCACCACATACGTCCTGGCCGACACAGAGCGGGTACTGGCCCGCGTGGAAAGCGGCAGTATCAAGCGCATGCGCGTCGCAGCGGAGGTCGCCTCCGAGCACTGGCGCGGCGCGTTGCTGGAGCTGGAGACGCTTTCCAGCCGGTCTGTGCGCGATGTGGTGAGCACGTGCATCGGCGCGGCGGGTGTCTCCGTGCCGTTGGTGACGGACTGGATGCGCGTGGAGCATGCAAACACTGTCGCGGGCATGCTGACGATTGTGGGCGATGTGGACATTGCACTGGATGCGGCCTTCCCTGGCAGCCCCGGCATGCTGGCGATTGCGGGTACCGGGTCCAATTCGGCGGCGCGTTCGGCGGATGGCACGGTGGAGACCGCCGGCGGCTACGGTCCCGTGCTGAGTGACCAAGGCTCAGGCCACCACATTGGCACGCGAGCGTTGCGGGCCTGCTTTCTCGCGCAGGACGAGCGCCGCCCGAATGTACTGATGGACGCCATTGTGACGCACTGGAACCTGTCCGAGTCGAACGACCTGGTTGGCTATGCCAACACTTGCCCGCTGAGCGAGATTTCCGCGTTGACTCCGGTGGTGCTTGCCTGTGCGCAGGCGGGTGACGCATTGGCGCTGGAGGTGTTGCAACAGGAGGGCCGCGAACTGGGCTACCTGCCATTGCTGCTGCACCGTCGCATGGCCGCACGCGATGGTACGGCGTGGCACCCCAGCATCGCCTTTGCAGGCAGCATTCTGCAGCACATCCAGCCGCTGCGCGAGGCCCTGATTCGCCGGATTCAGGAGGAGGTGCCCACACTGGAAATCGTGCCGGGTGTCGTTGACCCTGTCATGGGAGCGCTATGGCGGGCTCGGCAACACGCGTAAGTTGCTGCAAACCACCGGCGGCACCCTGTACGCTAGAGTCGCTCGTCGTGCCACCAGGAGAAAGACCAGCATGTCCGCTTCGTTTCGCATCAAGGCCGTCGGCGTAGGCGCCACGGTGGCGCTGGCAGCCTGTCTGCTGGGTGGCAGGCCTGCTGCCTCCAGCCAGGCCACGCAGACGGCACCCATGACCGGCGCAACCCCACCGAACCGCCCCACGCCGCCGACTGCCACACCGCAGGCATCGCCCGGCGGTGCCTCCGTGCCGCAGGCCACACCAGCCACCGCGACCACGCCGCCGCGGCCTGGCGCGTTCAACGCCGGTGCGGCACGCACGCAGGAAGACCCGGCGGCGGTGGAACGCGGGAAGACGCTGTATGGGCTGAGCTGCCAGGCCTGTCACGGACAGGATCTGCGCGGTGGCGACATGGGTGGCCCAAACTTGCTCCGCTCGCAGGTGGCGCTTAGCGACCAGCACGGCGAGTTGATTACGCCGATCATCCATGGCGCACGCCAAGCGCAGGGCATGCCCAACATCGGGCTAAACGACGCGGACGCCCTGGCCGTGGCGGCCTATGTGCGCTCGGTGATCGGCACCATCAAGGGCCAGGGCACGCCGCCCGGCGAACTGAAGGCGCTGAACATTGTCGTTGGCGACCCGCATCGCGGCAAGGCCTATTTCGACCAGCACTGCGAAAGCTGCCACGCCACCAGCGGTGACTTCGCGCACCTTGCGGACAAGTACAGTGAACCCAAAACGCTGCAGGCGCGCTGGCTGGCTGGCGGCCGCAGCACCGCGCTGGACGCTCCAGGCAACAAGACCACCGTCTCCGTTACGACCGCTCCGGGCCAAACGGTCAACGGCGGCCTGCTGCATATTGACGACTTCCTGGTCTCGCTGCACCTGCCTGATGGGACGGAGCAGAGTTTTAAGCGGCGTGGCAACGTGCCGGAGGTCGTTCTGCACGACCCGCTGCAGGCACACCGCGACATGCTGCCGCAGTACACCGACAGCGACATTCATGATGTAACGGCTTACCTGGTGACCCTCAAGTGAACCTCCTTAACTTGTTATCGAGCCTTCCCCGTCGCCTGTCATCCCAACCGGAGCGTTCTCCTTTTACTTTGTCATCCCGACCGGAGCGAAGCGAAGTGGAAGCCCGCCCTGAGCCTGCCGAAGGGGGACCTGCTGTTTGCTGGAAGCTGCAGTGCAGCCCGGAAGAAAAGCAGGTCCCCTTCGGCAGGCTCAGGGCAGGCTTTCGACTTCGCACTTCGTGCTGCGCTCAGGATGACAAGCTAAGATTACGGCGCGCAGCCTTGAGCCTTTTCATAATGATCCTTAGGTTTTCAGCAGTCAGTGCCCAGCAAAAAGGCTTGGCACCGGCAGACCTGACTAAGCCACTCGACACGTCCTGGACCACCTACAACGGCGACTACACGGCCAAGCGCTACAGCCCGCTGGCGCAGGTCAATCGGCAAACGGTGGACCACCTGTCCATGGCTTGGTCGTCGCAACTGGTTGCGGGTCACGCCTCGCAGGCCAGCGGCGGCAGTGCTCCGCGTGGCCTGGTTCCGTTTGAGATTGGCGGCGAGGGACCGGGCAATCTCAACATTCGTGCGGGCGTCATCAAGGGCTCGGCGCTGGAGGTGAACGGCACCATCTACGTGACGCTGCCCGACAACGCGTGGGCGCTGGACGCGCGCGACGGCCACCCGCTGTGGCACTACTTCTGGAAGACGCGTGGAGGTACCCACATCGGCAACCGCGGCATGGGCATGTGGAATGGGTACCTGTTCATGGAGACACCGGACAACTATGTGGTGAGCCTGGACGCGAAGACCGGCAAGGAGCGCTGGCACCGTAAGATTGCCGAACTGGAGCAGGGCTATTTCTCCACGTCCGCACCCATCGTGATTCACAATCACGTGCTGGTGGGCGTGGGCAACGACATCGATTCGCCCGGTTTTCTGCAGTCCTTCGATCCAGAAACCGGCGACCTGCAGTGGAAGTTCTACAC
>CALMRM010000032.1:553-11482 GCA_937871605.1 uncultured Terriglobus sp. | reverse complement strand
CACGAAGACAACGAGATGATGCGCCCGTGTGAACTCGTCGCACCCGCGTAAGCCCGTTCGATGGCGGCCGTGCACCCTTGCACCACTGCATGGCCGCCATCCGTTCAACAGGCAGAGTTTAGAAGCTCACCCGCGCGGCAAGCTGCACACTCCGTGGATCGCCGACAGCGGTGGCCTGTCCGAAGTTTGTACTCCCAGCGTTGGGGTATGCGCCCGTGCCGAATGTGCCGACCGGGATCATATCGTTGCGATGGTTCAGCGTGTTGAACGCTTCAGCAATCAACTCAAGCCGCAGTCGTTCCGTAAGCGAGAGGGTACGGCTTAGGCGAGCGCTGAGCGCAAAGAAGTCGAACCCTGTCCCCGCGTTCCGGCCGATCACCGCTCCTGGCAGCCCTTCTGTACACGGATTGAGTCCGCTGTTGGCAGAAAGGCTGTACCCGGCTGCACAGGGCCGCTGTGCAGTAGCTTGCTTTGTGTTCGTGCCGGTCGTCACGTTGAACGGCAGCCGCGAGTAATACTGCAAAATACCACCGAGGCGCCAACCATGCGTAACCTGGCCCGCGAAGCTGTGCGCCGGGGACACGGGTGAGGTAAGGGTAGCGTCCAGCACAAGCCGGTGGCGCTGGTCGTCGTCCGAGCGGCTCCGGTCTTGCCGCAGGTTGAAGTTGTTCAGCGGCGCACTGAAGAAGAACTCACTGATGTTGTCGATGGCCTTTGAGTAGGTGTACGACAAGCGCGTGGTACCCCAGCTCAGGGCTCTCTGCTGCACGGAAAGCTCCAGTCCGTCGAAATAGGAGTCAAAGGCCGAGCTGTACGGCTTGATGTTGCCGCGTGTGGGGTCAGGCCGTGTGCCATCGAGGTTGATGTTGGTGTTGATGGAACCGATCAGGTGTTCGCCGCGCACATGCTGGTAGCTCAGCCCAAAGGTGGTCTTGGCAAGGAGCTGCTGCTCCACACCCACGCTGATTTGCTGCGAGTAGGGGTTCTGGATATTTCGCTGCATCGTCGAGAAGTTCTGCACTGCGTTTGCAGGAGGCGCGAATGCAACTTGTGGAAACACAGGCGCTCCAGCCTGCCCTGGCGAGAACGTGTAGCTGAGCAGCGCGGCCTGGCTTGGGTCCGTGGTGTTGTGCGCAGACAGCAGCGCGTTGGCCAGCGGCCGCAGTGGAACGCGATCGTAGAACAACCCATAGCTGCCGCGCACAACAGTCCGTCGGCTGGCGTAGGGCGACCACGCGAAGCCCACGCGCGGAGAAACATTGCGTGTATCGGTAGCGATGGTCTGCAGAAACTCCAGGTCGTAGCGTACGCCAAGGTTGAGCGTAAGAGCGGGTGAAACCTTCCACTCGTCCTGGGCATAAAACCCAAGGTTCGGATTGGTTTGGTGGACCGCGTCGCTGCCAAAGTTCTGGGTAAAGCCCTGCGTGTTGTAGGTGCCTGCAAGAAAGCTGTTGAGCGACGCAAACGTATAAGCCCCACGCAGCGACATGGGAAAGGTAATCGTGTCGTCGTTGTAGAGAAAATCGATTCCTGCCTTCACCGTGTGGGCGCCGTGCTCGACCACAAGGTTATCCACGGCTTCGCCAAGGAAGTTTCGCCTCCCAGTCGGTGACGACGTAGAGCGGCCAAAGGTCGCCACGCCGGAGATGGTGACGGTTGGCCCCAACTGGTCGTTTGGCGGTGCGTTCAGGTCATCGGAAATGAACTGTGCCCGCGTCTCATGGAACATGTGAGGCGTGAGCGTAGCCACATTGCTGACGGCAAACGTGTGGTTCGTGTCGAAGACCGACGTGCCGTTGCTCACCTCGTTGAGTGCACCCGTGCCACGTGCATTGAGGCTGCTTAACTTATAAAAGCTGTACCGCAAACTGAGCTGGTCTGCCTGACTGAAGCGGTGATCGCCGCGCAGAAAGGCCGTGTCTGTATGCAGTGTTGTCGGGTATTGCGTGGTCGCGCCCGTGCCGACTGGCAGCAGCGGCGCCGGGTAGCCGATGGCTTTCAGCCGTGCATTGATGGTTGCGGCACTGGTCGGCGATACGGTAATGATGCCGTTGGTCCGCAGACGCAACTCCTCAAAGTTGCCAAAGAGAAAGCTGCGGTCCCGGCGCAGCGGACCGGACAGGCTCGCCCCATACTGCCCCTGCGTCAAGGGCAGCTTGGTCGCAGACAACGCGTTGTACGTGTTCAGGCGCTGGTTGCGCAGAAAGCCGTACGCTGTGCCGTGGAGCTGGTTGGTCCCGCTGCGTGTGACGATGTTGAAATAGCCGCCAAGCGCACGGCCAAACTCAGCCTGGCCACCCGACGTAACGACCTGAAACTCACGCACCACGTCCAGGCCGAACACATTGCCCGCCACACCTGCAGCATCGTCGTTGTCAGACATGCCGTCTACGATGAAACTGTTGGAGAAATTGCGCTGGCTGTTGACAGAGTAACCCTGGCCGGGAACCTCTGAGGTTTCGGCAAGGGTTTGCGTACTCGCCGTATTGGTGGGTGAAACACCGGGCAGCAGCAGCGACAGGTCAAGGTAGTTGCGGCCCTGAAAGGGCAGGTTTTCCGCTTCTGTCGTCTGCACAGTCTCTGCGATCTCGCTCCGGTTCTCTTCCAGGACGGGCGCACTCGCAGTCACTTGAATGCCGGTTGCCGTTGCCGCTATAGCCAGCTGCAGCGTTACATCGAACGCTGACCCGACCGTCAGCTGTATCGTCCGCGTGGCTTCCGCAAAGCCAGGTGCGCGCGTGCTGATGCGGTACTCGCCGATCGGTAGGTACGGCATGCGGTACCTGCCCTGGTCGTCTGCCTGAACGCCGTAGCGTTGGCCCGTCGCCATCTGCACTGCCTCTATGGTGACGCGTGGCAGTGCAGCGCCGGATGGATCGAGCACGCGCCCGGTGATGGACGCTGAAGTAAGGGTTTCCTGCGCGGAGAGGCAGCAGGGCAAAAGCAGGAGCGCAAACGCGCACTGCCGCGAAGAGTTGAAGGTGACCACCAGATTCCTCCCAAGGCTATGGGCACATCGCAAGGCGCGTGTGCCTTTGGCATATGCAGTTACAGGGAAAGGAGCTCTACCGGTGGTCCTCGTTTCTGGCGTGAGCGGTCGTGAGAAATGCGGCGTTTGGCTTCCGTCTGAACCGTACGAAGACCATAGCTGGCAATCTCAGCGTAAAACGCCTGTGCTGGCGCAGCGGCTAGCGTCTCGTGGAAGTGCCCAGGCGTCACTGCCGCCGGGTAGCATGGGCAACACTTTGAAGTCGTCTTCCACGTTGGGCTGTCATCCGCAGCGGCTGCCAACTTGTTAGCCATGTCCATATTCATCGCGCAGTGGTGCGCCCCCAGGCGGCGGCAGCACGCAGGCAGCCACCCGTCGGCACCCTGGCCGTACGCCGCCAGCAGGGGCGCGACAAACGTCAGCCCCAGCACAGCGGCCATCAGAATGGACAAAAGCTTACGCAATAACTCCATCTAATCACATGCCGTGCGGGAGCAAAAGTCGGGCGCTCAGCCCTCCTGGTCAGGGCAGCGCAAATGCGATCACGCTGTCACCGCCCGTGCTGTCGTAGTAGCCACCGCCAGCGGCAACAATGACCAGGTACTGCTTCCCATCATCTGCCCGGTAGGTGATCGGCGTGGTGTAAGCCCCTGCCTCCAGCACGGTGTCCCACAGCAGCTTGCCCGTTTTTGATTCGAACGCCCGCAGGTGATGATCGTTGGTGGCACCGATGAACAAGAGGCCACCCGCGGTGGTGATGCCGCCGCCCATGTTCATGGTTCCGGTGTTGTGCACACCTAAGGCATCCAGCTCCGGGATCACTCCGAACGGCTCACGCCAGGCATACTCTCCCGTGTCGATATCGAGCGCAACCAGTTCGCCCCACGGCGGCTGCTGGCAGGGCCAGTGGTTCTCGCCATTCCAGAAGCGGGCGTAGCCTTCTGTCGGCCCGGTCCGGCGATACGGCAACGGCGAACCCGCCGGTGCGGGTGAAAGCTTGCCAATGTCGGCGAGTTGGATGGTGTTGTAGAACACGAGGTGAAGCGTGGGGTCGTACGATCCGCCATGCCAGTTCGTCGCGCCGAGCGTGCCAGGAAACACGATCGATTCCTGCAGGCCATAGCGTGTGAACGGGCCATCGTTGTGCAGGCCACCGTCAGCCTGCAGCAGTGCCTCGCAGAATTTTTGGTGTTCCGGCGTGACTGTTGCAATTTCGGCGGGCTTGAAGCTCATGCGTGCCAGCGGCGCCGGTTTCACGGGTACCGGCTGCGTGTTGATGGAGAACTCGCCCGGTACGTCACTCGCCGGCACAGGCGTCTCCTTCACCGGGTACACCGGCTTGCCGGTCCTGCGGTCAAGAATGAACACGAGTCCGGTCTTCGACGTGAACACCACCGCCGGGATCGTCCGCCTGCCATGGTGTACCGCCACCAGGATCGGAGCCGACTCCAGGTCATAGTCCCAGGTGTCGTGGTGGACAGCCTGAAAGTACCACCGCAGCTTGCCCGTGCGTGCATCCAGCGCCACCAGGCAGTTCCCAAACAGGCCCGCGCCCTTCCGGTCGCCGCCGTACGCGTCCGTCGTGGGCGAGCCGAATGGCAAGTACACAACGCCTGTCTCCGGGTCTACCGTGAACAGCCCCCACACATTGGTGCCCGACCGATCCTTCCAGGCACCGGGCGTCTCCCAGCTTGCATGGCCGGTCTCGCCAGGGCGGGGCACGGAGTGGAACTGCCACAGGAGCTTGCCCGTAGAGGCGTCCCAGCCACGCACATCCCCCGACGCCCCAGTGCTGGGCGACTCCTGCACGGCAGAGCCTGTGATGATGACATCGCGGTACACCTGCGGCGGCGACGACTCACCGAACTGCGCCTTCGTGTCGCCATGGTTCACACCCGGCTTCATGTCCACGCGGCCAGCAACCCCAAACTGCGCCGTCGGCTGTCCCGTGCGCGCATCCAGCGCCACCAGAAAGCCGTCGCTGGTGCCAAACACAATGCGTGCCGCCGCCGCGGCGTTCCCCGGCCAATACGCAACCCCGCGCGTACTCGCGTTGGTGCCCGCGGGCAGCTTGTATTCCCAAACGAGGCGGCCCGACGTTGGCTGCAGCGCCACCACAGAACTGTACGGCGTCGGCAGAATCACCATGCCCTGCACCATCAGCGGTGTCGCTTCCGAGCGGCGAAGCCGCAGTCGCGACGCAAACGACGAGGCGTGTGCCGGTGCAACCGCCTCCGCCGGAGCCATGTGGTACGTCCACGCCCGACTCAGGCTGCCCACATTCGCTGTGTTGATCTCGCTCAGTGGCGAGTAGCGCGTGCTGCCGCCGTCATGGCCGTACATGGGCCAGTCCGAACCGCTCTGGCCGACGCAGGGCACAACTCCCACCAGCAGAAGCAAAGCAAACCATCGAAGCGAAGAGTACAAAGGCCGTCTCCTTCAACCCGGCCCGCGCAGGCACGGTCACACCGCGTACCCGGTGCTGCTCACTGCTTGATAACAGTGCCGTCCAGCTTGCGAAGCTCGCCCCACCCGCCGTTCAACCCATTGGCCGGCTGCGTAAAGGGATACTTCGCCGCAGCCTTCTCGTCCACCTCAATGCCCCAGCCCGGCGCCTCGTTGATGTACAGGTACCCGTCCTTCAGCGTGGGGCAGCCGTGAAATACCTCCTGCGTCGCCGCGTTGAATGGCGTGTACTCCTGGATGCCAAAGTTCGAGCTCACCAGGTCCAGCGTGATCTGCGCGGCATGCCCCACCGGCGACACATCGCCCGGCCCGTGCCACGCCGTGCGCACGCCAAACTGCTCCGCCAGCACCGCAATCTTGCGCGCCGGCGTAAACCCGCCCACCTGCGACACATGGCAGCGAATGTAGTCGATTAGCCGCTCCGCAATCAGCGGCTGCCACTCGTGCGGATTGTTGAACAACTCACCCATCGCCAGCGGCGTGGCACACTGCGACCGAATCTGCCGGAAATACGCAATGTCCTCCGGCGAAAGCGCGTCCTCCAGAAAGAACAGGTTCACCTTCTCCACCGCCTTGGCAAACTCCACCGCCTGGTTCGGCAGGTAGCGCTCGTGCATGTCGTGGATCAGCCCCACCTCGTCTCCCAGCTGCGCGCGCGCCTCCTCCAGCAGCTTGATGCCGCGCCGCATGGCATACGCAGGCTCAAACAGCGGTTTGTCATGCAGAGGCTTTAAGGCATTCGGTCCAGCCGCCCGCTGCGCACCGTACCCCGCCATGCCGGGCAAACCCACCTGCACGCGCACCACCCGAAAGCCCTGCGCCATGTACTCGCGCGCCCGGGCAATCGTGTCGGCAATCTCCGGTCCATCGGCATGCGCGTACGTGTCCACCGCCTCGCGGCACTTGCCGCCCGCCAGCTGGTACACCGGCATGCCAGCCTGCCGCCCCTTGATGTCCCACAGCGCCTGGTCCACACCGCTGATGGCATTGTTCAGCACCGGCCCGTTCTTCCAGTACGAGCTGTCGTACATGGTCTGCCACGTGTCCTCAATGCGGTCCGTCGCCTTGCCCAGCAGCAACGGCTTCAGGTACCGCTCCGCCGCAGGCTTCACCAGGTCGGCACGCTGCGTAAACGTGCCGCACCCATAGCCATACAGCCCGTCCTGGTCCGTGACGACCTTCACCACCGTCAGGCGAGACCCCGCCGGCGCACACTCAATCACGCGAATGTCCCGAATCTTCGGCGAAGCCATCCCACGCGTCGCCCGAGCTACCGCCGTCTGCGCCTCCACCCCCAGCACAGGTTTCGCAAGCGACAAGAGCCCAACCGACAAACACGACTTCAAAACAGAGCGCCGTTGCATGGCAACATCCTTTCCAACAGAACCGGCACGCAAACCCATCCACCCGCAGGATGGCAGCGTCATCCTAACCGCACCCACCCAGCAGCAGAGAACGCAGCCGCAATGGCCTCAAACCGGCAGAGCGATACTACCCGCGAAACCACAAACATGGCGAGCGCCGAACCATTGTCGAAGTCGGCGAACAGCCCAGCTTTCCACAATTACCAGCGGGTAGCATGAGCCACATGCAGCCTGCTCTGTTTGAAGACCAGCCGATTCGACGCGTGTACGACGAGAAAACGGAAACGTGGTGGTTCTCCGTCGTGGACATCATCAAGGTGCTCACCCAGCAACCGGATGCCACCACAGCGCGCAAGTACTGGAACAAGCTCAAACAGCGCCTGAATGATGAAGAAAGTCAAGTGGTGACAAATTGTCACCAGTTGAAGCTGACAGCCGAAGACGGCAAGCAGCGTCTGACGGACGTAGCGACAGCCGAAACGCTCCTCCGGCTTGTCCAATCCGTGCCCAGCCCCCGCGCCGAACCCATTAAGCAGTGGCTAGCGAAGGTTGGCTTCGAGCGTATGCAGGAGTTGGCTGACCCTTCCACCGCGCTGGACCGCGCACGCGAAGTTTGGAAGAAGCAGGGCCGCAGCGAAAAGTGGATCAACCAGCGCATGGCTGGCCAGGAGACACGGAACAAGCTGACCGACTACTGGGCCAGCCACGACGCGGGCAAGAGCGACCAGATTGCCATCCTCACCAACATCATCCATCAGGAATGGACAGGCGTCAGCATCAAGGCGCACAAGCAGATGAAAGGCCTCAAAAGCCAGCCACTTCGCGACCATATGACGGAAGCCGAACTCATCTTCACCGCCCTTGCGGAACTTTCCACGCGCCAGATTGCTGAGACTGCCAACGCCCGCGGCATGCACCCCAACAGCAAGGCCGCCCAGCAGGGAGGCCGCGTCGCCAAGCGCGCCCGCCTTGACCTGGAAGAGAAGACCGGCCAGAAGGTCGTTTCTAAAGAGAATTTCCTGCCGCCACCTCGCACAAAGAAGCAGCTATCCTGAACAGGCGCGAAACCGTCAGCGCCATCAAGACGTGCTCGACATGGGCGATCCAGGCGACATCAGCCGCAAGCGCAAGCTGCTCGACAAGCAAAAAGAAGGCAAAAAGCGCATGAAGCGCATCGGCAAAGTCGACATCCCACAGGAAGCCTTCCTCGCCGTCCTCAAAGTCGGCGAGTAGCCCAATGCATAGCAGTAGACCACGCATGCCTTCCCATCTATAGTCGTTGTCGGGGACCGCATGTCTGGCAAGCCGAATTTTAATAAACTCAAGAAGAAAGCTACGCTCACCGGACGTTACGAGAAGCAATTAGAACGTCTGAAAGCGGGGGGTGTTGATACTAGCTGCGTAGAGGCAGCCGTCAACGGCACTATGAAGAAGCTAGCGGCTTCCGCAGCTACCTCAATGGTGATCTACGGTGATCCACAAAGCGGCAAGACGGAGATGATGATTTGTCTCACGGCTAAGCTGCTCGATTCTGGGCACCACATCATCATTCATCTTCTGAACGACAGTGTTGACCTGCTGACCCAAAATCTCAAACGTTTTAAGAAATCCGGTTTAGCACCAGTCGCCCAAATCTCATCAGAGATTCTTCCAAAGGTTCCAAAGGCAAAGAAAAGCTCTGCTCCTAAGATAGCAATTCCGTCAGAGCTCGTGCTCATCTGTAAGAAGAACACCAAGGACTTGCAAGTTCTGACCAACTGGCTTCAGGATGCGAAAAACGTGGTGGTTATAGATGATGAGGCTGATTACGCTACGCCCAACTCTAAAGTAAACAAGGGCACAAAGAGCAAAATCAACGATTGGGTTGCTCAGCTTAAAGGGGCAAAAGGGCGCTACATCGGTGTCACTGCTACCCCAGCGCGACTAGATCTGAACAACACCTTTGGTAATGAAACCGACAAGTGGGTTAAGTTTCCTCCGCACTCGCAATATACCGGACAAGATACATTTTTCCCGCTTGACCCGAAAGATATTAAATTCCGCTTAGTTCAGCTGCAGCAAGGCGCCTCTCAGAAAGAAGCAAGAAACGCACTTGTGCGTTTCTTGGTGACCGTGGCCCGGAGAAATACAGTTAGCTCTGAGCGGTACTACACTATGCTCGTTCATACCAGTGGCAAGCGTGACGATCACGAGATTGATAGAGCCACTATTGAGAACGCTGTAACTATTTTAAGAGACATCACTAATCCTGAGTTTGAGACCCTTGCCGGTGAGGTTTATAGCACAGCTGAGGCGCTTTACCCAGACTCTGACCCTCAGGCTCTGGCGGAGTACGTAGTTGAAATTGCGTCAAAGACTGCTCTGATTGTTCTTAATAGCAAGCACTCTAGGCAAGCAAGCATGGGGAATGCAACAGAACCGGTCTCTCCCTTCACCATAATCATAGGTGGCAACATCGTATCCCGCGGGGTCACATTTCCCAACCTGCTGGCCATGTTCTTCACGCGTGACGTGAAGACAAAGTTGCAACAGGATACTTATATCCAACGTGCACGCATGTTCGGTGCGAGAGGCGATCTGCTATCGGACTTCGAGTTGACGATCCCTGGGCCACTCTACGATGACTGGAAGAAGTGCTTCATTTATCACAAGCTCGCTCTCGCCACCATCGAAAGTAACGTAGATGTCCAACTTGGGCTGGAGACAAAAGAGTTTCAGTCGTGTCGTCTTCCAGCATCGACAAGTCGACCGTCACTCTTGAGAAAGGCGAGATGTCATTTGGTATGTTCGATTTCTCGCCGAAGCTGGATGAAATTGTAGGTAGCGGTTCTACAAAGATCGAAGTTTTGAAGAAGCTCAAGAGCCACATAGGAGATGAAGCGTTCCCAGAATTTCTACTCTCATTCATCACTTCCGCTCTGAAGAATGCGCCGAAATCCCTTGCTGTTCACAAATCTTCCTCAATCAAAGGCTACAAACTGGCTTCAGTTAGGGCAGATATCAAACGAAAAAAAGGTTTTATGGGAAGCACCCAGCTGGAAGCAGCGAAGTTTCCCGATGCTGAGCATCACGTTCGAATCTTCAGGAATGAGCAAGGCAGGGCTCGAGTGTTCTACAAATATCAAGGCATTAGCTTCGCTAAGAACACAAAGGGAGAGCAGGATTGAGCATGAAAATAAAACCTGTGCATCCTTTTCCCGCGAGGATGGCTCCAGAGATTGCTATCGCAGAGCTCCAGAACATCGACTTAGGAGCATGTGTTCTGGACCCGATGATGGGTTCGGGAACAGTGATTAGGCAAGCTGTTGGCATGGGGCACTCAGCTGTCGGGTACGACATGGACCCGTTAGCAGTTCTGATGACGAGGGTTTGGAGCACTCAGCTTAATCCAGACTCCTTCGAAAGCATGAAAGAAGTCTTTTTCGCCTTGCTGAAGGGCGTGGATGGAAATACCGTCTCGTTACCTTGGATCGATGCAGACCCAGAGACGCTTGCCTTCACTGAGTTCTGGTTTGGAGCAAAGCAACGTGAGGAACTGCGTGCTATCTCGTTTCTCATCGACCTTCTCCGAACAGTCGGCTGTGCTGAGGAGCAGGCGGTTCTAGACGCTTTCCAGATTGCGCTGAGCAGAATCATCGTGACTAAACAGATGTGCGCCTCGCTAGCGCGCGATACCTCTCATGGTAAGCCGCACAAATGTGCTTCAAGTAGTGAGTACGATGTAAAAGCAGGTTTTCTACGGTCGCTAAATCAGGTGAGAGATCGAATGGATTGCAAAATTACAGGTCGCGCTTCTACTGGATTCGGAGATGCTCGGAGAATGACCAGCGTAAAGTCTGGTTCTGTTGATCTGGTTCTTACCTCGCCGCCATATCTAAACGCTATCGACTATATGCGTGGGCATCGCTTGTCACTAGTGTGGCTAGGCCATTCACTTAAGGACTTGCGTCAGATTCGCTCTGCGACAGTCGGTGCTGAACGTAGGCCAGACAGTCCTCCTAGCATTCAAGAAGAGTTAATTAGCTCAGCGATGGTTGACCGTTCGTTGTTAGAGAAACGAGTGGTTGGAATGATCGATAGGTTTGCTGTTAATATGAACATCTACTTAGC
>CALMRM010000032.1:0-543 GCA_937871605.1 uncultured Terriglobus sp. | reverse complement strand
CTACTTAGCAGAGGTAGCACGAGTTCTTAAACCAGACGGCAAAGCTGTGATGGTTGTAGGGAACTCCTGCCTGAAGGGTGTTTACATACATAACTCGGAAGCCGTTATTGCAGCGGGGAGAGCACATGGTCTAACCGACGTTCGCCAGGTCTCACGTGCGCTTCCAAGCAACAATAGGTATCTGCCTACACCAGCTAAGGGCACATGTCCGTTGGGTGATCGGATGCGAACTGAGCATGTAATTACGCTTGCTGCGGCATAGCAGCTAAGGAGAACAAATGAAACTGTTGCTGTTGCTGGGTGGGTTGTTGCTGGTGCCTTCGGTTGTGTTTGGGCAGGGGAACCGGGCGATTGACTATAAGGCGGGGATGCCGTTTTCGCAGGCGGTGGTGGCGGGCAACACCCTGTATGTGGCCGGTACGGAGGGTCCTGCGGTGGACGGTCCCATGAAGGGCAAGCTCGAGGGCGTCTCCATTCAGGACCAGACGACCAATGCCATTGCCGGCATCCAGCGCACGGTGGAAAAGGCCGGCTTCAAGATGG
>CALMRM010000031.1:16121-40248 GCA_937871605.1 uncultured Terriglobus sp. | reverse complement strand
CGGGAACACTTCCAGGCCGCCGGGACCTGCGTTGGCGGTGCTGTAGGCCGGCTGATAGGTGAACGCAACGTAGAGAAACTTGGTGTCACCGGAAAGAGCGAGTGCGACGGGATAGCTACCCGCAACGGTCACCGTCTTCTGCGAGTACAGCTTGCCATCCGTGCCAATGGAGAAGTTCACGATGTTATTGTCATCGCGATTGACCACAAACACGGTCTTCTGATTCGAGGTAACCGCAAGCGCCACGGGATTGCGGCCGCCGGAGTCCTGGCCGGAACTGGCCAGCCGCAGCAGTGAGCCCGTCTGGTAGTCGATGCCGTACTCATTCAAAATGCCGTCCGGATTGGCCGGGGTACCGCGCGACGACGTGACATACAGAAAGCCAACAGTGTAGTCGCGGCTGCAGGCCGTCAGGCCCAGGCAGCCAGCCAGGGAGAGCAGGGCAGCGGTGCCAGTGCGGCAGATGTTGTTCCACTTCATGCGATGCGTTTCCTTCACTGCAAATTGCGGCCACCGCGCTGCAGCGGCCGCATGAGCCAACTAGCTCGTGATGCCGCTGATGATCAGGCAGGACGGCTTACCCTGCGCCTGGAACGTGGACCCGCGCGACAGCTGATTCAGTGTCCCCAGAACATGATCAATGTGGTACCCGGTCACCGTACCATCCTGGTTTGAGGTGTACACCCACTGCTTCGACGGGTCCTCAACCATGCACACCGGCCCAGAACCCACGGAATACGGGTTCAGGTTGTTGGACTGCGGTGTCAGATTGCCGTTGGTCTGAATCGTGAAGCCGGAGATGCTGCTCTTGGGCGATGTCGTCGACCCGTTGCTCTGGTTCAGCACGTACAGCTTCGTATTCGATGAGTCCGTGTAGGTCCACACCGGCGTCACGTTGGGTACCAGGTTCGCAACCTGGCCGCCGGTGACGGGCTGCAGAACGCCGGAGGTGCTAACCGTGTACTGCAGAATGCGATTGTTCGCCGCGTCTGTCAGGTAGAGGTATGTTCCGCCCGTCGTGATGGAGGTGATCGTGTCCACCGTCGGCGGCAAGTCAATGACCTGCGTGGAGTTGGCGTTGACGGTCAACTGGCCGCCCGTACCCACCTGCAGCGAGGTCACGGTCTGGTCGCCGTTGACAACCACAACAAACCCCGCGGTGGTGAGCCTCAGGCGCGTAGGGGCAGGGCCTGTCGGCGTGTACGTCAGGAAGGTGCCGTTGTTCTTGATCGACTGGTTCTGCACCAGCGTCAGACGGCCGGTGTCTGGATCGATCGCAAACACGGTCACCGACCCGCAGGGGGCCTTCGGCAGCAGTCCCGTTGCCGAACCACAGGCAGTGGTTGTGTTCGGCGAGATCTGATCGAGCACGTACAGGTAGTCGCCGCCGGTGCTGATGTCCATCCACACCGGTGTGCCGCCCTGGCTGCCAAACGCCTGCTGGAACGTCAGCACGCCGTCACCACCCACGCTGAACTCCGCAACAGAGTTCTGCGGATCGCCGGCGTTCAGGACGTAGACGTACCGTCCGCCAGGCCTGACAACACCCATGACCGGATTGGACCCACCCGACGTGAACGGGGAGTTCACAATCGCGGTCAGGTTGCCGGAGTTGTTATCGATCTTGTAGCCAGAGATAGTGTTCCCGGCCCCGTTGGCGGCTGCTTTGCCTTCCAGCACCCAGAGGTATCCGATCGTACCGCCGCCGCAGGAGGACATACCAAGGGCTACTGCTGCGGATACCGAACAGGCCAGAACAAGCCGGCCGCTTCCACTCAACTTCATGTGTTTCCTTCGATTCCCACCGCGGCAGGCCTACGTACAACACGGCGTACCGACACGTGGGAAGTGAACTACCCTCTGCGATTGTATGCGCCACTCAGACTTTGTGCCAGACAGGGCAACCTGTAGCTCAGAAAGCAGAGTACCAGTGACAACCGCTTCCATACCGGTGAACCTGTGCAGCAGTGCGCTACAAATGCCCTCGATTGCTTACCGGACCCTTTGAAAGGACGGGGATCGCATAACGATCCCCGTCGCTTGAACAAAGCACCTTAGGCTGTAACCGCCACGGTTTCCTTCAGGCTCGCCTTCAAAGCGTCTGCCTTGTCTGTTTTTTCCCAGGTAAAGGCCTCTCCCGATCGGCCAAAGTGCCCGTACGCCGCTGTTTGCTGAAATCGCGGCTTGCGCAGATCCAGCGTCTCGATAATGGCTTTTGGCGTCAGCTGGAAGTTCTTGCGCACCAACTCGGTCAGTTCCTGGGCATGGATCTTGCCAGTGCCAAAGGTATCCACCAGCACGCTGACCGGCTCTGCCACGCCAATGGCGTAGGCCAGCTGCACCTCGCAGCGGTCGGCTAGACCCGCCGCAACAATGTTCTTTGCAATGTACCGGGCCATGTACGCTGCAGACCGGTCCACCTTGGTGGAGTCCTTGCCTGAAAATGCGCCGCCCCCATGCCGGCCCATACCGCCATAGGTGTCCACGATGATTTTGCGGCCGGTCAGGCCGCTGTCGCCCATGGGACCACCGACAACAAAGCGGCCCGTCGGATTGATGTGGTACTTGGTATCCGCGTCCAGCAGTGCTGCCGGCACCACGGCCTGGATTACATGTTCAAGAATGTCCGCGCGTAACTTTTCCGTAGTGACTGCATCCTCATGCTGGCTGCTGATGACCACAGCATCCACACGAATGGGCTTATGGTTCTCGTCGTACTCGACGGTCACCTGGCTCTTACCATCGGGCCGCAGATAGCCGAGCTGGCCGTTCTTGCGCACTTCGGTCAGGCGCTGTGCCAGCTTGTGCGCCAGCGAAATGGGGGTGGGCATCAGCTCCGGTGTCTCGTTGGTTGCGTACCCGAACATCATGCCCTGGTCGCCCGCGCCGCCGGTGTCCACGCCCATGGCAATGTCCGGCGACTGTGAGTTAATCGACGAGATGACGGCGCAGGTGTTGGAATCGAAGCCATATTCCGAGTGGGTGTAGCCGATATTGGCCACTGTCTTGCGCACCAGCTTCTGGAAATCGACGTAGGCATTTGTGGTGATCTCACCTGCCACAACCACCAGGCCGGTGCACGTCAGCGTTTCACAAGCCACGCGGCTCATCGGATCCTGCTGCAGGCAGGCATCCAGAATGGCATCGGAAATCTGGTCGGCAATCTTGTCGGGATGGCCTTCGGTGACGGACTCGGACGTAAACAGGAAACGATCGCGCTTGGACAAAACTGCTCCTTGGGTGTGGCTGAACGGACTGGATGAACGCCTTATTTTACTCTGTGCTTCGTGGAGACGCAGACTAGTATGCGCCAGTCTGCTCGATAGGCAGGCGTACCTGGATGCAGGTTTCGCCCGGATGGCTGCGAGTGACCTGTAGCTGACCTTTGTGTTTGGTGATCAGGCGGTTGGCCGTGTCCAGGCCCAGGCCAAGCCCCGCGCCTACGGCTTTGGTGGTGAAGAACGGCTCAAAGATGCGGGACTGTATGTCTTCTGAAATACCGCAGCCGTTATCGCAAATCTCCACCAACACGGTCGCCCCGGAGCAGCGAAGGCGCAGCGTCAGCACCGGCGGCGCAGTGCTGCCGGGTATGTCCATCGCATCCAGCGCATTTTCCACCAGTGCTGTCCACACTTGATTCAGTTCGCCGCCATACGCAGAGATACATGGCACATCGTCTGCATACTCCCGCCGTACCTCCACCGATGCAAGGCGTGACTGCAGCATCAGCAGGGTATTGTCCAGCGCGTCTCGCAGGTTGATCTCCTGAATGGGCGTCTGGTCCATGTAGGAGTAATCCTTGATCGCCGTGATCAGGTCGAAAATGCGGCGCGTGGAATCGATGACGGCATCGGTCATGCGTTCCGCATGCAGCGCGCTGGCAAACGCTCCCAGCGAAATACTCAGCGCATCACCCTGCACAATGGTGGCTAGTTGGTCCAGGTGCTCTGTCCTGATCTGTGTTTCCGCCATCACGGGTGCAATACGCCACGCGTCTGCCACACCGTGTGCATTCAGCCAACACAGCACCTGGTCTTCCCGTTCGGCAACATCGCTACCGGGAGCGCGTAGGGGGCGTCCATTATCCTGGACAAGGCTTCGCAGTGAATCAAGCCATGCGCTGTAGCGCTGCCTGGTTTCACCCGAAAAGTTGAGTGAACCAAGGCGAAACTTCTGGTCGCCATAGTGCCGCAGTTCCGTCCACAGGTTATTGGCGGCGGAGCGGGCGGCGGATGCAGGATTGTTCAGTTCGTGGGAGAGGTTGGCCGCAAGCTTGCCGAGCGCGTTGAGCTTTTCAGCTTGCTGCTCCAGGCGGGTTACCTCGCGCACCCGGTCCAGCAGCGTCGATACGCACAACTGTGCCAACTGCGGCACGTGCACCAGTAGCTCTGGAAATTGCTTCTGCTCAAAGGAAAGGGTCCAAACATCGCCGACAGCGTAGCCGTCGCCCCCGTAGGTTTCCATGCGGCTGAACGGCAGTTTGCCCGTCAAGTGCGCACTGCGACCCACAAAGTACATGACCGGCCCGTTTGAGCGCCGCACGTGGATCTCACCCTCCAGCAGCACGAGCATCTGGTGCGCTGGTTGTCCGCCCCGGAACATGACGGTGCCGCTTGCTGCCAGGCCCTCCGTCCCATGCTGGGCCATCCACAGCAGCTCAGGTTCTGACAGCGTTTCCAGCGCTTTTACACGCTGAAGCGCTTGCAACAGCACCTCTGCTGAGGAAGGCTGCAGGGGAGAAACGCGCGCAGAGTCACTTGCGTCCGGGTCAGGTGCAGCGCCGGGCACATGGAGCATGGTTGCTGAACTCATCGTTCTTCTCCTTGGCTCCATGCTAGTGGCTTGAGCGGGCAGTCGCCAGAAGCATACAGCGAAGCGCAGGAAAACTCGCCTGGACGGCACGCCGGGCGCGTCCGATTGAGGTACAACCGCTCCCGGCCTGCTAGCGGTGCATTTCGCTCTGCCGCATCGGCATGGCGTCAATGGTGCGTTGCAGCACGTCCCACGGAATCGCGCTGTGTGACCGCAGCTTTTCGCCGCCATCCTTGCCCAGCAGCAGCACCGTGAACTCGCCGACGCGCACGTGGAAGCGGCTTCGTGCAGCCGTCTCCTCCTGTGGTGCCAGTGTGACGGTGGGCACGGCTGTGTCCGTGCCGGTCATGCCTGCGAGTACCAGGTCGCGTTCCCGGAATTCACTGGCGTGTGTTGCTGCAACGGTCAGTTGCGCCTCTGCCTGCTGATTGTTGCCATTGGCGAACACCAGCAGTACGCGCTGATGGTCACGGAGCGAGGCCAGGGTCGCGGTTTGCAACTGGGCACGGAGCGCGCCGCAGGCAATGAGGGTGAGTGCAGCGGTAGCCATGCGCAGGAGGTGCTTCATACCGAGTTGGACGCCACCGATGGCGGACGCGTACCTAGCAAAGGTGTGTGGACGCGTGCCTAGGCAAAGGTGATCACAATCTTGCCAAAGTGGTTCGCCGCCTGCAGCGAACGAAGCGCCTCGACGGCGTGTGCAAAGGGAAAGACCTGGTCGATCACCGGTCGCACGCCTTCCTTGGCAAACGTCTCCGCCACCTGCTGCAGCATGTCGCGCGACCCCACGGTAATGCCCTGCACGCGCAGGTTCCGTCCCAGGATTTGCCGAATGTCAATTGCCTGCTCCGCGCCGCTGATCAGGCCGATGATGCTGACCTGGGCGTTGTAGGCGGCCGAACGCAGCGAGAGTGGCAGCGTGCCTGCGCCACCTGTCTCAAGCACGTGCGTGGCGCCCTGTTTGCTGGTCAGTTCGCGCACCTGTTTGTCCCAGGCCGGTGTGGTTTTGTAGTTGATGGTTGCGTCTGCGCCCATGCGGCTGGCACGCGCCAGCTTTTCGTCAGAACTGCTGGTCACAATCACGCGTGCGCCCTGCAGCTTGGCAATCTGCAGTCCCACTACGCTGACGCCGCCCGTACCCAGGACCAGCACGGTATCGCTCGTACCCACCGTGCCGGTGCTCACCAGCGCGTGCCAGGCGGTCACCGCGGCGCACGGCAGTGTCGAGGCCTCTTCGTAGCTCAGGCGGTCCGGAATGCGCAGGAGGCCATGCTGCGGGAACAGGGCATGGGTGGTGAGTGTGCCGTCTAGGTCGCCGCCCAGCGTTCCCCGGGAGGTCGCATGCTCCAGCAGGCCGTGCACCCAGTGCTGGTAGAAGCTCGTCACAACACGGTCGCCCGGCTGCAGGTGCGTCACGCCTTCGCCCACCTCTAGCACCTGGCCCGCGCCATCAGAGCATGGAATGCGTGGGCGCTGCACATCGGGAATGTACGTGCCTGTCACCAGCATCAGGTCGCGCTGGTTCAGCGATACCGCGTGCATCCGCACCAGCACCTCCCCCGGCCCGGGTGCTGGAACCTCGACCGTGTCGAGAGTAAGTGCGTCAAGGGAGAAGTCACCGGAGAGTCGAATTGCCTGTGCCTGCATGTGCTGCCCCGTGCCTGCTTGGATGCGAAAACGACAAAGGCCGCCCCGTACTGCAGCGGCCAGTGATGGCGGCGTACTTACGCTTTGACCACGGCGCCGTTTTCCACCTTGACGGGGTCGAGGAATGGCATGGCTGAACGCAGTTCCGCGCCCACTTTTTCGATGGGGTGCTCACGGTCCTGCTGGCGGAAGCCTGTGAAGTCCTTGCGGCCGCTGTTCTGGTCTTCGATAAAGCGCTTGGCGAAGCTGCCATCCTGAATGTCTTTCAACAAGCCTTTCATGGCATCCTTCACAGCAGGTGTCACAATGCGCGGGCCGGCCACGTAATCGCCCCACTCCGCCGTGTCGCTGATGCTGTAGCGCATGTACTCCAGGCCGCCGCGGTACATCAGGTCGACAATCAGCTTCAGCTCATGCAGCACTTCGAAGTAGGCCAGTTCCGGCTGATAGCCAGCCTCGGTCAGCACTTCGAAGCCGGCCTTTACCAGCGCCGCCGTGCCGCCGCAAAGGACGGCCTGCTCGCCGAACAGGTCGGTCTCAGTTTCTTCTGTGAAGGTGGTTTCCAGTACGCCCGCGCGGGTGCAGCCGATGCCCTTGGCATAGCTCAACGCTTGCGCCAGTGCGTTGCCGCTTGCATCCTGCTCGACGGCAACCAGCCCGGGAACGCCACCACCCTCGGTGAACACTTCGCGCACGCGATGGCCCGGTGATTTGGGCGCAACCAGCGACACATCCACATCGGCGGGTGGCGTGATGGGGCGGAAGCGGATGTGGAAGCCGTGCGCAAACATCAGCGTCTTGCCCGAGCCATCCGCTGATCTTTTGCTCAGGCCGGGCTCAATCTCCTTGTACACCGCCGCGGCAGTCTGGTCCGGCACCAGCACCATGATCACGTCAGCCCACTGCGCTGCGTCCGCAACGGAGAGCACTTCCAGCCCGGATGCCTGCGCCTTCTCCGCGCCTTTGGAGCCCGCGCGCAGGCCCACCTTCACGTCCACGCCGCTGTCCTTCAGGTTGAGCGCATGCGCGTGGCCCTGCGAACCGTAGCCGATGATGGCCACCTTCTTGGCCTGGATAAGGGAAAGGTCTGCGTCCTGATCGTGGTACGTCTTTGCCATTGGTTTTCTGTCTCTTTCTTTGTCTAAACTCTAAATGCCCGTCATCCTGAGCAAAGCGAAGGATCCCGGGTAAGCATGTTCCTACGCGAAGGCCAGGAGCTTTCTGCGCAGAACTTCGATGGGTCGGTGCCGCATCCAGCAACGCAGGGATCCTTCGCTGCGCTCAGGATGACAGGGCTACGTCTCGTGCTCCACAAACTGGTTTGGCAGGCTATCCATCGGGTCCAACGCGTCCGGGTCTTCATTGCCGTCGAACACCGTCTGGTGCGCCTTGCTGCCCAGCGCCTTCATCACTTTGCTGCTGTGCGCGCCTCGCCGCATCGCCATTCGTCCTGTCCGCGAGACCTCGAGGATCTCGTACCCACTCTCACGCAGCACCTGGATCAATCCCTCGATCTTCGAGGCAGACCCAGTCATCTCCAGCATCACAGAGTCCGGCGCAAGGTCGACCACGCGCGCACGAAACACCTGCGCCAGCTCAAACACCTGCGTGCGCGACTGCAATCCGTGCGGCGCATTCGGACCAGCCGCAACCTTGATGAGGCAAAGCTCGCGCACCACGGCTTCGCTGCGGCCCACCTCGTCTACGTTGCGCGTCGTCTCCAGCTTGTAGAGCGAGGCACGCACGCGAAAGGCAGCGTTCTCCGGCGCATCGCACACAATGGTCATGCGAGACACGTCTTCGCGCTCCGTCTCACCAACGGTAAGCGAAACGATGTTGATGTTCAGCCGCCGGAACAGCGACGCCACGCGCGTCAGCACGCCGGGCTTGTTGTCTACGAGTGCAATGAAGGTGTGCAGCATGGTTCCTCAATAGGCAGGGTAAAGTTCATGTGTTCAGTCAAGCCTCTCCCACCAGTGTGTTTTTCTCATGTAGAAGAGTGCAACACCTGGGCGAGCCGTCGCCGATTGCTTCAGAGTGCAACTACTTTGCGTAACGAAACCCGTCTGGAGAACTTGCTGGACTTTAATTTGTAAAACCTGACTACGATCTTTGTCGCAGAGCGAATACTCACTTCCGTAGCTGAGCTTTAGACTAGGTCCATCTATTTGCAAAACCTCAGCACCTTTCGTGTCGACCACGTATGTGTCTCCGGAAGCGGTAACCGGAAGAGAGCCTAGCTCACCGCCAAAAACCGAGAGGTGCAATGCTTTAAGCGACTCTCCACTTCTACCGTCTACAAACTTCAGCGTCACCGTTTGAGCCTTGAGAGACACGGTTGCAAGGAGTAGAAGTCCTACAAGACCACGAAGCGGCATACCTAGTCCTCACTCGTTTCCAGCAGCGGGTCCTTCGTGGGCCGCCGCACCATCTCGTGCAGGGCGCTACCGGGCGCAATCATCGGGTACACGCCGTCTTCCTTCTCCACCACAAAGTCGATCAGGAAGGTTTCTGAACCGGTGCGTGCGCGCGTGACGGTTGGCACCACATCCTTGCGCTCGCGCACATGCGTGCCTGGGATGCCGTGTGCGTCAGCCAGCTTCACAAAGTCCGGCGACAGGATGGGCGAGTTGGAGTAGTTCTTGTCATAGAACGCCTCCTGCCACTGACGCACCATGCCCAGAAAGCCATTGTTGATGACGGCGATGTTGATGTGCAGCTTCTCCTGCTGAATCGTCGACAGCTCGGCAGCCGTCATCTGAAAACCGCCGTCGCCTACGATGACCCACACATCCTTGTCAGGGCCCGCCATCTTTGCGCCGATGGCTGCAGGCAGCGCGAAGCCCATGGTCCCAAGGCCGCCGGAAGTGATCAGCGAACGCGTGTCTTCATGCTTGAAATACTGCGCTTCCCACATCTGGTGCTGTCCCACGTCGGTCGCGATGACGGTGTCTGCAAGGCGTCCTGCAGCCTTCGCCTCCTGCCAGATGTCGTTGATGACATGCGCGGCATACAGGTGGCCGTTGTCCGGCAGGTTGATGATGTCGCGCACGCTGGCATCTCCCTTCAGACTGCGAATTTCTTCACGCCAGGCGCGGGTAGCGTCGGCTGTTTGATCCCAGGTCTCAGTAGCGAGACCTCGGGCACCCTCTTTGGACCCACCTGACTGAGGGTGCCCCACATCTTGCAAAGATGTGGGATCTTGTTTGCCCAAGGAAGACTCGAGCGACTTCAGCACTTCCTTCAGGTCGCCGATCAGCGCAACATCGACCTTGACGTTCTTGTTGATTTCGCTGGGGTCGATCTCTATGTGGATCTTCTTCGCGTTCGGCGCGTAGTGTGCCAGATTGCCGGTCACGCGGTCGTCGAAACGCATGCCGAAGGCCAGCAATAGATCGGCATTCTGAATGGCATGGTTCACCCACGATTCGCCGTGCATGCCCATCATGCCCAGAGCCAGCGGGTGCGAGGCAGGGAACGCACCCAGGCCCAGCAGCGTGGTGGCGACCGGGATGCCGTGCCGCTCTGCAAACGCCAGTACCTCGCGCTCCGCACCGGACTGAATGATGCCGTGCCCCGCGAAGATGACCGGCTTGCGTGATTGCTTGATCAATTCCAACGCACGGTTGCGATCGCCTAAACCAGAGTGCAGCATGGGGTGCGGGCGGTATGCGCGCGGCTTCGACATTTCGAAGTCGAACACAGCCGTGGCCTGCTGCGCGTCCTTGGTGATGTCGACCAGAACCGGCCCGGGCCTGCCGCTGCGCGCAATCTGAAAAGCCTCACGCACTGTGCAGGCGATGTCTTCCGCACGCGTCACCAGAAAGTTGTGCTTCGTGATCGGCAGCGTAATGCCGGTGATGTCGACTTCCTGAAACGCATCACTGCCCAGCACCTTGCTGGCCACCTGGCCAGTGATCGCGACCAGCGGGATGCTGTCGAGCATGGCCGTCGCAATCCCGGTGACAAGATTCGTCGCACCCGGTCCGCTGGTGGCCATGCACACGCCCACATCGCCGCTGGCACGCGCATAGCCGTCAGCCATGTGCGCCGCACTCTGCTCATGCCGCACCAGCACATGGTGGATGGGGAACTTTCGCAGCGCATCGTAGATGGGCAGGATCGCCCCGCCCGGATAGCCGAAGACGGTCGAGACGCCCTCGCCCGCCAGTGTGGCCCAGACGATCTCCGCACCGGTCAGCGTGGGTGGGTGCGGCATTGCTGTGTGCTGCACATCTAAGTCCATGTGGATTTCTCCTGACGCCTCTCAGGGCCAAAGGCCCGCTGGCATAACAGCCTAGGCCGCAGGCCTAGGTAAAGGTAGGTTGTAGCGCGTGAGGGCTGAAGGCCCGTAGCATGGACTGCATGCCGCAGACGTTGAGCTTGAATCTGGTTCACATCATCTTCAGCACCAAGGATCGCGCACCGTTCATCTATGACGAGATCGCGCTGCGCTTGCACGCGTACTTGGCTGGCACTGCTCGTGAACTCGGGTGCGAATGCTTCCGTGCGGGCGGCATCGCAGACCACGTGCACCTTGCTCTCCGCCTGCCAACAACGAAGGCCGCGGCGGATGTTGTGTCGCGCGTAAAGACCTCGTCCTCGGCGTGGATGAAGGAACAGGGAACGGTCACGTTTGCCTGGCAGCGTGGCTATGGGCTGTTTTCCGTTGGACCGGGTGATCTGGACGCGCTGGTCCGATACATCGACAGCCAAAGAGAACATCACACCCGCAGGAGTTTTCAAGATGAGTTGCGCACGTTCCTGACAAAGTACGGCGTCAGTTTCGACGAGCGCTACCTTTGGGATTGAGGTGGATGTTTGTGCCGGGCCTTCAGCCCTGACGTTTATGTATGCATGCTTACCTGGGCCTTCGGCCCAGGCTGTTATGCCGGCGCACCTTTGGCGCTGATACTTTGCGTCGGCATAAGTTTGAATCGTTGGAGTCATTTAGGTCGTCACCGCGCCGACACTGGCGCTGCTTACCGTGTTGGCGTACTTGGCAAAGACACCACGCTTGTAGCGCGACTCAGGTGCCTTGAAGTTCTGTTTGCGTGCGGCGAGTTCCTCGTCGCTGATCTCCACGCGTAGTTCGCGAGCCTTGATGTCGAAGGTGATGCGGTCACCCTCCTGCACAAAGGCGATGGGGCCACCCTCCTGCGCCTCGGGTGCCACGTGGCCCGCCATCAGACCGCGCGTGGCGCCGGAGAAGCGGCCATCGGTTAACAAAGCTACCGTTTCGCTCAGCTCTGAGATGCCCTTGATGGCTGCGGTGACTGCGAGCATTTCGCGCATGCCTGGGCCGCCGCGTGGGCCTTCGTAGCGGATGACGCAGACGTCATTCGGCTTGATCTCGCCCGCCTCCACGGCCTTGAAGCAGAGGTCCTCTGAACCGAACACGCGCGCGGGGCCGGTGTGCAGTACACGCTCGTGCCCAGCCACCTTCACCACGCAGCCCTCGGGTGCAAGGTTGCCTTTCAGGATGACGAGGCCACCGGTCGGCTTCAGCGGGTTGTCCCACGTGCGGATGACGGGCTGGCCCGGCGTCTCGTGCGCTGCTGCGGCTTCGTCGCGCAGCGTCTTGCCGCTGACGGTGACCACATCGTTCAGCTGCCCGCGTTCGATCAGCCTCTCGGCCAGCACGCGCGATCCACCCGCGTCCTGGTAGTCCTTTGCGACGTACTTGCCGCCGGGTGACAGGTCGCAGATGAACGGCGTGCGTTCGCTGATGGTGTCGAAATCATCCATGCTCAGCGGGATGTTCAACTCATGCGCAATGGCGATCAGGTGCAGCACCGCGTTGGTCGATCCGCCCGATGCGCACACGGCGGTGATGGCGTTTTCGAGCGACGCGCGCGTCAGGATGTGCGATGGCTTGATGTTCTTGCGGACAAGCTCCATCACCATGCGGCCCGCCTCGCGGCTGGCGCTGGCCTTCTCCGGCGACATGGCCGGAACGCCGGTAATCTCCATGGGGCTGATGCCCAGGAACTCGCCCGCCATGGCCATGGTGTTGGCCGTGAACTGCCCGCCGCAGGCGCCCGGACCGGGGCAGGCCGCGGCTTCCACGGCTTCCAGTTCATCATCGCTGATGCGCCCAGCGGCGTGCGATCCAATGGCTTCGAAGACGTTCAGGATGGTGATGTCTGCAAGGCGGCCAGTCGTCTCCGACACGTGGCCGGTCAGTGCGTGCCCGTCGTCGCCAACGCGCAGCTTGCCCGGCGCGATGCTGCCGCCGTAGAGCATCATGCCTGGGATGTCGAGCCGCGCCAGCGCCATGATGGCGGCGGGCATGTTCTTGTCGCAGCCCGCGATGCAGACGAGACCGTCGAAGCTGTTGCCGCGCGTCACCAGCTCGATGCTGTCGGCGATCACCTCGCGCGAGATGAGCGACGCTTTCATGCCCTCGGTGCGCATGGTGATGCCGTCGGAGATGGTGACGTTGTTGAACTCCATGGGTGTGCCACCGGCGTCGCGCACCCCCTGCTTCACCGCCTCGGCTACCTGCCGCAGGTGAAAGTTGCACGGGCCGATCTCTGTCCACGTGTTGGCGATGCCGATGATGGGCTTGTGCAGGTCTTCCTTGGAGAAGCCGACGCCGCGCAGGTAGCTGCGTGCCGCCGCGCGCGACGGGCCTTCGGTGAGGATTGCGGAGTTGCGTTTGCCTGGATCGTTCATTGTTGTCCTATAACCTTCGAATAATTCCTAGCCCAACTGTCATGGCTCGCCGTGTGTCAGAAACAAGGCACCGGCAAAGACAAAGTAAGTAAGCACGAACACTCCAAACGAGCGCCAACGCCTGGGAAGAAAGATTGTTGTTGCAAGTGAGCCCAAGAGTTCCAGTAGACCAAGGTAGAACGCAACCCGCAGTACGACATAGCTCCACCTCGGGTAACTGCTAGGCGTCGCATATGCGGCTGACAAGAAGCCGATAGACCCTACTATGTACAAAGCGAAACAAAGGCCGAGTCCGATCAATAGCAGCTTACGCGCGAACACGCTCTTGGCAACTGCGTCCTGTGTCACACAGTCACCTTCGGAGCCGCCCAGAACGCCGCATCATGCTTTGCCTCAAAGCCGTCCAGAGCATCCACATGCCGCAGCGTCAGGCCGATGTCGTCGAGCCCGTTAAGCAGGCAGTACTTGCGGAAAGGGTCGATCTCGAAGCGGGCGTGGAAGCCTGCGTCGTCGGTGACGGTGTTGTGTTCGAGGTTGATGGTGATGCGGTGTTCCGGGGACCCCGTGGAGCGGTCCATCAGCGTTTGCACCTGCTCCTCTTCCAGCCGGACGAGGATGATGCCGTTCTTGCCCGCGTTTGAGAAGAAGATGTCGGCAAAGCTGGGCGCGATGACCGCGCGGAAACCGTACTGGTTAATGGCCCACGCGGCGTGCTCGCGCGAGGAGCCGCAGCCGAAGTTCTTCTCGGCAATCAGGATTTCCGCGCCCGCGTACTCGGCCTTGTTTAGTACAAAGTCGCGGTTGGGCGTCACGGCGTCGGGCGTGTCCAGGTGGTAGCGCCAGTCGTAGAACAGGAACTCGCCATAGCCTGTACGCTCAATGCGCTTGAGGAACTGCTTGGGAATGATCTGGTCCGTGTCGATGTTCGGCAGCGGCAGCGGCACCGCCTTGGACGTGAGTACGTTTATCGGTGTCATCATTGACCTCGTGTTCGGCAGCAACGGCCAGAGAGCGCCAAAGGCGCGGCACATAACAGCCTAGGCCGAAGGCCTAGGTAACGGGTCGAATAGGAGCAAGAGGGCCAAAGGCCCGACAGATACGCGAAACCTATGTTTCGGGCCTTCAGCCCTATAAACCTTTGTTGCGTTGCATACCTAGGCCTGCGGCCTAGGCTGTTATGTGTCGCGCTGTTGACGCTGACCCCGACGTGCATCGCGCCGTTGGAGCAGGCTTCGGCTTGCGTTGCGCTGTTGGCCCCGGCCCCGGTGTGCATCATCGCGACCCACCTTCCACAAGCACCTGTTCGGCGTCGAGAGTTGCGCCCGACGAGCCACGCTTCCAGGTGCGAATGTCCGTGAAGTGCCCGGTGATCGCGGCAGCCGCAGCCATCTCCGGCGAGACGAGATGCGTGCGCCCGCCGCGGCCCTGGCGGCCTTCGAAGTTGCGGTTCGAAGTCGAGGCGCAGCGTTCGCCGGGCTGCAGGATGTCAGGGTTCATGCCCAGGCACATGCTGCAGCCGGGTTCGCGCCACTCGAAGCCTGCCTGCTTGAAGATGGCGTCCAGCCCCTCTGCCTCGGCCTGCCGCTTCACCTGCTGTGAACCGGGCACCACCATTGCACGAATCCGAGTGGCGACGTGGTTGCCTTTGACCACGGCGGCGGCGGCACGCAGGTCTTCAATGCGGCCGTTGGTGCAGGAGCCGAGAAAGACCGTGTCTATCGAGATGGATTCCATGGGCGTGCCGGGCTGCAGGTTCATGTACTCGTACGCCTTGGCGAAGCTCTTTTTGTCGGCCTCGGTGGGTGCCTGGTCCAGCGTGGGCACTTTGCCGTCGATGGTGGCGTGCATGCCGGGCGAGGTGCCCCAGGTGACGGCTGGTGCGAGCGTGGCGGCGTCGATGTGCAGTTCGCGGTCGAACTCTGCGCCGGGGTCGGTGGTGAGGGTGCGCCAGTAAGCTACGGCTTCGTCCCAGTCGGATTCGTATTGCTCCGAAGAAAAAGCAGGTCCCTCCACTCCGCTTCGCTCCGGTCGGGATGACGAATCTGAAGAGGGTTGCGGCTGAAATGTAAATCCCTCCGTCGCGCTGCGGGATGACAAATCTGAAGAGGTGGTGCGCGGCTCAGAAGAGGGGCTGTAGCGACGGCCTTTCAGGTAGGCGAAGGTTGTCTCGTCCGGCGCAATCATGCCGGCACGCGCGCCTGCTTCGATGCTCATGTTGCAGACCGTCATGCGGCCTTCCATGCTGAGCGCGCGAATGGCCGAGCCCGCATACTCCACCGCATAGCCGGTCGCGCCGTCGGTGCCGATGCGGCCAATGATGTCGAGAATGATGTCCTTGGCCGTGACGCCGAAGGGCAGCTCGCCCTCCACGTTGATGCGGAAGGTTTTGGGCTTGCGCTGCGGCAGCGTCTGCGTGGCCATGACGTGCTCCACCTCGCTGGTGCCGATGCCGAACGCCAGCGCGCCAAACGCGCCGTGCGTGCTGGTGTGCGAGTCGCCGCAGACGATGGTCATGCCTGGCTTGGTCGCGCCCAGCTCCGGCCCAATCATGTGCACAATGCCCTGCGACGCGTCCTGCACGTCGAAGAACTCCACGCCGAACTCGGCGCAGTTTTTGCGCAGTGCGTTCACCTGCGCGGCACTGACCTGATCGGCGATGACGAGGCGGTCGTGCGCGCTGGTGGTGGGCACGTTGTGGTCCACCGTGGCAATGTGGCGGTCCGGGCGGCGCAGCTTGCGCCCTGCCATGCGCAGGCCCTCAAAGGCTTGCGGGCTGGTCACCTCGTGAACTAACTGCAGGTCGATGTAGAGCAGCGGCGGCTCACCCGCGGGCTCGGCGACGACGTGCTGCTGCCAGACTTTCTCGAACATCGTTTGCGGTTTGCTCATGCTCGCCCTTACCTTTCTGCCCTTGTCATTGCCTTAGCTTTTGCTTGTCGTCCCATAGCAACGCGAAGGGATCCGCATGTGTGCTTGCCCCAGCGCGACAGATGGTGGAGGGCTCGGCAGAAATGCAGATCCCTCCGCTGCGCTGCGGGATGACAAACGGTAAAAGGAATACGTGCAGGAGAAAGCACTCATGACGCAGCCGCTCCCAAGTCCGCAGTCACACGATCCAGCACGAGCTCGCCCATCTTCGTCGTGCTCACGGTTTGCTGACCCGCAATGTTGCCGCGCGCGATGTCGGTCGTGCGATAGCCCGCATCCAGCACTTGTACTACGGCATCCTCGATGATCTTCGCTTCGCGCTCCAGCCCGGCGGAGTGGCGGAGCACCATGGCCGCGGTAAGGATCGCGCCGATCGGATTGGCTTTTCCTTGGCCAGCGATGTCGGGCGCGGAGCCGTGCACCGGCTCGTACAAATTGACCTTGCCGCCCAGCGTGGCCGAGGGAAGCATGCCCAGCGAACCCGTGATGACGCCGCTCTCGTCGGAGAGGATGTCGCCGAAGAGGTTTTCCGTCAGCACCACGTCGAAGTCGCGTGGGCGGTTCATCAGGTGGATGGCCATGCTGTCCACCAGTTGGTGCTCCAGCCTGACAGCAGGGAACTCCTTAGCGACCTTCTCCACGACGAAGCGCCACATCTGCGACGTTTCCAGCACATTCGCCTTGTCCACGCTGGTCAGCTTGTTGCGGCGTTTGATCGCAAGGTCAAAGGCGATGCGCGCGACACGCTCGACCTCCTGCTCGGTATAGACCATGGTGTTGTGCGCGCGGCCTGTCTGCTTGTCCCAGGCGCGCGGCTGGCCGAAGTAGAGGCCGCCCAGTAGTTCGCGCACAAACAGGATGTCTGCACCGTCGGTGATCTCGGGCCGCAGCGGGCTGTTGTCGGCCAGCGCCTTGTACGCCGTGGCGGGGCGCAGGTTGGCGAAGCCGCCTAGCGCCGCGCGAATCTTCAGCAGGCCAGCCTCGGGCCGTTCGCTCGGTGGAAGCATGTTGAACTTGTTGTCGCCGACGGCGCCCAGCAGCACCGCATCGCTTGCCAGGCAGCCCTGCACGGTGGCGTCGGGCAGCGGCGTGCCGTCCGCATCAATCGCCGTGCCGCCGATGCGCAACGGCGTGTACTCGAACGTGTGGCCACCGAACTCCGCGACGGCGTTTAGCGTGTTCACGGCTTCCTGCGTGACCTCAGGACCGATGCCGTCACCGGCGAGGAGTGCGATTTTCAGGTGCATGGTGCGTGTGCCTTTCGTGGGCGTGTCTCGCAAGTGCCAGCACACATGCAGATCCCTTCGCTTCGCTACGGGATGACAACCGAAGAAGAGTTATGCAGGTAATGACTGCGGGACCAGCGCTGCGATGTCTTGATCGTAGATTGACTTCTTGCGATCGGCCAGCGCGGTGAAGCGTGTGTACACCTCGTCCAGCCCTTCGCGGTTGAGGGCAAAGCCGAGTTCTTTCAGGCGATGCTCCAGTGCGCGGCGACCGCTATGCTTGCCCAGCACAATAGTGTTTGCCGTTACGCCGAAGATGCCCGGCGTCATGATCTCGTACGTCTTTGGGTTCGCCAGCATGCCATGCTGATGAATGCCGCTTGCGTGTGCAAACGCGTTCTTGCCCACCACGGCCTTGTTGGGCGCGGGGGTAAACGAGATGATCTCGTCTAGCGCCTTGCTGGCGGGGCCAATCTGCTTCATGTCGAGCTGGTTTGTATAGGGGCACACGTCCGAGCGAACGGCTAGGATGGCGGCAACCTCTTCCAGCGCCGCATTGCCGGCACGTTCGCCAATGCCGTGCATGGAAACCTCCACCTGGCGCGCCCCGCCCTGGATCCCAGCCATCGTGTTGATGGTGGCCAGGCCAAGGTCATCGTGGCAGTGGGTGGACCAGACGATGCTGTCGCTGCCGGGGACGCGCTGGTGAATTGCCTCAAACATGGCGCGGTACTCCTCCGGCGTGGAGTAGCCGACAGTGTCCGGCAGGTTAATGGTCGTCGCACCCGCCTGCATGGCTACGGTCACCAGTTGCACCAGGAAGTCGGGATCGGAGCGGGTCGCATCTTCGGCGGAAAACTCAATGTCATTACAATGCGTGCGGGCCAGCGCCACCATGTCACCCGTTTGGTCCAGCGCCTGCTGCCGGCTGATACGCAGCTTCACTTCCAGGTGCAGGTCCGATGACGCGATGAAGACGTGGATACGATTTTTCACAGCGGGCAGCACGGCGCGCGCGACTGCCTCAATATCCTCGCGACGACAGCGCGCCAAACCCGCAATACGCGGGCTGCTGCCGTCGCGGCCTACCTCACGCGCAATGCTGTTGACCGCTGCGAAATCGCCCTCCGACGCTATGGGGAAGCCCGCCTCGATGATGTCCACGTTCAGGAGCGCAAGCTGGTGCGCAAAGCGCACTTTTTCGTCGTGATGCATGGTGCAGCCGGGTGATTGCTCCCCATCGCGCAGCGTGGTGTCAAAGAAGATGACTTGGTCGGGTGGCGTGCTCATACGTCCTCAACACCAGTATAGCGATAAGGTGTACTTATCGCGTCTGATACGCTCATCAGTAATAGTTATTGCAACTGTGCGAGACGAAGCTCAGGTCTGCGGCACGGTACAAGCACAGCTCGGAAGGTGCGCCGTTGGATTTGTTCGCGATGGAGACGTTTTTGGCCGTGGCGGAGGAGCGCAGCTTTTCCCGCGCGGCACACCGTTTGCACCGCACACAGCCCGCCGTCAGTCAGACCGTTGCCAAGCTGGAGGCCTCGCTTGGTGAGGCGCTGTTCGACCGTGCCTCGCGCGAGACCACACTCACCGCTGCCGGCAAAGTGCTCGAGGAGTATGCCCACAAGCTGCTCAATCTGCGGACCGAGGCGACACATGCTCTCAGCGAACTCCGGTCCTTGCACCGTGGAACGCTCAACCTGGCGGCTAACGAGTACACCTGCCTGTATCTTCTGCCGGTGCTCAACCAGTTCCGGCGCATGCACCCGCTGGTCAAGATCAGCGTGCAGCGCTCGCTCGCCAGCCGCATTGCGGATGAACTGCTGCTGCACTCCGTGGAAATCGGGGTGCTGAGTTTCAAGCCGCAAGACCGGGCGCTGCGGTCGGTCGTCGTGTTTCGGGATGAGCTTGCCTTTGTCGTGGGCCCGCGTCACTCCCTCGTGGGCAAGCAGTCTGTGGCCATCCGCGACCTGCACGAGGAGGTTTTTGTCGCCCACAACGTGCCGTCGCCGCAGCGGGCCAAGGTGCTGGAGGCCTTTCGTCGCCACCGAACCGAACTGCGCATCGGCGTGGAGTTACCCTCGCTGGAGGCGGTGCGGCGCTTTGTGGAACTTGGCAATGGCGTGGCCCTGGTGCCCGCCCTCACCGTCGAGCGTGAGCTGAAAAGCGGCGCGCTGCACCGTGTGCTGGTGAAAGAGTTGCAAATGGAACGCAAACTGCGGCTGGTCTACCGTCGTGATGCAAGCCTGTCGCACGCCGCTGTCAGCTTTCTGCAGATCGTGCGGGCCTACGCTGAGGCAACCGGCGGCGCCTATTGCTACCTGCATGAGCGCAGTGAATGAAGGGATAGTACCCACCGGAAGTGCGGGGACGGGTACAATCAGACGGGGTGCTGCCGAGCGTAGCGCAGCGGGTGCACGAGCGTGCAGAGGCATTGAGGTTGAGCATACGAATGAAGAAGATGATAGGGATCTGCGCGTTGCTGGTCAGTGCGGCAGCAGGAGCGCAGGAAAGCCGGCAGGATGTGAGTATCAGCGCACTTGGCAACATTCCGCCGCAGGTGAACGGGCAGGGTTCCCAGGTAAACGCAGATATCGGCGTCGGCGCATTGGCAAGCTACCGTTTCATGCTGACTCCGCGCAGCGCGCTGGAGGCGAACTACACGTTTTCGCAGTACCAGACTTACCTCATCAACACCAGTGCCAAGCACTACCAGGTGCACACGCGTCAGCAGGAGTTTTCCGTCGGCTACGTCTACAGCCGCAACTACCGCCGATACAACCCCTTCGCTGAAGTCGGTGTGGGTGCCATGCAGTTTGGTGTGATCCGTGACTTCGACACGCAGCAGCTCGATGCAAAAAGCCAGATCATGCTGGGCGGCTTTTTTGGTGCCGGCGTCGCTTACGAAATCAGCCCCAGCTTCGACATTCGCGCAGGGTACAGAGGCTTTCTTGCAAAGTCCCCCAGCTTCAAGCTCGATAACGACAACTTCAAGACGGGCCGGTATGAGGTCATCTCCATGCCGCACGTCGGTATTGCATACCACTTCTAACGCGCGCATTGTGGATGTGCTAGACGGGCACCGCCTTTCCTTGGGTGCCCGCCCTGCGTTGCGCTTTTAGAACCGGTACGCTGCGCCGACGGTTACCAGCTGCGGCGTAAGGCCGTTCGGCGGAAAGTTGAGCCAGCGCTGGTACTCGTACTCACCGCGGACCGTAATGTGTCGTTGCACCGGCACATCCACGCCGCCGGTGGCCGTAACCATGTTGTAGGCCAGGTTGGCTGCGTCGTAGGGAAAGTTGAAGACGCCACGACCATAGCTGACTTTAAGGAACGGCTCCACGTGCGACAGGTGCCAAACATACCGAGGGCCCAGTTCGTAGGTGCGCTCGCCGATTTTGTCCGTGCCCGGGGTGTTTTCCTGGTGGAACATAAACTCCACGCCAAGATGGGGTGAGACATCCAGCGTGGCATACAGCGATCCGCCGCGGAATCTGCTCTGTGTGTAGTCCGGCTTTGCCAGGGTGAAGCCGCCGCCTACCTGCAACATGCCACGGCGCTCGGCGGCTGGAACGGTGTGCTGTCCGTGGGCGACCGCAACCGTGGCAAGGGCGACCACGCAGGCCGCAAGCAGCAGCCTAACCTTGAGCGCGGGCTGCGCGAGAGCGGTGAGAACGTGGGTAAAGAACGCCGAACGCGCATGGAAACACTGCATGGAGGGTTACCTCGCGGCGATAGAGGGAGAGGTCATCGCCAGGGAAGCGGTGCAGGTGCGACAGGGTGCAGGCGGTGCTACAACGTGGCACGCCGCCCCAGGCAGTTGCAGGCGGCGTGCTGCTCCTGTTACTGCGGTGGTGCGCCCGTGGAAGGCGCGGCCACCGGCGGAGCGGTGGTGGACGTGGGTGGTGCGGCGTTGAGTGCCGGGCCAGCCGGAGCATCTACGCTAGCCGGTGTAGCGACGGCAGGTGCCGGCGTTGCCGGGTTAGCTCCTGCAGCTGCTGCGGCAGCCGCCGCCTGGTCGATGGCCGTGGTGGGAGCCTTGTAGTATGTCAGCCGCAGGTACACCGGCGTCACCTCAAACGGCATCTTGTCGCGGGCCGACAGTAGTGGCTCGTACGCGGTGTGCATCTGCACCACCTGGTCCGTCCACGGGTCATAGCGCAGGAAGCTCGACAGCGGCATGGCCGCGTTCTGCTTCAGGTTCGCGACGTCCAGCTTCTCACCGTTCGTTACCAGCGGCTGCAGCCATAAGGTGCGCGTCTTCGGATCCTTGATGAGCGAATCGCCCAGCATGGGTTCATCGAGCGAGGTCAGCGCCTTTGACCGCTCACCCAGTTGCGCAAGGTACAGCCCGAACTGGCTCGCGGCGGCGCTCAATTCTTTCGGCTGCAACAGCTCCACTGTCTTCTTGGCAGCTTCCTCGTTGTCCTTATCCGTGTGGTGCATGGGGATACGCACAAAGGCCGACGTATCCGGAAAGAGCAGGCGATCGTTGAACGCGTACTTGGTATCCAGCCGGTGACCCTGGATGATGTGCGCCACCTGAAAGGCAAGAATGGCGTACAGGTTGTTGACCTGCTCGTTGTTGTTGCCCGGCACGGCCGTGGTGTCGATCAGGCTCTTGGACACGACGATGGTGTTGCCGATTGCCAGCGACTCCAGCGGCTCTGTCAGCAGCGTGCGTACACGAATGGGCCGCGCCGTTTGGATGTTGTTGTACGCCAGCACGTTGTTGGCGATCTGTTCCATCAGCTTGTCGAACTCGGACGGTGCATCCAGCAGGCCTGCCTGATACAGGCGATTGACCACGTTGTCCTCAGCCTGCTGCACCCACGCACGCTGCGCGCCCAGCGGCGACACGTCCTGCGCGTCGGCCGAAACGTCCGTTGCACCCTGTACCTGCACATCGACGTTTTCCGCCTCGCTCGGCGGCGCCTTCAATGCGTAGCCCCAGATGTGGTTTACGGCCTTGAACTTAACCGTGTGCTCGGCGCTGCGCTCGTCACTCTCTTCCACGTAAAAGCTCGTGGGCAGCCAGAGGTTTTCCTGCACGTTGGTGCGCCAGGAGTCAAAGTGGTAGTACTCCTTGTAATCCTTCTGCGTGCCGGCAAATGAGCCGTTGAAGCGGACCACGTTGCCGTTGCGGCGCTCGACCCAGATGCGGCCGAAGAAGCGGCCGCGCTTGCTGCCTTTGGCCGGCTCCACGTCAAACACCATGGTGGGCACCGTGCCGAGAAAGTCGTTGCGCACAAAGCCGAAGTTGTACTCAGTCCGATCAAAGCCATGGGCATCGATCAAGATCATCTGAATAAAGCCGGTCTCATTGAACTGGAGGTGCAACTCCTTGTTCAGATTCGTGATGTACGACAGTGAGTTCTTAAAGAAGCCCAGCTTGCCCGTGTTCTTGTGTGCGTCTTCGGTCTGGTAGACGTCGCCATTCAGGACCTTTTTGAAGTCGACACGGCCCAGAAAGTGCTCGTCTGACGCGGGCACCTGCAGCATGGCAGGATCCGGCTTCATGTTCTGGATGTAGGTTTCCACCAGGGGCGAGCGCTCCTGGATAGCCTTGACGACCTCTGCCTCGCGTGCGATGGCTTTATCGACCAGTTCACTTTGTGCTGGCGTCAGCTTGCGTGCCGGCAAGTCCTCAGTCTTCTTCTTGCCAAAGATGGAAACGGCGGCTCGTGCGGGCATGGCCGAACCGGCAAGAAGGACAGCTGCCGTGGAAAGTACGCAAGCTGTTCGAAACATCTTCGTCATCGTTTGCTCCTGCTGGCACTCCCGGTGTCGGTGGCCAGCGTGTCTCATCTTCATCCTGCCAGATTGCGAGAGGCGTGTGCGAAAAGAGTCGCGCTACCCTGCCAACTGGAAGTTCACATTGACAACGCCATCCCAGTCAGCGGGCTGCCCATTCTGCAGCGCCGGCTGAAAGCGCATGCTCTGCACCGCCTTGATGGCAGACTGATCCAGCCCATGTCCAAGTCCGCTCTGAACACCCACCACGGAGACACTGCCGCTGGCCGCCACGTGAATTTTCACGTAGACCGTGCCCTCCAGGTGTAGCTGCCGGGCTTCCTCGGTGTACTCGGGACGGGGCTTAAACAGGAGCTTGGGCGCGACCTTTGCGGCGGTGGCCGTAGGCTGAGCCGTCGCAAGGGTGGGAGGCGGGGTCGCCTTCGCAATCTGGATGGCACCCACCGGTCGCGCGCTCATGGGACCGGTGCCGCCGGGCACGCCGGTGCTGATACCCCTGATGGGCTGCGGTCCACTGTCGCGACCGCCCATGGAACCATTGGGCGAGCCAGAACCAGCGATCGCAATCTTTGAGGGCGGTCCAAAGCCGCTGTTACCCGCGGGCATGCCAGGGGCACCACTGCGGCCAAGATTGATGTTAGAAACCGCCGGACCAGACGTGTTGTTGATTGGATTGGTCTGGCTGCCCAACCGGATCGCGGACGGGTGTGCGTCATTGTTCGGGACAGACGCAGCCTGCGCGATGTTGATGGCCACCGGCCGCGGTGCTGGGGGCGGCGTTACTGCCTTGGGCGCGGGCGTGGGAGGTGCAGGTGTCGGCGCCGCCTTGGTGATGACGGGCTGTACCTTTGGCGGCTCAGGCACTTCGATCTTTGGTGTGTCTGGCGGCGGAGGTGTCACTTCCACCTTGACCGGTGGCGGCGGCACCAGCCGGGGTGGCGGCGGCAACGGCTTTCAGAGCATGGGGCTAGGAGCCGCCGGGAACCAGGCGGGCGGCTTCGGCCAGTTCGCCCCGACCGGGACTAGTAACGGGACCAACACCGCCAACCAGCCCACCGTCGGTTTCCGCTCGGTTC
>CALMRM010000031.1:1550-16111 GCA_937871605.1 uncultured Terriglobus sp. | reverse complement strand
CGGCGGCGTAACAGGGGCCGTCAACGTGGTGACGGCGACCGGCTTGATGATCTTTTTTGCAGTAAGACTAACCAGCAGGATGAGTAGCAGTGCCGCGCCGTTCAGGATCAGGGACGTGGCAACGGAACTCCTGGTCTGTTTGCCGGCATCCAGCACGCCAAAGTCGCGAAAGGCAGTGTTGGAGCGGCCTGGACGTGGCTCAGCGGGTGGACTGCCTGGCGGCACGGCAGTTTCGAGTGGCTGATCTTCAAGCTGCTGATTCGACATAGTAATGACGTCATCCCCATAGGTCAGCGTTGGAGTTTGGCGTGGGAGGAGTGCCAGCGGCACCTCTGCCCAAAAGCTTCATCGGCCAGTACAGCAAAATGTTCAGACTCGGGACACTCAATGACCAGCCACAGGGGAAAGTGTTGCAAGGTATTACACATCCCAGTTTATGGTACTTGCTGCCTTCTCAAACGCGTGGGAGCCGCCTCTGTTGCGCCTGTTTACAGGTATTTCACCTCTAGCTAAGACGCCGCGGCCGCGGCACTGGCTACAGCGCGTGCAAGAATGTGATGTCAGCCGGTATCGTTTCGGCGCAGAGGGGTAGTGGAATGAGGTACTTAGTGACCGGCGGTGCCGGGTACATCGGTGGCACCGTGGCGCGGGTTCTGCTTGGCCGTGGCGACTCGGTGACGATTTACGACAATCTCTGCCACAGCCGCCGCGAAGCACTGCCCCCAGCAGCGGAGTTCGTGGAGGGCGATCTCCACAATAAAGGGCTGCTCACGGAGACGCTGAGTCGCACCCAGTATGACGGCGTGCTGCACTTTGCGGCCTTGATTGAGGCGGGCGAAAGTATGAAGTGCCCGGACGTGTACTTTCGTAACAATACGGTGGGCACCCTGTCGCTGCTGGAGGCCATGCACGCGACGGGGACGAATCGGCTGGTGTTTTCCTCCACGGCAGCCTGCTATGGCGAGCCCCGCCGGACCCCCATCGAAGAGGGCGACGAACTCAAGCCGACGAACGCCTACGGTGAGTCCAAGTTACTCAGCGAACACATGTTACGGTGGTTCGGCACGCAGTTTGGGATGCGCTATGCTGCCCTGCGTTACTTCAACGTGGCCGGTGCCATTGAGGGCTATGGCGAAAACCACGAGCCGGAGTCGCACCTGATCCCGCTGGTGCTCGACGCTGCGCTCGGCCTGCGCAAGGAAATCAAGGTGTTTGGCGTGGACTATCCCACCAAAGACGGTACCTGCGTGCGCGACTACGTCCATGTGGCCGACCTGGCAGCGGCGCACCTGCTTGCGATGGCATCGCTCGACCAGAAGGCCTCGGCGGTCTATAACCTCGGCAACGGGCAGGGCTTCACCGTGCGCGAGGTGATTGAAAGCGCTCGCCGCATTACCGGTCTGCCGATCGCAGTGGTGGAGGAGCCGCGCCGCGCCGGCGACCCTGCCGTGCTTGTCGCGAGTTCAGAGAAGGCAAAGCGGGAGCTTGGCTGGGAGCCGAACTTTGCGGACCTGGACACCATCGTGGACACCGCCTGGCAATGGCACAAGCGCCTCAAAAGTGATGCAAAGTAGCTCGCAGCGGGGCTGCCCATAACGTGCGATACGGTGCGCAAGCGTGACAAAACTGCCCGTTTGAGCATGCAAATACGTCGTTGGGAACGTGTTCTGCATGGTTTTGACACCAAAAGTGTCGGTCAGCCGCTCGCTTTTTGCACGTACCGAGCGCCAAAACGTGGCGCTCGGGCGCATCTGTAGCATTACCTTCGTTTTTTTCTTTGCATCCAGGCGCGCAGTGGCGTATTTTCTAAACTAATCGTGGAATTGATCTGGTCTGTGTTGCCTGGTTCGTTGAACTTGCACTCTACCGATTGCGTCCGGCGGTACATCGGCTCATTAGATGAGCACAGGAGCAGCAACATGGAACAGGGAACAGTGAAGTGGTTTAACGACGCCAAGGGTTTTGGATTTCTGAGCCGCCAGTCTGGCGAGGACGTTTTTGTTCATCACACCGCCATTCAGAGCAACGGCTTCCGCTCGCTGCAGGAAGGCCAGGCTGTGCAGTTCAACGTGGTCAAGGGACCCAAGGGCTGGCAGGCTGAAAACGTGCAGGCGCTGTAGTCGCAGTTGATACTTAACGGTACGGAAAAGGGCAGCCTCTTGAGGTTGCCCTTTTACTTGCTGTGCCATCAGTGAATACAAAGCAGACGCGTCCCGGTGGAAGCGAAAGGCTAAAGGTCAGCGTATTCGGTGAAACCTGCCAGTGCCGGTCTGTTGGTATACAAGGCGGGCTGCGGAGTTTCACTCCGGCAGGAGAGCATAGCTGGTAAACGCCAGCATCCTGCTATCGGGCGACCAGGAGGGCACGTTCATGGTGCCGCGGCCGCCGAGCAGTTGGGCCACGGTGCGCACCCTTCTGTCCGCGATGGACAGGACGCGAAGTTCGATGTCCTGGTTGGCCGGGTGGCCCTCCGTACCTGGCTTGTAGGCGATGTACGCGATTTGCTGGCCATCGGGAGAAATGTGCGGGAACCAGTCCACCGTTTCGCTAATCAGTAGTTGCTCCTGCGCGCTGCTATCCGGATGCATGCGCCACAGTTGCATGTGGCCCGTGCGGTCCGACTGGAAGTAGATCCATTGTCCGTCCGGTGAAAACTCTGCCACATCACTCTGCGGAGCCAGCCGGGTTGCGGAGCCGCCCGCCATGGGGATGGTGAAGGCCTCAAAGCCGGCGCCCTGCTGCGCGGAGTACGAGAGCGTTTTACCGTCAGGCGACCAGCCATGGACGTAGGCTGGGCCGTCTGCCACCACGCGGCGGGGTGTGCCGCCGTCGATAGGCACAACGTAGATGCGAGCGACGCCGTCCGGGTCGCCACTGCCGACAGCGATGGTGCTGCCGTTGGGGGAGATGGCGTGGTCGCCGTTGATCTTGAGGCCGACCGGGATGGGCGCAGCTGCGGTGGAGCGCGGCAGGGTGCTGTCGATGGGGTGAACGCCGTTGTCGAGCACAAAGCGCTGCAGGTTGCCAGCCGCGTCGAAGAGCAGCGCCTTGCCATCCGGCGTCCAGTTGGGATCTTCCAGGCTGCCGGACGTGGTGTAGCGCACACGGCGGTCGGTGGAGGCGACGATCACCGTTTCCAGCGTACTGTGCAGCACGGGCGGCGTGGTAACGGGCGGCAGCGCCTCCACCTGCACGTTGGAGAAGACGGCGGTCTCGGAAGCGTTCACAGTATGCGAAGACACACCAAGCCCGGCATAGAAGTCGCCGGTGAGGCCGACGCGGATGGCTGCGCCGGAGGGCTGTAGGGTGCCGTTTGCATCGGCGATGCTGACATAGGCGTAGCTCCCGCGCTTCTCGATGCGAACGCGGTGCGGCCCCTTGCCATAGGTCTCGATTTCGTGCGTGTCCGCGCCTGCAGCGTCGCGGTACTGCAGAGAGGTGAGGCCGTCGCCATGGCTGGCCACGTCGGCGTAGGCGGCGTTTGGGGCCAGCGATTGCCGCAGCATGAGCACGGCCTTGCGGTGCGCGTTGCCGCCTGTCCCGGCGAGCTGGATTGTGGCAGTCAAGGCGACGTCGCCGGAGACTCTCTTCCAGACGTAGTGGAAGCTGTCCTCGCCCGACCAGATGTCGGCACCGCTGCCGGTGACGGTGTAGCTGCCCTTTGCAGCGTCGTAGTGGCTGCTGCCGGGGTGAAGGACGGTGCCGTAGTCACCCTCGCCCTGAAACTGGCCGAGGTTTTGCGATGTGCCCTGGCAGGCTGCGAAGGTGGTAAAGGTGACCAGGAGCAGGAACATCCATTGTTTGCACCGCATCCCGGTCATACACGCTCCAATCTGTCCTTGCGGCAGACGACGATCTTCCACGATGAAGTGTACGGCTGGCAAGCACACTGCACAGCGTTATGACCCTGAGCGTCACCCGTGAGTCTCACGGCGGCAGCTACAATTCAGCGTCGTCGCGAGCGGCTGTGGCGAGCGAGTTGTTGCCGGTCGCGTCTGGAGGGCTCGAATGCACGTGCGCCACGCGGTGCGGCGCGGTAGCCGGCATACGTCACGGCCAGCGCACAGCCCACGCCAGCATACGGTTGAGGCTGAGCCCATGAGGCTGTGGCCAAAGCCGTACATGCCCCGAGCTTTGGGTCCTGCCAACCGTACACACAGTGCTCTGGTGGTGCGTGAAGGGGCTTGAGTAATTCCTTTGGTGTGCTGCCCAATCGTTAAAGCGGCGCTACGGTGGGCCAGACAAAAGCACGAACCGCTAAAATGGCTCACGCGCCAGGAGCGCATGGCTACGGCCAAGATCAGCAGCGAAGGACCGCCCGCAGTCATGCCTGAAGTACAACACGCCGTGCAAGAAGCCCAGTCGTTTACGTCGTCGTTGCGGGAGGACCGCAGCTTTCCGCCACCGGCAGAGTTTGCGGCGCGTGCCCACATCCGCAGCCGTGCGGACTATGACGCGATGTACCGCCGTTCCATCGACGACACGGAGGGTTTTTGGCGCGAGCAGGCGCGGGAACTGGACTGGTTCACCGAGCCGGCCAACGTGCTGGAGTGGAACGACCCTGTGGCGCGGTGGTTTGGCGGCGGCACGCTGAACCTGTGTCACAACGCGGTGGACCGGCATGCGCTGGGTAGCCGTGCGGGCAAGGTGGCGCTGCTGTGGGAAGGTGAGCCGGGAGAGGTTCGTTCGCTTACCTATCTGGAACTGCACGCAGAGGTGCAGCGATTTGCGAACGTGCTGAAGCGCTTCCGCGTGCAGAAGGGCGACCGCGTCGCGATCTACATGGGCGTGTGCCCCGAGGCCGTGATCGCGCTGTTGGCGTGTGCGCGCGTTGGCGCCGTGCACAACGTGATCTTTGGTGGGTTTGCGGCGCAGGCGTTGGCCGACCGCATGAACGACGCGCAGTGCAAGGTGCTGCTGACGCAGGACGCGAGCTTCCGGCGTGGACAGGACGTGCCGCTGAAGTCGATTGCGGACGAGGCGCTCCAGCGCTGCACCTGCGTGGAGACGGTGCTGGTGCATCGCCGCAGCGGGCGCGACGTGGCGATGCAGGGAGGTCGCGACCACTGGCTGCAGGAGGAGTTGAAGTCTGCCGAACCGGTGTGCGCGGCGGAGCCGATGGAGTCAGAAGACCCGCTGTTCATCTTGTATACCAGCGGCACCACCGGCAAGCCGAAAGGCCTGGTGCACACCACAGCGGGCTACGGCGTCGGTACGCTGCTGACGACGAAGTACATCTTCGACATCCACGAGGAGGACGTGTACTGGTGCACGGCGGACGTGGGCTGGATTACCGGGCACAGCTACGTGGTCTACGGTCCGCTGCTGAACGGAGCTACGGTCTTCCTGTATGAGGGCGCACCCAACTGGCCGGAGGGCGACCGTTTCTGGGGGATGGTGGACCGGCACAAGGTGTCGATCTTTTACACCGCTCCGACGGCGATTCGCGCCTTCATGAAGTGGGGCACGGACTGCGTGCGCAAGCACTCGCTGCAATCGCTACGGCTGCTGGGCACGGTGGGCGAACCCATCAATCCCGAGGCGTGGATGTGGTACCACCGCGAGATCGGCCATAAGCGCTGCCCCATTGTGGACACGTGGTGGCAGACGGAGACGGGCAGCATCATGATCGCGCCCATCCCCGGCGCGGTGAGCACAAAGCCGGGTACGGCGACGTTGCCGTTTTTCGGCGTGCTGCCGGAAGTGGTGACAAAGGACGGGCAGCCGGTGCCGGAAGGGCACGGCGGGTTGCTGGTGATCCGCAAGCCTTGGCCCGCCATGGCACGGACAATCTTTGGCGACCCGGAGCGTTACGCCAAGGCCTACTGGAGCGAGGTGCCGGGCTGCTACTTTACCGGCGATGGCGCGCGGTGCGATGACGATGGCTTCTTCTGGCTGATGGGTCGCGTGGACGATGTGCTGAATGTGAGCGGCCACCGGCTGGGGACGATGGAGATTGAGTCCGCACTGGTAGCGCACCGCGCCGTGACGGAGGCCGCCGTGGTGGGCCGTCCGGATGCGATGAAGGGCGAGGGCATTGTGGCGTTTTGCTCGCTGGAGGACAACGTAGACGCGACACCTGCCCTGAAAGACGAACTGAAGAAGCACGTTGCCAAAGAGATCGGCGCGCTGGCACGGCCCGACGACATCCGCTTTACGCCCGCGCTGCCCAAGACGCGCTCCGGCAAGATCATGCGGCGGCTCTTGCGCGAACTTGCCGCGACGGGCGAGGTGAAGGGCGACACGACCACGCTGGAGGACTTCAGCGTGGTGGCGGCGTTGAAGGAAAAGGACGAGGAGTAAGCTGGACCTGACCACGCAACAGGCACAAGCCGGAGGTGCAACTGTGGATGCAGTCGAAGAGCAGAGTCGGCGGAAGTTGGTGATTGGTCCCTTGCCGTGTGACCTAGATTACGAGCCGGACGAAGAGGAGAAGCTGGCTGCTCTGCGTGCCGCCATTGATGAAGGGCTTGCGAGCGGCACGGCAGAGGACGGCGTGTTTGAGCGGATCTACGAGGCGTTAAGGATTGCACGGACTCCATGAGGGTGGGCCTGCGACGCATTGAGCAAGGAAGCATGTCATCTTCTACCGTGTCCTAGACTCGGAAGTGAAGATAACGCGTGTGCTGCACCATCGCATGCTGCTGGGCAAGGCAGACTTCGACCTGAGTTAACCATGCGGGCAAACGTTACGCCCATGTACCGTGGCCGCCTGGCACCCTCGCCCACCGGGTACCTGCACCTGGGGCATGCGCGGACGTTTCTGCTTGCGGCGGAGCGGGCGGCGGCTGCGGGTGGCGAGCTGCGGTTGCGCATGGATGACTTGGACCGGCAGCGGTCGCGCCCGGAGTTCCTCGTAGGCATTGTTGAGGACCTGCGATGGCTCGGCATCGAGTGGCGGGGCGAGATTGTCCGGCAGAGTGAGCGGTTGAGTTTCTATCATGATGCGTTCAGGCGGCTGCGTGCGAGCGGGGCGGTGTACCCGTGCGTGTGTTCGCGGCGCGACCTGCAAGCCGCCGGGCATGCGCCGCACGCTGAGGACGAGGACGAGCCGCTGTACCCGGGGACATGCAGGCCGGGAACCGGATGTGCGCACATGGGGCAGGAAGATGCCGCGGCGTGGCGCTTCCACGTGCCGGATGGTGAGGTGGTGCGCTTTCACGATGCGCTGGCGGGGCCGCAGGCGTTTGTTGCGGGGCAGGACTTCGGCGACTTTGTGGTGATGCGGCGCGATGGTGTGCCCAGCTATCAACTCGCCTCTGTGGTGGACGATGGGGTCATGGGCATCACGGAGGTGGTGCGTGGGCGCGACCTCCTGCGGTCAACGGCTCGGCAGCTTCTTCTGCAGCGTGCGCTGGGCTACGACGAGCCCGTGTGGGCGCACTGCGAACTTGTGCTCAACGAGCGTGGTGAGCGGCTGGCCAAGCGTGACACTGCGCGGAGCATCCGGTCGCTGCGGGAGCAGGGGCTGGCCGCGGACGAGGTACGGCAAATGGCGCTTGTCAGGTAGAGCGCAGAACGCAAAAGCGACAGCCTCAGGCTGCCGCTTTTACTAAACTAAGTGGTCGGGGAGAGAGGATTCGAACCTCCGACCCCCTGGTCCCGAACCAGGTGCTCTACCAGGCTGAGCCACTCCCCGAACGTGCCGGTGTACGCAGCCGAGGAGCCTGATTCGCCCGGCCAACCAACTTTCTGAGTGTAGCAGAGCGAGCGCCGGGAGCCCGATTTCGCTGCATCACTCGACCGGGAGCGCGCCAGCCATGACAGGCTCCTGCTCCGCAACATCGTACCGGCCCGCCTCGGACAACAGGGAGAGCTGTTCCTGTGTGAGTTGGAGATCGGCCGCTGCGAACAGGTCGTCCAGCTGCTCCGTGCTGGTGGCGCTGGCGATGGGTGCCAGGATGTTGGGCCGCGACAGCAGCCAGGCGAGCGCGATGGAGGCTTGCTTCGCACCGGTCTGGTCCGTAACAGTGTTTAGCGCGGCCAGAATGCGCTCGCCGCGGTCGTCGAAGAACTCCTTGACGCGGCTGCCTCGGTCTTTGCCGCCGGTATCGGCCACTGATTTGTACTTGCCGGTCAGAAAGCCACTGGCGAGCGAGAAGTAGGGCACCACGCCTAGGCTGAACTCCGCAACGACCGGGGCCAGGTCGTGCTCGTATTGTTCACGGGTGTGGAGGTTGTAGTTGGGCTGCAGCGTCTGGTAGCGCTCCCAACCCGCGTTGCGGGCGACTTCCTCGGCGGCGCGCAGGCGGCGGCCAGTGTAGTTGCTGGCACCCAGCACGCGTACTTTGCCCTCCTGGACGAGGTCGTTGAAGGCCTGCAGCGTCTCCTCCAGCGGCGTCTCCGTATCGTCGGTGTGCGACTGGTACAGGTCGATATAGTCGGTCTGCAGGCGACGCAGCGAGGCTTCCGCGGCCTCTTTGATGTACGCGGCTTTCAGGCCCTTTTTGCCGTCGCCCATATCGAATCCGACCTTGGTGGCCAGCACGACCGCCTCGCGCTTGCCGCTGCGCTTGAACCACTTGCCCAGGATGGTCTCGCTCTCGCCGCCGTGATTGCCGGGGATCCAGCGCGAGTACACGTCGGCGGTGTCGATGAAGTTGAAGCCGCGGTCGGCAAAGCGGTCCAGGATGGCGAACGAGGTCTGCTCGTCGACGTTCCAGCCAAAGACGTTGCCGCCCAGCATGATGGGGCTGACCGGGATGCCGAGCGTGCCCAGCGTGCGCATGTTCATAAGAACTCCTCCGTGGTTGGATGCATCCCCGACTTCCGCCAGCCAGGGAGTGTCTGCTGATACCATGCGTGTACTGGAGGGCGCATCGGCATGCACGAGTACGGTCCTATGATTCTGCTGTTCCTCGGCATCCTGGGCGGCATCTGGCTCAATCGCCGCGACTTCGCGGACCTGAAAATCGATATGAACCGGCAGTTTGCCGAGACAAAGGCTGAAACGAACCGGCAGTTCGCCGAGACAAAGGTTGAGACGTACCGGCAATTTGCCGAAGTGAATTAACGGATCGACCGTGTTCAGGCCGACCTGAAGGCCGACATGCATCGGCAATTCACCGAGGTGGGGCGACGCCTTGACTTGATTGAGGGTGATCTCAAGGTCTTCCACAACGTTACCGGCAGGCTAGACGGCCGGATCGAAGAGATTAAGGCACGGCTGTAAGCGCGTCTCTCGCTGGCCCTGTTGCCTCCTCCGGTCAGTCAGGCAGTGTCTCCGGGCTAGCTAAGATAGCTGCATGCCTACTGAGAAACTCGCCATCACCACCCCTGACGCACCCGCCGCCATCGGCCCCTACACGCAGGCAGTTCGCTCTGGTGACCTCCTGTTCCTCTCCGGCCAGGTGGGCTTCGACCCGGTGACGCGTGAGGTGGTGGAAGGCGGCCTGCAGGCGCAGACGCGGCAGGTGCTGGCCAATGTGGAGGCGGTGTTGCGGGCCGCTGGGCTCGGCTTTGCCGACGTGGTGAAAACGGTCGTCTTCCTGAAAGACATGAACGACTTTGCCGCCATGAACGCTGTCTATGGCGAAAGCTTTGCGCCGGAGGGCGTGGTGCCGCCTGCGCGCTCCACGGTTGAGGTGGCGCGGCTGCCGAAGGATGCGCTAGTGGAAATTGAGGTGCTGGCGCGCTTTCCCCCAGGTGCCTGAGCCATCCGGTTCATGGTCCGCCACGGGTGGTTGTTGCGTCTAATTTCACAGGAGAACTTATGGCGTACACAGGATTGACCCCGACGGACGCACCGCGCCGCGTGCACAAGACCGAGGGGGAATGGCGGGAGCTGCTAACGCCGGAGCAGTTCCATGTCATGCGCGAGAAGGGTACGGAACGGGCGTTTACGGGCAAGCTGTATGAGAACCACGCGGATGGGGTGTACCACTGTGGCGCGTGTAGCGCGCCGCTGTTTACGTCGGGGACCAAGTTCGAGAGCGGCAGCGGCTGGCCGAGCTTTTACCAGCCGGTGAGTGCCGATGCTATCGAGGCGATCGAGGACCGCAGCTACGGTATGCGGCGTGTAGAAGTGGTGTGCAGTAATTGCGGTGCGCACCTGGGCCACGTCTTTCCGGATGGCCCGAATCCCACAGGACTGCGCTACTGCATCAACTCCGCATCCTTGAACTTTGAGGGCGAGCAGTAGCTCACGGGACGCTTGTCCGGCCGGTGGAGCAGTCCGAGTAAGCCGCTCAGAATGTCTTTTTTCACAAAAGTGTAAAGACAGGCCATCCAAACGGAAACCGGGAACGTACTTGAGGTAATGTGCAGCGCTGGTGGGGCAGTGTGCCACCACAGCGCCAGCGCGTAGAGTTACAGACAGGGCGATGCTGCGCGTGCAACGTAGCATCAGGCCTGTCCTAGGATGAGAATGCCGCAGCCGCATGCCAGTTCCGCGCCGTACACCGCACGTGAGCCGGTTACGCTGGGAGAAATCCTCTCGGCGCTATCGGTTGCGCTCGATATCACGGAGGGTGCGCGGCCTGGGCATGCCATTCGCACCTGCATGTTAGGGATGCAGCTGGGAGGCGAGCTTGGCCTATCCGCACCTGCCATGGCCGACCTGTATTACGCGCTGCTGCTGAAAGATATTGGCTGCAGCGCCAACGCTTCGCGCATGGCGGAGGCGTTTGACGCGGACGATCAGACCGTAAAACAGCAGTTCAAGCTGATGGACCGCGAGAAGCTGGGCAAGCCCAACCGTGAGGCGCTCACCTTTGTCTGGGAGAACGTAGCTCCTGAGGCCGATGTGTGGAGCCGGGTGCGCCAGGTGTACCGCATGGTGAGCAGCCGCGGCGACCTGACGGCAGAGGTGATCGGCGCACGGTGCGAGCGCGGGGCGGCGATACTGCACAAGCTGGGCATGCCCATTGACACCTGCGCCGCGGTATACACGCTGGATGAGCACTGGAACGGGCACGGGCTGCCAGACCGCCTTGCTGGCGACCAGATTCCGCTGGCCGGTCGCATCTGTAGCGCAGCGCAGTACCTGGATCTTTTCTGCCAGGAGTACGGTCCGGCTCGCGCACTGGATACGCTGAGAGAGCGAGCCAACGCATGGTACGACCCGGAGGTGGTGCGTGCGGCGGAAAGTCTGCAGCAGCGCGGCGCGCTGTGGACGCACTGCTTGCCAGGCGATGACCAGAACGAGGTGCGTTCCGCGGTCGTGGCGCTGGACCCGGGGAGTTCGCTCGCCCTGGCAGAACGTGATATCGACCTGATCTGCAGCGGCTTTGCCGACGTGGTGGATGCCAAAAGCCCGTTTACCTTTCGCCACTCGGTTGCGACGACCGAGGCGGCCACGCTCATTAGCCGGGCCATGGACCTCCCACTGGAGAGTACGGGCATGGTGCGCCGCGCTGCGTTGCTGCACGACATTGGCATGCTGAGCGTGCCCAACACCCTGCTGGACAAGCCGGAGCCGCTCAGTAGCGAGGAGTGGGCCACCGTGCACCGGCACCCGCTGGTGGGCAAGCAACTGCTGTCCAGCGTGGGTGCCTTTCGTGATGTGGCTACACTCGTTAGCCAGCACCATGAGCGGTTGGATGGCAGCGGCTATCCCCATCGGCTCAAAGGGTCAGAGTTGGCGATTGAGGCGCGCATTCTGGCGGTCGCTGATGTGTTGAGCGCCATGATGGCGAGCCGTCCCTATCGGGAGGACCTGCACCCAGGCGAGGTGCAGCGACAGTTGGCGCAGGAGACGGCGGCCCGGCTGGACCCAGCGGTGGTAGACGCTGCCCTGTCTGTGCTGGACGAACTCGCCGTACTACCGCTGGAGGACATACCTGCGATCGACCTGAGCGCGGTACCGGACCTCCTGCTGGTTGAGCCGCCACCCTTCCGTTTGACTCCGGCATAACTCTACAGCCGGCCTCTCTGGCACGGTATGGTGGAGGAGGGATGGTGCACTCTCCGCCACAGAACGATAAAAGGCTGCGTTTCCAGCTGTTTTCTGCCGCCTTTGTTGTGCGTCTGCTGTACATTTTGCTGGCTCACACGTACAAGGTTCGCCTGTCGGACGACCATTTTGAGTTTGGCTGGGAGATGGGCCGAATCGGGCGGGCTTTGGCCACCGGCTATGGCTACAGCGACCCGTTCACCGGCCACACCGGTCCCACGGCATGGACGCCGCCGCTGTACACGCTGCTGATTGGCGGCGTATTCAAGGTGTTTGGCGTGTACTCGCGGCTGTCTGCGTTTGCCCTGCTTGCGGTGAACTCGTTGCTGTCGGCGTGGACAGCGGTGTTGGTGTGGGAGATCGGTGCCCGCTGCTTCAATCGGCGGGTGGCGCTGTGGAGCGGATGGTTGTGGGCGCTGTACCCGGCAGCCATGCAGTATGCAGTGCGCTGGATTTGGGAGATGTCGGCGACGGCTGCGGTGCTGACGGCGCTGATCGTGCTGAGCCTGCGGATGCGTGGTGTAGGCGACCGTGAACCGCCCCGGCAGACGTGGCAGCAGTGGGCTGCCTTCGGGCTTTTATGGGGTGTGCTGGCGCTGTTAAACCCCACGCCGCTGCTCATGCTACCGGTGCTGGGCTTATACGTCTTTACCGCGGGTGCTGGGCAGGATGGGACCCGGACTCGCGAAGACCGCGCCTGGCAAGCGCTGCTGCCGCGGCCACTGGGTCCGCGCCTGCGCCAGGCAGCGTTGGCTGCACTGATGTTCGTGCTGGTGCTGGCACCGTGGGCGGCGCGGAACTACGTTGTCTTTCACCGCTTCATTCCTCTGCGCGACAACTTTGGCGCGGAGAACTTCGAGGGCAACTCGCCGTGGTCCACCGGCTTCCCGTGGGGCAGAACGGTTCCGTTGGAGAACCACCGCATCTTGGCCGAGTACACCGCCATGGGCGAGCCGGCGCAGGCAGACAAGGATTTCCGCCGCACGCTCGAAGAACCGGCGTGGGTGGCCGACCGGGGCGCAAAAGCGCAGCGCTGGATTCGGACGCACCCCGCACGCTTCGCCCAACTGACAGGCAAACGCGTGTGGATGTACTGGATGGGCGTGCCGAAATCCGTGGAAGAAGCTGGTGTGTTGGAGTATGCGCGCCTGGCATCATTCCAGTTCCTGTCACTGGCTGGGCTGATGGGCGTGGCGCTGGCGGTGCGGCGACGCGTGCCCGGCAGACTGGTGTTGCTGGCGGCGTTTGTGCTGCTACCGCTGCCGTACTACACTGTCACCGTGCAGGCGCGGTTCCGGCATATGCTGGAACCGCTGATTTGCGTGCTAGGCGTGTACCTGTTCCAGTCGGCACGCAGGCGCTCTGGCGCATAACGCAGGCCTTCAGCCCGCTGGTGTACTGCGTCTAGTACCTGGGGCTGCGCCCCAGGCTCTTACAGCGCGGGCTTTCAGCCCGCAAGGAGTACCTGGTTCGCGCCGATGCTGCTGGCGATGCCGTCCCAGAGCCGCAGGCGTGCGGTTAGAGCAAAGGTCGCCGCCTCTTCGGCTTCAGCCCACTTGCGATCGTCCTCGCCGCACAGGCTGCTGACCATGCGCAGCGCCATGGGACCGTGCTCGTCGCCGTCTACCTCAATGTGGCGTTCCAGGTACCAGATAAAGGTGGAGAGGGTGCCGTGCAGTTCGCGGTTCAGGTCGCGCACCAGCCCACGGAACATGTCGGGGATCAGGTCTTCGCGGCCAAAGGTGAAGGCTGCGGCGACAGCATGCAGTCCACGGGATTCGATCAGCGCAAACGTGTCACGCACAAAGCGGGTGGCGTCCGCTGGTGCACCGCAGTTGTCCAGCGCCGTGTGGATGCCCTTGCCCTCGTGCAGGGCTGCCACCAGGGCGTCAATGCCCGCAGTGGATGCGCCAGTCTTGTGCATGGCCAGGAGGTACAGCTCGAAGTGGCTGATGGCCACGCCCTCGTAGACATCGCTCTCTTCCCCCAGCACAATCTCGTTGACCAGGCGGCGGCTTTCCGGCGCGGAGCTGGGCAGCCAAGGCACATCCACACAGGTCAGGCCGCGCTGCAGCGTTTTGAGCAGGCTCATGAAGTCCCACACGGCAAACACGTGTGATTCCATGAAGAGGCGCAGGTCCTCCACACGAACGAGGGAGCGGTACAGCGGATGGGCGGCCAGTTGTTGGTACAGCGGCTGCAGGCGCGCCTGCAGGGTGTCTACGCGACTCATGGTTTCTTAGACTCAGCCGAGCAGTCGCTGTCGAGGCGGCGCAGGAAATCCCAGGAGTAGATTCCACTCTCATGACCATCGGCCCACTTAAATTTCAGTGCGTACCGCCCTATGGGCAGTGCCTCCAGCGGGCGCGCGGGTGGTGTGTAGATAGGGAAAACTTGCTTGGGCATGGGGCGTGGCTCGCCAGGGTGGCGGCCCGACTTTTCGCGCTCTTCGTGGCAGGTAGCGCAGGGGCAGGCATCGCGCAGGAAGGGAAAGGTCCAGTGCGAGCGGTGGCCGTCTTTCCACTCGATGCTGAGGCCGGTGCCCTCGGTCAGCGCGACACGCACCTTTGCAGGCGTGGTGGCAGCATGCGGCAGGGGCTGCTCCGCGACGGTGGCGCGGCGGCTCTCCTCCTGCGAAATCAGCCGTATGCCTTCGTGGCTCACACCT
>CALMRM010000031.1:0-1540 GCA_937871605.1 uncultured Terriglobus sp. | reverse complement strand
CGCTTAGTTTACGGGAGTTGCCGCGGCTGCAAAGCTGGGCGTAGCGGCGATCAGCGCCTGCGTATAGGGTTCGCGGGGGTGTTCGCAGACCTCCAGCACCGGACCGGTCTCTACCAGTTCGCCGCCACGCAACACGGCTACGCGGTCGCATAAGTAGCGCACCAGCGGCATGCTATGCGAGATGAACAGGCACGCCAGGCCGTGCGTTCGCTGCAGGTGTTGCAGCAAGTTGATGACCTGCGCGCCCACGGACACGTCCAGCGCGCTGACCGGCTCGTCCAGCACCAACAGCTCGGGCCGCAATGCCAGGGCACGGGCGATGTTGATGCGCTGCCGCTGGCCGCCGCTGAAGGCGTGCGGGTAGCGTGCGAGCGCCGATGGCTCTAGTCCCACCTCGGCTACCATGGCGTGCAGCTTGTCCTCCAGTGGCATACCGTCGAGATGCTCCATGCCGTGGATCTGGAATGGTTCGGCCAGGATGTCGTGGACGCGCATGCGCGGGTTCAGCGCGCCATAGGGGTCTTGGAAAACAACGCCCATGCGGCGGCGCACCGTCTTCATTGCGGCGCGGCCTGCGTGTAGAACGTCGATGCCGTCGAAGTGCACGCTGCCCGCAGACGGCTCGACCAGGCGCAGCACCATGCGTGCGACAGTGCTTTTGCCGCTGCCACTTTCGCCCACAAGGCCCAGCACTTCGCCCCGTGCCACCTCCAGGCTCACGCCGCGCACCACGGTGTGCGGACCGTAGGACTTGGTGAGCCCCTGGGCAGTCAGCAGCGGCGGCGGTGTTTCAGGCATAGGCGGATGCTAGCAGTTTGCGGAGTACGCACGGCTCTCCCTCGTGCGTTTGTCGTCCCGCAGCGCAGCGGAGGGATCTGCTTTTTGGTTCGCACAGGCTCGGCTGCCGGAAAGTGCTTAGGGACCCGTGCACGTGCAGAAGCATAGATGGTGGCGGTCTGGTTGTAGCAGACTTTTGAGCCGGCACGGGCACACATGCAGATCCCTCCGCTACGCTGCGGGATGACAAATCCAGCACGGGCACACATGCAGATCCCTTCGCTTTGCTGCGGGATGACAAAGAGGAGGGGCGTCGCGGTACCCTCGCAGGTATGTCGATACTTCGTGCGTTTGCCGTGCTGCTGCTGGCGCAGTTTGCGGGTGAGGCGGTGCACCGGCTGCTGCACCTGCCGCTGCCAGGACCGGTGCTGGGCATGGCAGGGCTGGCGGCGTGGCTGCTGCTGCGTGGCGGTGAGCCGGACGCTGCCCTGGCGGAAACGTCGGAGACGCTGCTGCGCTGGATGCCACTGCTGTTTGTGCCTGCGGGTGCGGGCGTGTTTGCCTACCCCCGTTTGCTGCGCGCAGGCCTCCTGCCCATTGCTGTGTCGCTGGTGGTCTCTACGCTGCTCACGTTTGCGGTGACAGCATGGGTTCTACAGTTGCTGAGCCGCCGCGCGCAGCCGGCAGACAGCAACAGGGCAGAGGCAGGCAGCAGCAGGAGGACCGCATGATGGCTGGCGCGCTGCGGGCGTCACCCCTGTTC
>CALMRM010000030.1 GCA_937871605.1 uncultured Terriglobus sp. | reverse complement strand
GCTCCATGGGGTTATGCGTCTGCAGCGGCGTGGTGTAGATCTCCTACATCACCGTATAATAAAAAAAAAAAATGGCGTCGGCCTCGCCCGGTTTTCGAGCAACGGGCGCGCTGGCGCTCTTGGGCTTGCGCGCCTCGTTTAAGCGGTGATCAAAATCGAGCTTGGCAGGTGCCTGCTTGTAGCGAACCTTGATGAGCGCCGCAGCTTGTGCGGCCTCCACCTGGGACTTGGCAATGACTACACCGATGGGTTCGCCGTTGTAGTACACGGTGCGGTCCTGCAGCAGGGACAATGTGCGCACGGCAGGCGGCTTGGGTGCGACGATCGGCAGCTTGGGTGCGTTAAACGGGGTCAATATTTTGACCACGCCGGACGCGCGGTCCGCCGCTGTGGTGTCCATGGCGAGGATTTCGCCGGAGGGCACCGTGGCCTGCACCAGGTAGGCGTACAGCATGGTCTTGCCGCCGGCATCCTTCTGGATATCCGGCGCAAACTCCGCAGCATAACGCGCCTTGCCTGTGACCTTGAGCTTGCCATCGTAGCGGTACGGCATCTCCTTGCCGTTACCGACGGGCTTCTGTTCTTCCTGCAGTTCGATCATGCTGCGGCTCCTTCTGCGCTGCGCTGCGTGCCCTGCGCCGCCAAGGTCAGGCCGCGCACGATCACCTGCTTGGCCAGTTCGATCTTAAAGGCGTTGTGTTCGTAGCCCTTGGCACCCTGCATGGCGGCTTCGGCGGCTGCCTTGAAGGTGGCCTCGTTGGCGGGCTTGCCCACAAGTGCCTGTTCCGCAGCCTTGCTGGTCCACGGCTTGTGCGCCACACCGCCCAGCGCAAGCGCGACGGACTGGATGCGGTCACCTTCCAGCTCAAGCCCGGCGGCAACCGAGACCAGGGCGAATGCATAGCTCTGCCGGTCACGCGCCTTCAGGTAGTAGCTGTGTGCCGCAAACTTTGCAGCGGAGGCAGGCAGGTGCACGGCCGTGATCAGTTCGTCCGGCTGCAGGTTGGTGTCGAGTTGCGGCGTCTTGCCGGGTAACCGGTGAAAGTCACGTACCGGCATGGTGCGCTTGCCCTTGGGACCGCTGATCTCTACAAGGCCATCCAGCGCCGCCATCGCCACGCTCATATCCGAGGGGTTGGTGGCGATGCAGGTGTGTGCACTAGTGGCACCCTCGTCAGTCTGGCCCAACACTGCGTGGATGCGGTTAAAGCCCTGAATGGCGCCGCAGCCGGAGCCGGGCGCACGCTTGTTGCAGGCGGGCAGCGACGGGTCATAGAAGTAGTAGCACCGCGTGCGCTGCATCAAGTTGCCGCCCGTGGTGGCCAGATTGCGCAACTGCGCGGAGGCACCGGCCAGGATGGCCTGTGACAGCAGCGGATAGGTCTTCAGCACGTCCGGCGTGTTGGCCAGGTCGCTGTTGCGTACCAGGGCACCCATGCGATGGCCGCCCTCTGCGGGTGTGACCGCCGCCAGCGCCTGCAGGCGGGTGATGTCGATCAGCGTGGTCGGGTTCTCCACGTTCTGCTTCATGAGATCGACCAGGTTGGTGCCGCCGCCCAGCAGCTTGGCGCCCTTAGCTGTTACAAGGGAGTGCACGGCAGCTTCCGGGTTGGAGGCGCGTTCGTACTGAAAGGGAATCACAGGTTCACCTGCCTTGCGACCGCACGAACGGCCTGCACAATGTTGGGGTATGCGCCGCAACGGCAGATGTTGCCGCTCATGCGTTCGCGGATTTCATGGTCGGAGAGCTTGGGCGCTTCCTGAGTGCAGTCCTCGAAGGACACCACGGAGGCCTGCTTTGCCTTCATCTCGTCCAGCAGCGCTGTAGCGGAGCATATTTGGCCGGGCGTGCAGTAGCCGCACTGGTAGGCGTCGTACTCCAGGAAAGCAGCCTGTATGGGCGAGAGTTCCTCGCCGTGCGCCAGGCCTTCAATGGTGGTGATTGGGTCGCCCTCTGCGGAGACGGCGAGCAGCAGACAGCTGTTGACGCGGCGTCCATTCACCAGCACCGTGCACGCGCCGCACTGGCCATGGTCGCAGCCCTTCTTGGAGCCGGTCATATCGAGGTGGTCCCGTAACGTATCCAGCAGGCTGGTTCTGGTATCCACCGCAACCGTGTGGTCCGTCCCATTGATGTTCAGCGTGAGGGACTTGGTCCGAGCCGTCGCACTTGCCGCCGCCGCCGGTGCCTGCGCGGAAGCGCCAGTGGCAAGCCCCGCCCCCAGCGCCGTTGCGGATTGCAGAAAGGTTCGACGGCTTACTTCCAGGTCGTGCCGCGTTGTTCCGGAGGAATCCGCTTCCGTGCGGTCCTCAACATCTTGACACCTAGGAACACTCATGCGTCGCTCGCCTCCGATTACTTACACGTGATTGGATGTGATCAGCGGAACATTCGAAGCCCGAACACATTAGTCGTACTTCGCTAAAGGCGGTGGCTGGGTGCTCTGCGTTAAACTAGGGATGGTAAGTATCGTGGAGGTAAAGGTGGCGAAACGCAGGGGAAATCCGAACTGGGGTAAACCGGAGCCGATCGGACCGGTTGTACCCACCGTGACCTCGTTCGAGCTGGTTGTTAAGGAGTACAAGCTTGCGCCGGATCAGTATGTGCGGTCAACCCGGCTACGGGAGTGGGCACGCCGGAATAAAAATTCCAAGTACATTCCAGAGGCGCTGCTGGAAGCGTGGGGCTTTGAGATCGAATCAACATTGTAGCGAGCCATAAGCAGGAAGCAGGGTCCGCATACGTGCGGGCCTTTGCTTTGGCTAACTTCTGATTCGGAGACGAGAAAATATGCCCGAAAGCCCCTTCGTCGAAGTTCCTGAGGCCCTGCGCCAGTTTGCAGCGGGTCGCATGGTGGTCGTGGTGGATGATGAGGATCGCGAGAACGAAGGCGATCTGACGCTGGCGGCGGAACACGTGACGCCCGATGCGATTAACTTCATGGCTAAATTTGGGCGAGGGCTTGTATGCCTGACGCTGACCGAGGAGCGGGCCGACTACCTGCGTCTGCCCCCCATGGCGACGGAGAACACCTCGCGCTTCGGCACCGCGTTCACCGAGAGTATCGAGGCACGCGAGGGCGTTACGACCGGCATCTCCGCCGCAGACCGCGCGCACACCATTCTGACTGCGGTCTCGCCGGGGCGCACCGCAGCAGACTTGGCCAGGCCGGGACACATTTTCCCGCTTCGTGCACGAAAGGGCGGGGTGCTTGTCCGCGCCGGTCAAACAGAAGCGTCTGTGGACATGGCGCGCATGGCCGGCCTCATCCCGGCAGGGGTCATCTGCGAAATCATGAATGAGGACGGGTCCATGGCGCGGGTGCCAGACCTCATTCAGTTTTGCCAGGTGCACAACCTGAGCATGCTGACGGTGGCGGAACTGATTCGCTACCGCCTGCAGCACGAGCGCTACATCCATCGAGCGGCAGAGACCATGCTGCAGACGCCGTGGGGCGAGTTCCGGACGATTGCCTACGAAAGCGATGTAGAAGACGGCGAAAGCCATCTAGCCCTGGTGCGCGGCGATGTAAGCCCGGCAGGCGGCCCTGCGCCCGTGCTGGTGCGTGTGCAGACACACAGCCTCGCCGGTGGCATTTTCTCGCATGACCGGGGCGAGTCCCGCACTGGCGTAGAGAATGCACTGCGCGCTGTTGCTGAGGCCGGACGTGGTGCCCTGATCTACCTGCACACCGGTAGCCGCGGCTTCGCCATCGATCGAAGTTCCGCTACGCCACGCATGGTGCTGCACCGCAGCACCGCGCCGGACCAGCAGCAGACCCTGCGGCAGACCGGCATTGGTGGGCAAATCCTGCGCGACCTGGACATCAGCCGCGTCCGGCTGCTGGTGACACGCCCAACCCACGTGCCTGCGCTCCAGGGCTTTGGGATCGAGATCGTTGAGCAGGTACCGATGCAGGCGGCGAAGGTGTCCTAGCTTATTTCGGTGTGACCGTCAGGTTCAGCGTCACGCTTGAGGTGAGAGTTAGCCCACTGGTTGACGTCGCCGTCACGTGGAAGGTGTAGTTGCCCGGTGCCACGTAGCGGATGCGCGGGTCACCGCCGCCACCACAGCCGACGGTTGTGATCAGGAATGAGGCAACCAGCGCCAGCAGCGCTGCATGCCGTCTGCGTCGCGGCAGCAGGAGCAGTGCCGCTGGCGTAAGGCACCATACCAAGTCGCGCGTGTGGAACGGGCTCATGTTCTGGCTGAGGCTGACGGCGGATACCGTGGTGATGGTGGCGGTGGACCCCTGCGCAGCCCCGGCAAGCGTCACGGAGGGCGGCACCAGCGAGCATGCCGCGTATGCGACTGGCGTGTCGGCAGTGCAGGTGAGTGCGACGGCACCGGTGAAGCTGCCGTTGGGTGTGACGGTCAGGGCGTAGGTGGCAGGCAGGCCGGCCTGCACTGTGGCGCTCGTCGCAGCAGCGGTTAGGGTGAAGGCGCCCGTAGACGTGCCAGCCGGAAGTGCGCCGGTGCCAGTGAGGGACGCGGTGAGCGGAGATGCGAGATCGTTGCTCGAGACAACGAGCAAGCCGGATGCAGCGCCGGCCAGGGCGGGCGAGAACATGACGCTGAGCGCGCAGGACGAGCCGGGTGCCAGCACCGTACCGCAGGTGGAGGTCACAGCGAAGTTGCCGGACGCTGTGACGGCGAGCGCACCGACACTGCTGCTGGTGTTCTGCAATGTTGCGGTGAGAGTGTTTGTGCTGCCAACCATTACCGTGCCAAAGTTCAACGACGACGGTGTGAGCGACAGACGCGGCGGCAGCAGCACGCCTGAACCGGTCAGGGCGATGCTCAGCGGCGCCGCCAGGTCGGTGCTCGGGACGAGTAGCCTGCCCGCTGCGGCCCCGGCTGCGGACGGCGCAAAGGTCACTATCAGCGTGCAACTGGAGTTGCTGTTCAGCGTAGTGCCGCAGTTGCTGGTGGCAGCAAACGCGCCAGAGGGTGTAATCGCGATCTGATTGACAGGCGTGCTGCTGCCGTTGGTCACTGTGAGTGAGAGTGTGCTGCTGCCGCCGACCGGTACAGACCCGAACGCAAGGTAGCCTGGCGTCACCGCGAGTTGGGGTGCCGCGTTCGTTCCCGTGCCGAACAGGGCGATGGTGAGTGGCGTGGAAGTGCCTGCCGTTTGCACCGACACGGTGCCTGTGACCGAGCCCGCTGCGAGTGGTTGGAAGGTAACAAGCGCGGCACAGGTGGAATACGCATTCAGCGTGACGCCGCAATTACTGGTCACGGCAAAGCCCGTAGTAGCGGAGAGTAGCAGGCTGCTTGCAGCAGTCGCTGTCGGGTTCGAGAGGACGAACGACAGTGTGGACTGGCTGCCCACGGCCACCGATCCGAAGAGCAATGCAGAGGGCGCGGCGGAGAGCGTGGTAATCGCCACGCCTGTGGCCTGAATGCCATTGCCATTCAGCGGTACCTGGATGGGCGACGCAGGGTCTGTGCTGCTGATGGTGAGTACGCCCGAGGTGATGCCACTGGTGGATGGCGCGTACGTGACATTCACCGCGCAAGAGGAGCCTGCATTCAGAGTGGTGAGCCCGCAGGTGCTGCTGACCGCAAAGCCCGTGCTGGCGCTGAACGCCAGGCCATCCACCGGCGAACCGCTGGTGTTTGCCAGTGTCAGCGCACGGGTGGAGGTGCCGCCCACGACCACATCGCCAAAGCTGATGGCCGTAGGCGAAGCCGCCAACTGTGGCTGCGTTCCCACGCCTGAAATCGGCAGAGTCAGGGGCTGCCCGGTGGCGGAGGAAGCCAGAGACACCAATGCGCGTACCGTGCCGACCGCGTTGGGTTTGAAGGTAATCGCAAGGGTGCAGCTTGTGCCGGCCGCAAGTACAGAGCCGGCCTGGCCGCATGGTGTGCCGCTGCTGGAGCCTGGCAGGGTGAAGCTGGGATCGCCCGTGAGACTGTACGTGCCCAGCGTGACGGGCGAGCTCCCTGTGTTGGACACGGTGAGAAGCAGGGATGCTGTGTTTTGTACCAGTACACGGCCAAAGTCCAGCGTAACGGGCGAAAGGGTAATCGCCTGTGACTGGCTGGGGCTCTGCGTTGCGACAGAGCCAAGCAGGCTGACAAACTCGAGGGATGCACCGCTGTCGCTTTGCAGTTCCAGAGCACCCAGTGCGGTGGCTTGGCTCTGCGGGGTGTACTGCACGGTCACCGTGCAGGTGTTGTTGGGCGACAGCGTGGCGCAGGTGGTGCTTGCGGTAAAGCCGTTGCTGAGCAGCGGTGCTTGGAAATGAAGCGTGGTGGTACCGGTGTTGGTCAGCGTGATCGTTTGTGCGGGCGACGCAGTGCCGACGGCGCTGCTGGAAAAGGTGAGCGAGCCCTGCGATGGGGTGAAAGCGGCAATCGCCATTGTGTTGTTCGGGGTCGAGACAAAGACAGGTGTTGCCGAACCGGACAAGTAGATGACGCGCGGAGCATCGCTGCTGTCGCTCTCGATCACAAGCGACCGAGTGTCGAGCTGTGTCGTAGTCGGGCTGCTGCCTGTTGCGGCTTGGAACACGGGAGCGTAGGTGAGCGTAATGGTGCAGCTTGCGCCTGCGGCAAGCGGCGCGCCGCACGTGGTGCTCAAGGCAAAGGGCTGATCCAACTGCATGCGCCGAACGGTGATGCTTGCCGTCGCGCCAATGGGATTCGTCACGGTGAGCGTACGTGTGACGGTCTGCCCGGAGGCAACCTGCCCGAAGTCCAGCACACCGGTCGTGGAAAGGTCCCCGGTGATGGAGAGGGTCGATGCGGTTCCAGCGGCATAGCCTTCCAGGTATGCCAGCGCAGTCTGCAGGGAGTTGTCGCTCGGCGCAGTGCCCTGCACCAGTACACCACCGGTCGTTTCAGCAGTGGTGAGTGGTGTGTACTGTACGGTCAGGTCGCATCCTGCGCCGGCCGCCAGAGTGTTGCAGGTAGAGTTGGTCAGTGCAAACTCCCGCGGCGTTTCGACCGCGATCACAAGCGATTTGCCTGACAGGTTGTTGACGTGGAGCACGCGCGAGAGACTGGGCGTGCCGGTCGCGGCAGCGCCGTAGTTGACGGAGCTATGCTCGCCCGGCACCACCTGCAGGCCTGCGCCGCTGCTGGTGTACAGGCCCTCCAGGGTGACGGCATATTGCTGCGTGCTGGGCGCGCTTGCTGGCGACGTGGTGATGGGAATCATCAGCATGCTGCTGACGAGGTTGTCGCCCGGTGTGTAGGTCACCGTGACTGTGCACGCCGCGCCCGCTGCGAGCGTTCCGCAAGAGCTGGCGGCGGCGAAGTGGCTGTCATCAACTGCAGGCGTCCCAACGGCCACCGCGGTACTGGAGGTGTTCGTAACCGTCACCGTCTGCGTCGCCGCTTGCATGCCGGGCACAGTGTCGAAGCGCACGTCCAGCGGTGCAAGAGCCACGCCGGGATCCGCAGCTCCTGTTCCGGTCAGCACAGCACTTGCGGTGCCTGCGGAGGTCGTTACCGTGACGGACCCGCTGCGTGCACCCGTTGCAGAAGGAGCAAAGCGCACAGGGACGACACAGGCCGCGCCGGGCGCCAGCGTACCGGAGTCGCAGGCGGCAGCACCGGTGCTTTCCGCCGTGTTCGCAAAGTCACCCACGAAGGTGATGCCGTTCGTGCTGACCGCGCCGGACGTGCCGTTCGTCAGCGTGAACAGGGTAGTCGCAGATGCGGAGTGCACCGGAACGGTGCCAAAGTCCTGGCTCACCGGCGTCAGGATCAGGCCGGTCAGCGGCACACCGTTGCCACTGACCGCAAGCGCCGTCGGCTGGCCCCCGCCCGGTGAGGTGATGGTCAGCACACCCGCATGTGCGCCCGTCGCCATCGGCTTGAACTGCACGCCCAGGTAGCAGTTCACGCAGGAACCGGTGTAGCTGCTGCTGTAACTGCTGGCCGGAAACGTGCCATGGCCGTTGCCCATATCTTCAGACAGCAGCACGGTGAAATCCCCATCGGACGAACTAACGGTGAGCGACCGAAAGCTCTGTGCCACCTTCAGCCACTGCACTGTCGGCGTGTTCAGTGGCGTGTCGGCGAAGCTCACGTTCGTTGCTGGCAGAATGCCCGTGCCGGTGCCGCTCAGCGCAACGTAGACCGGGGCGCTGGAACCTGCGGTCGCAGAGAGCAAGCCCTGCCGAATGCCTGCTGCAGTCGGTGTAAACACCAGCTGTACGGTGCAAGTGCTGCCGCCACTCAACATGGCTGGGC
>CALMRM010000029.1 GCA_937871605.1 uncultured Terriglobus sp. | reverse complement strand
TCCCAGGTCTGTGTGCCTGCCCCTACCCTCTCGAGACGGATAGACGGTCCTGCCGTGCGCTGCAAGTCACCAGCGGGTCGCCGTCGCTTTGATTTGTCACACGGTCCGTCGTGAGAGAGCTGTCGAAATTAGCGATAGTCTCAGCAAGCGGCGAACTCACCCATTTCAGGCCAGGCTCCCACTTTTTCATACCTGGATCCATCGGTCTTCGATGCACTGCACGCCGCGCCTGTAAATAAGCGCCCTTTTCTGGAGGCGTCACGTTGGAAGTGAGCTTCATCTCAGGCCTCAACCTACGATGAGCTTTCAGAAAGGTTTGTGAAGCATGCGAGTCATTGTGGCAGACGACCACCCTCTCATTCTCGAAGGCATCACCGGCATGTTGCGAACAGCAGGCCACGTCATTGTAGGAGCATGTGAAAACGGGCGGATGCTGCTGAAGCTACTGCAGCAGGAGCACGTCGATGCGATCACTCTCGACATTGGCATGCCCGGCGCGAATGGCATTGAGGTAGCTCGCCAGATCGCGGCGATTCGACCCGCGATCAAGATCATCATCGTGTCTCAGCAGACAGGTCCTGTCTATGTGCGTTCCGCCTTTCAAGCTGGCGTCAGCGGCTTTGTTGCAAAACAGTCTTCCAGCCGCGAACTGCTGCTTGCCCTGGAGACCGTGAAGCGGGGTCAGAACTACGTGACACCGGGCTTGTTGGATGAAGACCGGGGTATCGCAACCACCATCGACTCAGCTCTCACACGGAAGCGCTCCGGTCTGACACAGCGTCAACGGGAGGTGTTGCTGCTCATCTCGGAGGGCAAAACAGCGAAAGAGGTCGCAACGGCACTCAGCATCTCAGCCAAGACAGTGGAGTTCCACAAGCAGGCCTTGATGCGGGGCCTGAATCTGAGAACCACTGCCGAACTTACCCGGTATGCCATTGCCGAAGGCTTGTCGCCGCTTTAGCTCTTACTCTGCCTGTCCCGTTGTAACGACCGCCGCACCGCTGAGACCACGGCACTCGGCACAAACGGCTTGGTAAGCACCTCAACGTGGCCGACAGAGGCTGGCAGGCTACCGGGATCGTAGCCGGTCAGTACAACAAAGGGAATGGCTCGTTCGTGGAGCGTTCGCGCGATCTGGTCAAGGTTCCGCCCATTCAGGTTTGCATCGGCTAAAACCGCATCCCACCACTCCAAATGGAGGCGGCGTAAAGCTTCCTTCTCGGTGGGAGCGTGCTCCACGTCCTGCAAACCAGCACTCTGAAGACACGCTACCAGTTCCAGGCCGATCAGGAACTCATCTTCAATAACCAGCACTCTAGGCCCCTGCATCGCGTGTCAACCTTCCCTGTCCTGTTTCCGCCGCAGAGAGCGGAACGTGAAGCACGCACTTCAGTCCGTTGGGAGCGAAGTGCACACTGGCCGACCCGCCGACACCGCTCAGGCTGCGTTCGATGAGCGTCGTTCCAAAGCCACGCCGTTCCGGAGCCTGCACCGGCGGCCCACCTGCCTCCACCCACTCCAATTGAAGTTCGGACACAGGTTCTAAAAGATGCCAGTTCACCGTCAGTCGGCCACCTGCGGAGGATAGCGCCCCATATTTGCGAGCGTTCGTGGTCAGCTCGTGCAAAACGAGCGAAAGTGCAACCGCCGTTTGCGGTGCGAGCAAAGCCGGTGGTCCATCGGTGGCGATGTTCTCCCCATCGTCTACTTTGACTTGCTCCTGGATTACCTCCGCTACGCTGGCACTCTCCCAGCTATGCCGCGTCAACAGATTGTGCGCCCGCGAGAGTGCATGAAGACGGTCTTGGAACGTCTTTGCGAAGAGCTCTGGGTCAGGCGTGTTCCGGAGGGTCTGGTTTGCAATGGACTGCACCGCGGCCAGCGTATTCTTCACCCGATGGTTCAGTTCATCAACCATCAGTGCCTGCCGGTCCTCTGCCTGTTTTCGTGCAGAGATGTCCTTGAAAACGATCGCGACCCGGCGTTCTTCCGGCGCTCCGGTAGGAAAAGCGTACACATCAAACCAGCGGCCCAAAGCCTGCGCTTCATGCTGGAAGCGCCTTGCCTCGCCCGTAGCCGCGACCTCACCGTACACCTGATACCAGAACTCTTCGTGTGTCGGCAACAATTCGCGAATCGTCTTGTTCCTGGCGAGAGGAAGTCCCGTTTGCACGGCGAAGGCGGGGTTCATCACCTCAAAGCGGTAGTCGTAGGGTTTGCCAGTCTCATCGTAGAGCATTTGAATGATGCAGAAACCTTCGTCGATGCTCTCAAACAGCAGCCGGTACTGCTCCTCGCTTGTCTGCAGTGCTGCTTCCATCTCCTTGCGTACCGTTATATCTACGGCAGAGCCGAACCATTCGATGACGTTTCCTGCAGGATCCACAATGGGTACGGCTCTCGACAGCACCCAGCCCACGGAACCGTCAACGCGGCGCACTCGATGTGCCAGTTCGAAAACCGACTGGTTTGCGATGGCCTGTTGGACGGTGCCCATGATGTACTCTTCGTCTTCGGCAAGCAGATAGGTGTTGGGCCAGGCGGCAACGGGTTCCGCCGTGCTGATGAGGACACCATTGCCGTCCATCTGATACATGAACTTCCAGTCTGGGCTCATGCGGTAGACGAGCTGGTGTCCTGCGGTGCTCAGAGCACGGAAACGCGTCTCCTGCTCACGGAGTGCATCTTGCGCCCGCTTGTGCGCTGTGATCTCCATAAACGTGATCACCACGCCCTCGATGCGGTTTTCCGTGCTGCGATACGGCAGCACACGCGTCATGTACCAGCGGCCTTGATCGTCACCAATCTCCTGCTCGACGGGGATGAGCCGGTCCAGAACGGAAACGGCATCTTCCTGCAGCCGCTGATATCCAAGCCGGTGCGTTAGGTCGGAAATAGGCCTGCCCCGATCCGTAACCCTTACATTGAAGATGTCAGAGAGGCGCGGCGTATAGCGCATGATGCGAAGTTCACGATCCAGGAAGAGGGTAGCGATGTCCGTCGCCGCAAGCAGGTTCTGCAAATCGCTTGAGAGCTGCGAAAGCTCGTCCACCTTGTGGCGATTCTCCTGATTGACCGTCTGCAGCTCTTCATTGATGCTCTGCAACTCCTCTTTCGAGGTTTCCAGTTCCTCCAACGTCGAGCGAAGCTCTTCGTTGGTCGATTGCATCTCCTCGTTGGCGGCCTTCATCTCCTCCTGGCTGGTTTCGTATTCTTCGATGATCGTTTGCAGTTGCTGACGGGAATCAAGTAACTGCTGCTCCAGCTCTGACACCCGCAGCTCTGTTGCGCTCGAGGCGCTACGTTCAAGCAATGCGTGAACGACAGCATCCTGTGGGGCCGGTCGGCGCTCTTCGAAGAGGACGAGCACAAAGCTGTCATCCTCGGAACTTTGAGCTGGCCGCACACGCATCACCACAGACGTCGTACTTCCATCGAGAGCTACTGAGATGGCTGAGGAGTCTGCTGGCTCCTTGGTGTCTCGAACGATCTGGAGCAGCGATTGCAGCTCCACGCGCAGTTCCTCACGGGCCAGACGTAACACGCTCGTGGTCATCTCGCCGCCTGGATGCACCAGGTAGCGGCCTGCACTCTCCGACAGGTGCACGACCTTGTTCTCGGGACCGATCAGGATGCTGGGCGGTGCGAAACCCTCCAGCAGCTTCTGGTGAACAGCTTGGTACGGCTTTGCTACAGAAACAACCTCCACGCGCTGCGCACGCTCGCCAGGTGTGTGCAGACGCGTGAGTGGAAACACCGGCAGCCGTGGGTCCGGTGCTGGAACATTGCGTTTTTCAAAGATGCAAAGCTTCTTGTCTTCCATTCGGAAGAGTTCCGCTGCGTCGGTCGTCTCTGCCGAACCAAGCAGCAGGTGACCGTTGGCACACAGCGCATAGTGGAAGAGCTCGATGACGTCCCGCTGTACAGAACGCTCCAGGTAGATGAGCAGGTTCCGGCACGACACGAGGTCTAAACGCGAAAACGGTGGGTCGTTCAGTAGGTTATGCGGTGCAAACACAACCAGGTCCCGCACCTCTTTGTTGATCCGATATCCGCCATTCTCTTTGCGGAAGAACCGCTGCAGGCGCTCCGCACTCACATCCGTTTCAATGTCTCCTGGGTAAAGGCCTTCGCGAGCACCCTGCAAGGACCGTTTATGCAAATCTGAAGCGAACACCTGAATCCTGGGGGGGTCGGGTTTGTTCGCCGACTCTTCCAGCAACAAGATCGCGAGCGAGTAGGCCTCTTCGCCCGTTGCGCAACCCACGGACCAGACGCGTAGCGCGTCAGTGCCGGTCTTGTCGCGAAAAAGCCGGGGTACGATCTCCCGTTCCAGCTTGGAAAAGACCTCCACATCGCGGAAGAAGCTGGTCACGTTGATGAGTAGATCGTCTGCCAACTCTTTGACTTCGTTAGCGTCTTCCCTAAGAAAATCGGTATATTTGGAGAAATCGTCGATGTAGCTCAACTGCATGCGACGGGCAATGCGCCGGAAGATGGTCGCCGTCTTATAGCGGCTGAAATCCCGCTCAGTCCGTGCTCGCAGAATGGCTAGCACCTTGGGCAGGTAAATACGCTCAGGTGGCTCTCTCTCTTCCTGCTCTTCGGCGAACTCAACCCTGCGACCGGTACGTGAGAGTCGGAGCAGGGCCGATGCAAGTCCCTCAAGAGAGAGGACCCGGTCGACAACCCCGGTTGAAATTGCACTCTGCGGCATGCCATCGAACTCTGCCTCATTAGGGTCCTGCACCAGAATGAGACCACCTTTGGCCTTGATCTCCCGAAGGCCCAACGTGCCATCCGACCCTGTACCCG
>CALMRM010000028.1:7583-11477 GCA_937871605.1 uncultured Terriglobus sp. | reverse complement strand
TCTCTTTGTAGATGTCGGCGAGCGGCATCTTTTTGGTCACCTCGTAAACGCGGCCGCCGGTTTCGTCGGCCATGCGCTCCAGAATCTTTTTGCCGTCCACGCGGTCGCGACCGCCACCACCACCGCCTGGGTAGCTGCCACCGCCTCCACCGGGATAGCCGCCACCACCGCGCCCACCCGGAAAGCCGCCGCCACGCCCGCCCGGAAAGCCGCCACCGGGAAATCCGCTGCTGTGCGGCTCCTCCCCCTTGTAGTAGATCGCGTACAGGGTGGTGTCGGTACGCTGCCCGGCTTCCATGGCTTCCGTGAGTGACTCCTTGCTGCCGCCGTCGTCGCCGTCGGTCAGCAGGATGATGGCCTTGCGTGTTTGCCCGTCCTTTGACGGCGCCTTCTTCAGCACCTCATCCGAGGAAAGAAAGACGGCATCGTACAGCACCGTGCCACCGCCGCCATAGCTACTGCGCCCGCCTCCACTGCCGCGGCGTCCGCCACCGCCGTAGCCGCCGTTACCGGAACGTCCGCCGCTCGTGGAGCCGCTGTCCTGCCCGCTGTTGCCCTGCCCGCTGCTGTCCTGCCCGCTGTTGCTGTCGCCAGAGGAGCCGCCGTTGTTGAAGCTGGGCCGGTCGGTGTCGGCGTCAATCTTTTGCAGGCCTGCCTGTAGTTTGGGCAGCGATGGCGTAACGTCGGCCAGCAGGTCCGCGGTGTGGCCAAACTGCACGATGAAGGCGCGGTCGCGGTCGGGCTTGAGCATGCCATCGAGAAAGGCGGCAGAGGCGGTGCGCTCCGCGTCCAGCACGGTGCGCTGGCTGCCGCTGACGTCCACCAGCAGACCGACGGTGAGCGGCAGGTCGTCCTCGTGGTCGAAGTAACGGATGGCCTGCGGCTTGCCGTCGACGGTGAGCGCGAAATCGTCCTTGGTGAGCGTGCGGATCAGGTGATCCTTGCCGTCGCGCACCGTTACGGGCACCACCACCAGGTTGGCGGAAATGGTGAGCGTGGGCGTGGCTGCGGGCGGGGCAGGCGTTTGGCCGCTCAACGGCAGGAACGGAGAAACAAGAAGAACGGCTGCAAGCTGCAGGGCGGTGCGCATACCGTGTTGGACGGGCTTGCACCGCGCGGGTGACAACGGAGTCGCCGCATTGACTGGGGGCGATGATGCGCCACAGAGTGCAGGTCCATGAACCAGGACGAATCTCGCTCACGGGTGATCTTCACTAAACTTTCTTCGTTGCTCTTGTTGGTCCTGTGTAGGATGCAGCGTATGCCTCTCCTCCCGGTCTCCCGTTTTCGCGCGCGGTGTGTCGCGTTTGTGCTGCCCGCACTGTGGTTTGCAGCCGTTTCGCAGTCGCATGCGGCTTCGTCCACCGTGGTCATCAGCCAGGTGTACACGGCGGGCGGCAACAGCGGTGCGACCTTCAACGCGGATTATGTCGAGCTGTTCAACCTTTCGGGCGCGGCTGTCAACATCACGGGCTGGTCGCTGCAGTACTTTTCGGCAACGGCTTCAGCCACGTCCACACCGGTGATCAGCCCAGTGCAGGGAACGGTCGTTCTGCAGCCCGGCCAGCGTTACCTGATCCAGGCGACTCCGGGTGGTGCAGGTGTTGCTTTGACCAACGCCGCGGACCAGACCAGCAGCAACCTGGCCATGGGCGCGGCAGCGGGCCGCATCTATGTGACAAACACAACGACGGCGCTTTCGAACGCGTCTGGCTGCCCGACGAACTATGTGGACTTTGTCGGCTACGGTACAACGGCCAACTGCTACGAGACGGCACGCGCCACCGCGCCCAGCCTATCGCAGCCCATTGCGCGCACCAACGCCTGTGTGGACGCGGACAACAACGCCAGTGAATTTGCGCTGACGGGCACGCCGGCGCGCAACGCGAGTGCCACACCCACGCCGTGCTCAGCCACGGTGATCTCCGCTGCATCGGTCACTCCAAACAGCGTGAACGCCGGGCAGAGCACTCTGCTGACGGCAGTGGGCACGCAGGGCCTGACTGTAACCGCCGACGTGAGCAGCCTGGGCGGCAGCACCACGCAGCCGCTGTATGACGATGGCACGCACGGCGACGTGACAGCCAATGACGGCACCTACAGCTACACCGTGCCGGTGCCGTCCTCGACCGCGCCTGCGACGTACACCCTCACGGTGAAGGGCACCAATAGCGGCATGCAGTCCGGCACTGCGACCACGACGCTGACGGTCACGGCACCGGTCGCGTTTGTGCCCATCCACAGCATTGAGGGCAACACGCCCGGCACCTCGCCCTACCTGGGGCAAACCGTGATGACGCACGGCATTGTCACCAGCGTCATTACGAGCGGGTATTACATCCAGGCGCGGGACAGCGAGGCGGATGGCGACCCGCACACCTCGGAAGGCCTGATCGTCTACACCGGCTCCGGCCAGGTGCCTTCGACGGCAACCGTCGGCACCGAAATCCAGGTGTCCGGCACCGTGCAGCTGTACCCGGCAGCAACGGCCACGGCGCTGCCCGGACTGGAGCTGACCAAGCCCACCGGCTACAGCGTGCTGACCACGGGCAACACCCTGCCCACGCCGGTCACGCTCTCCACCAGCGATCCCAGCCCGAGCGGTGGCATTCAACAACTGCTGTACCTGCAGGGCATGCGCGTCACGGTGCCCAGCTTGACCGTGACCACGCCGACCGACGGCAACCTGACCGAGACGAACGAGACGTACACCAGCAACGGCCAGTTTTGGGGTGAGGTCACCGGCAACGCGCGGCCTGTGCGCGAGCCCGGCCTGGAGGTGCGCGACCCGCTCACCGCATCAGAGCCCGCGTCCATTCCACGCTTCGATGACGATCCGGAGACGTTCCTGGTGGACTCGCTGGCGACCGGGGGCACGGCGCTGAACGTGATTGACGGTGCGGTGCTGAACAACGTGACCGGCGTGGTGGACAGCACCAACTACGCGGGCGAACCGGCGGTCGTGGTCGATGCGGCGAACCGCCCGACCGTAGCTTCCACCGGCATGAGCATCGTGGCTGCACCCGCTGCGGGCACCGGCCAGATCAGCATTGGCGACCAAAACATGGAGCGCTTCTACAACAACGTCGCCGACACGCCGGGCGCGGTCACGCTGACCACGGCGGCGTACCAGCTGCGCCTGAGCAAGGCCTCGCTGGGCATCCGCAACGTGCTGAACATGCCGGACATTCTGGCGCTGGAGGAGATGGAGAACCTTCAGACGCTGACCGACCTGAGCAACAAGATCAGCGCCGATGCCGTGGCGGCAGGCCAGGCCGATCCGCAGTACCAGCCCTACCTGGTGCAGGGCAACGACACCAGCGCCATCAACGTGGCCTTTCTGGTGAAGCCGTCGAAGATCGACGTGGTAAGCGTCGACCAGTTCGGCAAAACGGCCACCTACACGGCTCCAGGCGGCGCGGCGACGCTGCTGAACGACCGTCCGCCGCTGGTGCTGCACGCGGGCATCAAGCGCGCAAACGGCGCGGCGGACTACCCGTTGACCGTTATCGTCAACCACCTGCGGTCGCTGCTCAGCATCACGGACCCGTCCACCGGAGCCACCGTCCGCGCCAAGCGCGAGGCGCAGGCAGAGTACCTGGCCAATCTCGTCCAGGGCTACCAGAGCAACGGTGAGCATGTTGTCGTCCTGGGCGATTTCAACGCGTTCGACGTGAACGACGGCCTGGTGGACAGCATCGGTGTCATCCGCGGCAACCCGGCACCAGCCTCGCAGGATGTGCTGCCCGGGGCCGCCGGCCTGGTGAACCCGGTGCTGGTGGATGCCGCGCCCACCAACGTGGCGACGGGTGCGTACTCGTACGTGTTCGATGGCTACGCGCAGAGCATTGACCACTTTCTGGTGACGCAAGACCTGGCCGGCATCATCAGCAC
>CALMRM010000028.1:0-7573 GCA_937871605.1 uncultured Terriglobus sp. | reverse complement strand
CTTCCCGGTGGTCTTCCGCAACGATGCCACGCGGCCTGAGGTTTCGAGCGATCACGACGGCATCGTTGGCTACCTGAACGTACCAGCTGCCGCCATCGGCCAGGCTAAGGCCTCAGTCACGGCTGCGCTCAGCAAGCAGGCCGACGGCTCGTTCCTGCTGGCTGTGACAGTGACCAACTCTGGCACGGCGACCGCGCAGGCCGTTCAAGTGACCAGCGCGGTGCTGGGTAGCACGACGACCACCACGGCGCTGCCGCTGCAGTTCGGAGACATCGCCGTGAACGGGTCGAAGACGCTTTCGCTTAGCTTTCCGGCATCTTCGGGAGTGTCGGGCGCCCGCAGTTCCGAGCAGGTCAGCGGCACTTACTCGACCGGTAGCTTCAGCCTTGGGCAACGCGTCGTTCTACCCTAGGCGCAAGCCAGCAAACACAATCCTCAGGTGGGAGACGTTCTCCCGCCTGCTTTCCCTCCGGAGTCCATGTTTATGCGTCTTTCGTATCTCCCCGCCGTTGTCCTTGCCTTTGCCACGGTAGCCGCTCACGCTGATAGCGTGACGTTTACCTTGACCAACCCATCGCAGAGTGTCACCGCCGCTGGCGGCACACTGTCCTACAGCGCCACGGTGTTTGCACCGTCCACGAATTCGGGTTCGGAAGACCTCAACGACCTCGTCTTCAATCTAGCCCCGGCGAACACGTTCGTCATCGACCAGAGCGGCTTCCTGAATACGTTTCCGCTGACCTTGGTGCCGGGACAGAGCTTCACCGGTACGCTGTTCACGCTGACGGTCCCCGCGAACAGCAAAAGTACTAGCTACATTGGCTCTGTCCAGCTGTACGGCGGCCCCGCGAACAACCTGCTTGGAACGCAGACGTTTGGTGCGTACGTGGCCCCGGCTGCCGCAGCGGTAACGCCAGAACCGTCGTCGCTGCTGCTGCTGGGCACGGGCATGGTGGGCGCAGTGGCCGCGTTCCGCCGCCGCGTGGTGAGCTTCAGCCGCTAGCGCTGGCCTTCAGCCCGCACGCGTCACCCACCGCGGACCTGGGGCTAGCGCCCCAGGCTTTTACAACGCGGGCCTGCGGCCCGCTGAGTTCCTCGTGGTTAGTGAGCTTGACCGGCGTGCAAGAGCGTTTGCCTCAGTGCGAGCGCGTACAAGCGCGTTTACTCCGATGCAGGCGCGTATAAGCGCCTTGCCACCGGTGCGGGCGCGTGTAAGCGGGTTAACACCGGTGCGGTCGCGTGTAAGCGCCTTGTTTCCTTGGTACGCAGTCTTCGGCGGCGTCAGACTGCTTCGCGGACCAGGCGGCCGATCTGCTGCATCATTGCGGATCGCTTGCTTTCCGGGCCGGGGCACTGCGTGATGTACACCGCAACCAACACGGGCGGCTTGTTCGGCGGCCATAGCACGGCTACGTCATTGCTGGTGTGCTCGCCGTTGCTGCCGGTCCTGTCTGCCGCGCGCCACCCAGCGGGCAGGCCCGCGCGCAGCCGCTCCAGGCCGGTCTGGCAGGCTTCCATCCACCCGCGCAGCTGCTTCTGCGACTCCGGCAAAAGGCCATCGCCCAGCAGCACACGTTGCAGGTCCTGCACGGTGGCCGCGGGTGTGGTGGTGTCCCGTGGGTCGCCCGCGAGAGACGTGTTCAAAGTGGGCTCGTTGCGGTCCAGCCGGGTGACCAGATCATGCAGCGTGCGTGCAAACTGCGTCACGGCGGGCGGTCCGCCGGCCGTCTCCAGCAGGACGTTGGCAGCGGTGTTGTCGCTTTGCGTCAGGGCGGCATGGCACAGCGCGCTCACGGTCATGCTGCCGCCTGCATGGGGCTCCGTCAGCGGCGAGTGCTCCAGCAGTGGTTTGTTCGGCACGTCCACCTGCCGCAAGAGGCTTTCGTTGTTGGTGTCCACACGGCGCAGCACGGCCGCGGCCACCAGCCACTTGAAAACGGAGCACATGGGAAAGCGCTCGTCCAGCCGGTAGCCCACGGGTGCGCTACCAGGCCGCATCACGGCAACACCCAGGCGTCCGCCACTTTGCTTCTCCATGGCTGCCACAGCTTGCAGCAGGGTGGCCCACTGGAGCGGGACTGTCACAGCGGGCGCGGCATGCAGCAGGCCGGGCAGGGCAAAGCCAGTGAAGAGGAACTCACGTCGTGTCGGCATGGTGTGTCTCCAAGGGGAGCATCGTTGCTGCCTAAATGCAAGGTGTACTGTAGATTCGTCCGGCGCGACCCCTTCGTCGTCGCGCTGGCCGGAGCATACTGTGAAACTCACGCCTTCTGGACTCCTGGTGCTTGCTCTGTTCGGTTTGACTGGGTTGGGCCCAGGGCAGACTCCGGCTACCCAGACGCCGCTACAGCGCATCGCGCAACTGGCTGCCTCCGCACACATGCCTGTTGGGATTGTGCTTGGCATCGATCGCTCCCTCTGCACACCCGAGTACGCAACGTACCCAAGTGACGTGCCCGATGCGAAGGCCACGCTGCTGACGCTTGCCCAGCAGTACCAGTACACCGTGCAGGATGGCAATCCGCTCGTGTTGCGCAGCACGCGCGGTGGCAGCGGCAAGCTGGATGATGCACTCAGCCACACGTATGCGACTTTTCCCAGCCTGTCTGGCACAATGTCGTACATGGGTAACTCGGTGGATGGTTGGATCCTCTCGTACCTGCACCCGCGACAGGGTTACGGCGCAAGTTGGGGTGGCAACGGCACCGAGGAGGAACTCGTGTCCTCTCCCATGCAAAATGTCACGCTGGAGCAGGTCGCAAATCACATCGTCACGCTGGGGCACAGGGGCATGTGGCTTGCGGAAGAAAGCATGACGAAGGCGGGTAAGGTACACACCACCTTCCGGACGCTCTCGTACCACGACGATGCGGACGCTCTCTTGCATCTCAGTTGCCGTGAGCCTGCTGCACAGTAGTCCCGGCAAGGCTATGCTGAAGGCTGTGCCCAGCATGGACGCCACCACCGAACGGGTGAACCGCAGCGCGGACCTGCGCCGTAGTGTGACGGAGCATGCGCGTGAGTTTGGCGAGGAGAGCCTGCGCCTGACGGACAAGGTGCGGCTGGCGTACTGGAACGCCTTTCAGCATGACTGCCTGACCACGGCCAAGGCAACGGCGTACTCGGCGATCTTTGCGGTGTTTCCCATGCTGGGGCTGGTGGCCGCGCTGGTGACCCTGCTGCCGTACAGCGCGCCGCTGCGGTATCAGTTGGCGCTGTTCATGAACCGGGTATTGCCGGCTACGGTGGCACCGCTGTTTCAGAACTACTTCATCACGGCCCACAGCACGCCCCAGAGCGCCACGGTGCTGTTGGGCGCGGCGTTGGTCAGCGTGTATGGCGCGGGCGGCGTGATGGGCACGCTGATGGAGGGTTTTCGCCGGGCCTACGGCTTGACGGAAGAATGCTGGGGCGGTGGCTGGCGGGGCGGTGTGCGCAAGCTCCTGCAGTCGTACGTGCTAGTGCCCATCGCGCTGGTGCCGTTGGCTGCGGCCAGCGGTCTGGTCATCTTTGGGCACTTCCTGTTGACGGCGGTGATGCACATTTCGCCACGTGGCTGGGAGGCAGGGCTGTACTGGGCGGCGAACGCGGTGCGCTGGGTGTCGTCGCTGAGTGCGACTGCGGCGGTGCTTGCGTTTATTTACCGCTTCGCTGTGCCGGTACGTCCGCCGTGGCGGCGCGTGCTGCCGGGCGCGGCGTTTGCCACGGCAACTTGGTTCTTGGTGACGCTGGGTTTTGGGTTCTACGTGACGCGGTATGCGGACTACTCGCGTGTGTATGGTTCGCTGGGCACGGGTATTGTGCTGCTGATCTGGCTGTTCTTAACTTCGCTGATGGTGCTGTGCGGTGCGGAGTTGAATGCGGAGCTGGGGCGGAACGCGGCTGTGCCGGTTTCATCCGCTGGTTAGCTGTACAGCACCCTTCTTGTTTGTCATCCCGTAGCGTAGCGAAGGGATCTGCATGTCTGCCCAGCGCACGCAAGGACGTTGGTTGTGCGTAGAGATTGGCTGTTCGCGCCTGCGCGAACGGGTGTGACTTTGATGCCCGATGCCAGGCCTCGTTGGCGTATGAGCACACCTGCAGATCCCTTCGCTGCGCTACGAGATGACAAAGTAGGATCAGTTCTACTCGCGCAACGTAGAATCCATAAGGGCACGTGAGCACCCATGCTCCCAAGCCGCGGAGACCGATGACAGACAGCATGACCATGCCCGGCCTGGGCCGCAGCGCAAAGATCGTGGGCACCCTTGGACCGGCCTGTTCGACCGCAGAGGTCTTTCGCCAGCTGGTGCGTGCCGGGTTGGACGTGGCGCGCCTGAACTTTTCGCATGGCACGCACGAGCAGAAGGCCGACCTCATCAAGATGGTCCGCGCCGTGAGCGAGAGCGAGGGCAAGCCCATCTGCATCCTGGCCGACCTGCAGGGCCCAAAGATTCGCACCGGCAAGCTGGTCGACGGCAAGCCCGTGCTGCTGGAGACGGGCAAGCACCTGACCATTACGCCGCACGAGATGAAGGGCACCGCGGAAAAGGTCAGCACGGTGTTCCCCACCCTGGCGGAGAACCTTGGACCGGGCGACACCATCCTGCTGTCCGATGGCCTCATCGAGCTGCGCGTGGCGGAGGTGACAGGTGAGGACGTGGTGTGCGAGATCGTCAACGGCGGCACCCTGGGTGAGAACAAGGGCATCAACCTGCCCGGCATTCCGGTCAAGGTACCCGCGCTGACCGAGAAGGACGAGATCGACCTGGAGTTCATCGCAACGCAGAACGTCCACGCTATCGCGCTCTCGTTTGTGCGCACGGCAGAGGATATTCGCTACACGCGGCGCCGCATGAAGGAGCTTGCTTGCGATGCGTGGATTGTGGCCAAGCTGGAAAAGCCGCAGGCGATCGACAACCTTGAGGAAATCCTGGAGGAGACGGACGGCCTGATGGTGGCGCGCGGCGACCTGGGCGTGGAGGTGCCGCCGGAAAAGGTGCCCGCCATCCAAAAGCACATCATTCGCCGTGCCCTGCACTATCGCAAGCCGGTCATCACGGCCACGCAGATGCTGGAAAGCATGATTGACAACCCGCGCCCTACCCGCGCGGAAGTCAGCGACGTGGCCAACGCGGTCTACGACGGTACGGATGCGGTGATGCTCTCCGCCGAGTCAGCCGCGGGCAAATACCCGGTGCACGCCGTGGCCATGATGAGCAAAATCATCGTGGAAAGTGAGTCGCAGATGGCGCTGGAGCGCGCCTCGGCACCGCTACCCGCGCGCAACCAGCGCACCTTCAAGCTGAGTGTGGCGGAGACTATCTGCGAGAGCATGGCGCTGGCGGCGGAGGACCTGGACCTCTCGGCGATCGCGATCTTCACGGAGACCGGCACCTCGGCGCGGCTCATCTCCAAGTACCGTCCGGCGACGCGCATTTTCTCGCTCACGACGGACGAAAATGTCATTGGCAAGACCATGATGCTGTGGGGCGTGTACCCGGTCAAGGTGGATCGCTTTGGCGGCGGCGATGTGCAGGTGGAGATGGCGGAAGAAACACTGTGCCGCCTGGGGCATGTACGTCCACGGCAGGTGCTGGGCATCGTGGGCGGCACGGCCAGCCGTATTGGCGGCACGAATTTTTTGAAGCTGCATGAGGTGCGGGACTCCGCGCAGCCTTTATAAATCTTTAAAGCAGAACGCTAAGAGCGCGAAGGAAGTGCACGCCAAGGACGCAACGTGGAGTCATTGCGTGCTTCGCGCGCATTTCCTTCGCGTTCTTCGCGTTCTGCTCTTTAACGCCCCGTGTGTAGCCGACGCGCCAGCCGCTCCGGCAGCCCGGCCAGCAGGATGCGGCCGCCAGCCAGGTCCACGTCATAGGGTTCGCGATAGAAGGTCACGGTACCCGCGCCGTCGTCCAGGATGGCGTACGCCGCGCGCGGGTCGCCGTCACGCGGTTGGCCTACAGACCCCGGATTGAGCAGGTAACGCTGCTCGGGCGCCAGCTGCAGCGTCCACCGGGAGCCGTGATGCGTGCGCCGCGTGTGCAGCGGCTGCACGGCCTGCGAACGCTCCCGTTGCAGCGCAAAGCCGCCCTGCACATGGGTGTGGCCGAACAGGGTACAGGAGACCTGTGCCTGCTGCAGCGGCAACCATGCCTCGCGCGTGCTCAGCAGGTACTGATCTTCATGCAGGGGTGAACCGTGCGTGAGCACAGCGGATGCGGTCGGCAAGGGACCAGCAGCCTGCGCGCGCAGCCACTGCAGCGAATCTGGGGAAAGCTGCGCCCGCGTCCACAGCGCAGCCTCGCGAGCGGCAGGGTTGAACATGAGCGGGTCGGCCAGGCCGCAACAAACCTTGTCGTGGTTGCCGCGGACGCCTGCAGTGGCCAGGCGGCAGATGCGCTGCACCACCTCATTGGGGCTTGCGCCGTAGCCCACGGTGTCGCCCAGGTTCCACAACTGGTCCCATGAGCCGGCAGCGGCCAACACTGCCTCCAGCGCCTCCAGGTTGCCGTGAATGTCTGAAACGATGAGCGCGCGCATGGGCAGGAGATGGAACTGGGGAATGCGCTTTGCGCAAACCTACCTATGCTATCTGAAGAACGGGTGCCCTGTAGATGGCCCTGTGCTGGATTACGACAACGTGGCCAGCGGCCTGGCACGATCCGTGGTCATGGTGGGCACGGCTGCCAGCAGCGTTTGTGTGTACTGGTGTTGCGGGGCGCGAAAGATCTGGGCGGCAGCGCCGGTTTCCACGATATGTCCCCGCTGCATCACCGCCACGCGGTCTGCCGTTTGGGCGGTCACCGCTAGGTCGTGCGAAATGAACAGCATGGCGAGTCCATGCTCTTCCCGCAGGGTGCGCAGCAGACGCAGGATCTGCGCCTGCACCGTTACATCGAGCGCAGTGGTGGGCTCGTCCGCGATCAGCAGGCGCGGCTTGTTGACCACCGCCATGGCAATGAGGATGCGTTGGCGCTGGCCGCCGGAGAACTGGTGCGGGTAGTCACTGTGGCGCCGTGCGGGGTCCGGCAGGGCTACTTCGTCGAGCGCCTGTAGCACGCGCTCCCGCACCTCTGCCCGGCTGAGCTTCGGGTGGTGCACGCGCACGGCCTCGGCGACCTGTGCACCAATGGTCATGGAGGGGTTCAGGGCGGTCATGGGCTCCTGAAAGATCATGCTGATGCTGCGACCACGGTGCGCACGCATGGCCCGCTCCGGCAGCGCAAGCAGGTCATCGCCCGCAAAGCGGATGGAGCCGCTCAGGCTAGCCTCAGGCGGCAGGAGCCGCAGGATGGCAAGCGAGGTGAGCGATTTGCCGGAGCCGGACTCGCCCACCACGCCCAGCACCTCGCCCGCGCCGATGTGGAGCGAGATGCCGTCTACGGCGGGACGCTCCGCGCCAGAGAAGCGAACCGTCAGGTTTTCAAGGCTGAGCAGCGGCACCATAACGGGCGTCTACGCTGCGGCTCCATTTAGCAGCTGCAGTGTCTTCTCCAAGCTCGAGCCGTCTTCCACATTGGCGGACTTGAGCCCACGGTCGATTTGCCGCAACAGCCCGCTCAGCACGCGGCCCGGACCGACTTCCACA
>CALMRM010000027.1:22456-27618 GCA_937871605.1 uncultured Terriglobus sp. | reverse complement strand
CCCACTGTTTCCGCGGCGTGGGCCTGCCCGCTTGGCTCTGCCGTGACGGCGAAGGCGCGCATGGAGCGGTAGCGCCCCAACTGCTGATCGACCGCATCGCCCGCCGACTGCGACTGTTCCTGAGCCGCCGGGGAGGCGACCTTACCGCTACTGTTGGATTGCGTGCGCCGGGGCATCCGTAGCCGCTACGCCGACTTGCGGCGTGGCGCGTGGGTTTTGCTGGCGCCCGGTTTCGCCGCGGTGGGAGCCTTTTTGGAAGCTTTTACCAGGGTGGGGCCTGCAGTCTTTTCAGCGGGAGTCTTTGCGGCCTTCGCTGCCACGCGCTTTGGCGGCGCTTGCTGCTCGTCGCTGTCCTCGTCGTCGCTTTGGCTGCTTGCGGCATTGCTTTGAAGGCTGCTGCGCAGTGCGTCCATCAGGTTCACGACCTTGGCGCGCTTCGGAGCTACTTCTTCGTCCTGCGGAATGGGCAGGTGGTTCACCTTGGCGTCGACCAACTCCTTGAGGGCAACTTCGTAACCGTCCTTGTAGCGGCCTGGGTCGAAGGTGGTGGTGCGCTTTTTGATCAGCTGCTCGGCAAGATCGAGCTGATCCTCCTCGATGGCGACAGTTGGGATGTCACCAAAGTACTCGGAGGGCTTGCGCAGCTCTTCTTGGTAGCGCATGGTGTAGGCCATCAGGCCACGCAGCGTGTCGTCCTTGCTGGCCATAAAGGCCACCACGTGTTCGCGCCCGGCGAAGGCGACCTTGCCAATGGCGACCTTGCCGGCCTGCTGCATGGCTTGCCGCACCACGGCGAACGCCTCCACCTGCGTGTCGCCATCGGGCGCAACGAAGTAGGGTTTGTCGAAGTACGCGGGATCGATTTCGTCTTCGCTCACAAACTGCTCGATGGCGATGGTGTGCTTCGAAGGCACACGCAGGTTGGCGATCTCGCTGGGCTCAATCTGCACGTACTGCCCCTTGGCGTACTCGTAGCCCTTGACGATGTCGTCCTTGACCACCGTTGCGGCGGCCGGTGCGGTGTCGGTGGCGTCCGGTTCGCCCTGTGGCTCAAGGCTGGACTCCAGTACCTTCTGGTGCCGCACGCGCTCGCCGGAGGACCGGCTGATCTGGTGAAAGCGAATCTGACTTTTGGCTTCGGTGGCGACGAAAAACTTGACACCAAACGAGACCAACGAAATCTGGAGTGTGCCGGACCAGTAGGGACGGGGCATTGTGTGGAACTCCTTCGAGAACTCGACAACCATGCGGAGCAGACGCTTACATCTCTATCGTTCAAAGCCGCCAGAGCTGCACTCTGACATCGCCTGGCTAGTGCGGAACGGACGCGAACATAAGGCTCACACGGCCTGCATGTTGGAAGTGCGCAAGCGCCTCTGCACCGGGCGACGCCCAGTTTAATCCACTCCAGCTGCCTGTGGTGATCCAATCGCCCTCGTGCAGGCCGCCCGTGCGCGCCGCGCCCTCGTTGGCCAAGTAGACGAGCAGCCGGATCAGGTCTGGACCGGCCGGTGCGGTGCCCACGGCTTCATAGCGCACGGCACCGTCGATGGTCAGGGTGACAGGCTCCTTCGCCCAGTCAATGTCGCGCCACTGTGGCACCGCGGGCCCGGCCACAAAGCCGCCGTGCATCTGCATGTCCGCCAGCATCTCAGGCCTTGTGACGACTTGTGGATCGATAAATGCTGACTCCAGGATTTCGATCGCTGGATGGCAGCTGCCGATGGCCGCAACCACATCGTCGCGGGTGTAGGGAAGGATACGCGGCGGCAGCGGGTGGGCCATCCGGAAGGCAATTTCTGCCTCCACTCCGCACAGGCGGTGGGTCAAGCCGCGGAACAGGCATCCGTTCTCACCCATCCATGCGGCGGGCATGGGCGCAAAGAACGGGACACCCTCCGGGCCGGCAGCACCGACTTTCCAGCCGCCGATACGCCCATACGCAACGGCCATGATGTCCTGAATTGCGAACGCCTCCGCCTCGCTGGTGGGGCGTACTGCTTTCGGCAGACCTTGCAAGGGAGTATGGGTGCGCCGTGCCATTTGTAACTGATCTGCTGCCTGCATCAACACCGCTTCGCGTGCCGCTGTCATCGTCATTATTTCTGCCTGGCTCCTGCTGCCGGTAATATCACTCGGTTCTGCCAAACCGATTCTGTTGTTCAATGCGTCCTACGAGATGAAGAAACTGGTTCGAGGTTGAGATGCTGATTGGCAAGGCTCCTGAATTTAAATCGTCTGAGATCACGCCGCGCGAGAAGTTCTTGAACCGACGTAACCTCATCTTCGGTGGCCTTGCCGCCGCCGGACTTGCCTATGAGTGGCGCAAAAAGATGCCGCCACTGTACACGCCCTCGGTGCTGGCCGCCACCAAGCTGCCCACGGTACCGGGCAAAGCACCGGCGGTGAGCGACACCGTGACACCGCAGGGCAAGGCGACCAGCTACAACAACTTTTACGAGTTCGGCACCGATAAAGCCGACCCAAAAGCAAACGCAGGCAAGTTGCACACGCGGCCCTGGAGCGTGAAGATCGATGGGCTGGTGAACAATCCGCAAACCATCGACATCGATGCACTCATGCGCTACCGGCCGCTGGAAGACCGCACCTACCGGTTCCGCTGTGTGGAGGCGTGGAGCATGATCATTCCGTGGGTCGGCTATTCGCTATCGGAGCTGATCAAGTTTGTCGATCCCAAGCCGAGCGCGAAGTACATCGAGTTCTACACGCTGGCAGACCGCAAACAGATGGACCTGCCAGGTGGCTTCGATTGGCCCTACACCGAGGGATTGCGCATGGATGAGGCCATGCACCCGCTGACGCTGCTGACCTTTGGCTCGTACGGCCAGACGCTCGAAAACCAGCAGGGCGCGCCGGTGCGGGTGATTGTGCCGTGGAAGTATGGCTTCAAATCGGCCAAGTCGATTGTGCGCATGCGCTTTAGCGACGCGCAGCCGCAGACCACCTGGAACCAGATGGCGGCGGAGGAATACGGCTTTTACGCCAACGTCAATCCCGCACATAGCCACCCCCGGTGGAGCCAGGCTCACGAGCGCAGAATCGACAGCAGCGTGTTTCCGCGGACCATACCGACACTACCGTTCAACGGCTACGGAAGCGAAGTCGCGGCTCTCTACACCGGCATGGACCTGAACAGGAGTTACTGACTGCGCCGGTCAGCTGCAGGCTGCGCGATGGTGACTATCCATACATGACGACCAGAACCATTCGTTACATCAAGAGCGCCGTCTTTCTGTTGGCCCTGGCACCGTTTCTAGTGCTTGGCTATCGCTTTCAAACGGGCAATCTGGGTACGGACCCGGTGCAATGGATCACGCACTTCACCGGCAACTGGACGGTGTACCTCCTGCTGGCCTCGCTGGCGATTACGCCGGTGCGCCGCCTGTCGCCTGCGCTGGGCTGGCTGGTGCGCCTGCGCAGGATGCTGGGCTTGTTCGCCTTCTTCTACGCGACGCTGCACTTGCTGACGTACGTGTTCCTGTTCTCTGGGTTCGACCTGACAGGCGCGCTCACGAGCCTTCGCGCGCATGACCTGGCCGCGCTGCGCCAGCAGTGGCTTGCCGTGTGGCCGACCATGGTGGACGACATTAAGAAACGGCGCTTCATCCAGGTGGGCTTGGCCTCGTATGTCATCCTGCTTGCGCTTGCGGTGACGTCGTCCCAGTGGGTGATGCGCGCCATGGGCGGCAAGCCCTGGCAGCGGCTGCACCGGTTGGTGTATCTCGCGGCCGTGCTCGGCATCGTGCACTACTGGTGGCTGGTCAAGAAGGGCGTGCTGAGCCCGCTACGAGACACACTGGTCCTGGCAGTGCTGCTGCTCGCGCGGCCTGCGTACCGGCTGCTAACGCGCAAGCGCACCGTGCGTGCGCGACCGGCACGGACGGCTGCGTAGCGCCCGGCTAGTCGAGCGTTACATCCTCTGTCAGGCTGGTCGCAAGACTTGCAGGCTGCGGAGCCGACGCGCCCATCAGCGTGTAGTGTTCGCGGTCGCCATAGCGATCCCAGTATGGCTGCACCTTGCCAAGCACCGCGAGTTGCGAGGTGTGTTCACGGAAGGCAGCTTCTTTGAGATGGCGTACGTGCGAGATGTCCAACTCCACCGTCCATGGCGCGGGCAGCAGCGGGGCACGATCGGCCATGGTAAATGCTGTGCTCTGGTGGTATAGCCGCTGGGGCAGGTAGGGTGCGCCGAGTTCGGGATAGCGGTTCGCGCGGCCACTCCAATGGAACGCCGCGCTGGTGAATGCGCTGACCGCGGTGTGATCCGCGTGCACGTTCAGCGAACCGTCGAGGCTGAACGTGAGCACCACTTGCGGTTGCCATGTGCGGATGCGCTGCACGATGTCGCCTGCCGGGCCGTGGAGCGGCTCGAACTCAAGCCTGCCGTCCTGGTAGCTAAGTAATTCGTGGTGATCCACGCCCAGCACCGTGCAACTACGGAGGAACTCCTCGCGGCGCATGCGACCCAGATCTGCCGCATCGGCAGACGTGCCGCGGTTGGTTGCGGCTTGTCCGTCCGTAAGGCAGAGCACATACGTCTGCCAGCCGGCCTCTTTGGCCAACAGCAGCGCTCCGCCAAAGGCAAAGCACTCATCATCCGGGTGCGCCACCACGCACATTAGTCGGCCAGGCATGGTTCCAGCTCCTCCTGCAACTCCGCATCGTCAAACAGCAGTTCGGTTGTGGCGACAGCCTGCTCGAGTGCTTCATCACCGTAGAACTTCGCCACAGGCGCGAACGAGCGGCGGTGCAGTGGCGTAGGGCCGTGCTGCTCCAGCGCGCGGCGGTGCTCCGGGGTGGCGTACCCCTTGTGCGCGGCCAGGCCGTACTGTGGATGCTCCAAGTCCCACGCCCGCAGTTTGCTGTCGCGGTACACCTTTGCGATGACCGAGGCAGCCGCGATGGAGATGGAAAGGGAATCACCATAGATCAGCTTTGTCTGTGCACAGGGGTGATCCAGGCGCATGGCGTCGATCAAGAGGTGATCGGGCGCGCAGGACAGTGCATCGACAGCGAGTCGCATCGCGAGCCGTGAGGCCTGGTAGATGTTGATCCGGTCGATGGTCTCAGAATCGACTTCGCCCACGGCAAACGCGACGGCGCATTTGCGTACTTCACGGTCCAGCCGCTCACGCTCGTCC
>CALMRM010000027.1:9458-22446 GCA_937871605.1 uncultured Terriglobus sp. | reverse complement strand
ACGCTGCTGCCAACCATGAAGCAGCGTCTTGCCGCCCCGTCCAACCTCGTCGATACCGGCGATACACGTGAAGCCGTGGTAGCGCAGTGCCTGCTCCGGAGCGTCAGAGCAAATGAGCTGGCCCAGCATCTGCTGCTTGCTAAGGCCTTCTGGCACCAACTGATTTTTGCGGCGGAGCTTGGACTCGGTCGGCTTGGTACCGGACGTGTTGGGACTGAGCAAACGCTGCACTCGCCTGTCGGTCAGGTATTGTTGGTCGAGAACGGTGAGTACCGGCATGCCGGCGCTCACCCATGACACTAGGCCGTGCGACCAACTTCGCGCAGACGGGCAGCTTTGCCACGTAGACCTCGCAGATAGAACAACTTTGCACGGCGCACCTCGTACGAGCGCACCTTCTCGACCTTGTCTACAACCTTGGAGTTGAAGGGAAAGATACGCTCAACACCTTGACCGAAGCTCATCTTGCGCACGGTGAAGCTGCCCTGCGGACCCTTGCGGCGTGCGATGCACATGCCCTCGAATGCCTGCAGGCGCTCTTTTTCGCCTTCTTTAATCTTGACCTGCACCCGCACGGTATCACCTGGTGCGAACTCGGGAATGTCGGTGCGCTCGAGCTTTGCAGCGAGCTTTTGCATGATGGGGTGGATCGACATGACGCAGAAATCCTTATTTGAAGTCGAGATACAGTGTAGCGCAACCGGGAGGGTATTCCTAGCGGATGCACACAGATAGGTGCTACTTGGTGACAGAATCCCGCTGCAGATCCGCTAGAAAGCTGCGGTCGGCTTCGCTCAGCGGGAGCCCGTGCAGCAGGTCGGGCCGGTTTTGGTACGTCTTGCACAAGGCTTGCTGCCGCCGCCACAGCCGAATGGCTCCGTGGTCGCCTGAAAGCAGGACCTCTGGAACGGCGAGGTTTCCGAACTGCGGAGGCCGGGTGTAGTGCGGGTAGTCGAGCAGGCCGCCGGCCGCGGCGGAAGAACTCACGCCATCTACGCGCACGCCTTCGTGGCCCTGACCGAAGCTTTCATACACCGTCGAGTCGGCGTTGCCAAGGACACCCGGCAGGAGGCGAACCACGGCGTCGATGACCACAGACGCTGCCAGCTCACCGCCAGACAGCACGTAGTCGCCTATGCAAAGTTCCTCATCGCAGAACATCTCGTTGATGCGTTCGTCCACGCCTTCATACCGCCCGCACAGCAGCACTAGCCGTTCCAACGTGGCATACTCGCGTGCTTTCGCCTGGGTGAACGGCTTGCCTTGAGCGGAGAGAAGCACGACGCGTTCCCGGGTGGTGTCCCGCACGGGCTTCGGCTGAATCGTGATTGTTTGAATGGCAGCAGCCATAGGCTCAGGCTTGAGTACCATACCCTCGCCGCCGCCAAAGGGGCGGTCATCGACGGTGCGGTGACGGTCTGTCGCAAACTCCCGCAGGTCGAGAGTGCGCAGATGCGCAGAACCGTTTTGGAAGGCGCGTGCGACGACACCGTGGCGCAGGGTCCCCTCAAAAAGGCCGGGGAAGAGGGTGACGACGTCGATTTGCAACGCTGGTGGGGCGGCAGACCTTGACGCGTCCGGCACGAAGCTCGGCGGTTGGCCGCTCACACGCGGTTCAACTGGGCAAGACCCGCGGGCAGCTCCATGTGGATGGAACGAGTGTCCAGGTTGATTGCCTTGGTAAATGCATTGGCAAACGGAATGAGCAGGTCGGGGCCATTCTCGGGGCGCACTACAAAGAGCGCTGCGCTGTCCAGGGCCTGCTTGCCAGACGCGCTGGTGGGAAACTGGACGTCTGCCACCGTCCCCAGGCAGGTGCCTCCGTCAAAGAAGGCGCAGCCGATCAGGTCGGCGACGAAATAGCGAGAGCTTTCCACTGCTACCCGCTCTTCGCTCGGCAGGTGGAGGGTGGCGCCGCGCAGCACCTCCGCCGCGGAGATGGAGTCGGTACCCTGCAATTTGAGGACGATGCGACCGGCGTTTCTGCCGAGCGGCTTCCAGAACTGCTCTATGACAACGGGCTGGTGCCGCTCATCGGCGAAGTGGAGCGAGAGGTTGGCAGAGCTCGTGAACTGCTCGGGAAACTCGGTGTAAAGATCGCATAGCACCTCACCCAGCCGCCCCTGCGGGCGAACGACGCGCGCCAGCAGAAGCGTGTTGGCGTGTGTGCCCTGCATCTACCGGTCGGCTTGCAGGTCCAGGCTGCAGCGGCTGCCCAGCTTCGCGGCTGCGGCACCCAGGACCGTGCCGAGCGAGCGAACCGTGCGCCCCCTGCCGTTCGACAGCCGCGCGTAGTCGCTGTCGGAAACTGTCGCTTGGCAAGCAGCTTCGTTCCCCGTCTGTGTAACGGCTACAGTCACAGCACCTGGCTCGTCACACAGGGGCTGAATGAGCGCCAGTGCAAAGGCTTGGAGATCCAACTGCGCGGGAGTTGTGGCGTCAGATGTCATGCCCGTCATAGTCCTGTAACCCGTCGTTTCCGGAGCTGTTTCACATCATCGCGCTGCTTGTCGGACGCCGCGACACCGTACTCGCCCGACGTTTACAGCAGTGCGGCAACCTACGCTGCGACTGCTTCCGTCGAGGCTGGATTGTTCTTCAGCAGCTTGGCCACGATCTCTGACGTTTGTGCGCCCACGCTGACCCAGTAGTCGATCCGGTCGCGCTTCAGCTCGACCGCCTTCGGCTCCGTGCGCGGATTATAGGTACCGACCACCTCGATGGAACGACCGTTCCGTGCGCGATCCTTTTCGATGACAACGATGCGGTAGTAGGGCTGCTTGCGTGCTCCCACGCGCGCCAGGCGAATCATGACCACTGTAGAAATTCCTCACTCACACTTAGGGTAGGTTGGATTCGCAGCTCACACGTACGGTGAAGAGGAACCATCAAGCCTGGGGCAGGTGCGCGTGCTCTGCGCTTGTCTGCAACTCATCTAGTATGGGCGTTCCGGGAGGATTGCGCAACGGTTTGCACGGAGTTTACGCCATCTCTCACGAGAAACCTGGCCGATTCACTTGGAAGCGCCCGCGGGAAAGAGAAAGCGGAGGATCTCGCCAAAACGGGCAGCCCACGCCGCTTCATTGTGTTCCCCAGCAGGAAACACGCGGTAGAGCAGGTCTGAGCCCACTTGCCAGCCCCTGTCTTTCAGCAGCCGGTCCAGTAGCCTGGTGTTCTGCACGTGGCGGAGCCCCTCCGCGGTGCCCGTATCTAGCCAGATGCGGAGCGGTAGGTGCGTCTCGAGTGAGCGCACATCGCGCAGGAGGACGCGGTCGTCCCACCACAGTGAGGGCGACACCGCGCCCACCTTGCCGAAGACATGCGGGTAGCGCAGTGCAATCGCCAGGGAGATCAAACCGCCCAGCGATGAACCCACCAAACCGGTGTTTGCAGGCCCCGGCAGCAGGCGGTACTGTGCGGCCAGCATGGGCAGGAGTTCCTCCACGAGCATGCGGGCATACAAGAAGCCGTTGCCACCGCCCAGGCGTGTGTCTGGTGTGGGCGTGTACTCCGCCATGCGCTCCGCCCCGGTGTTCCCGATGCCGACAACCAGCAGCGGGGCGACCTGGCCAGCTCCGATCGTCTCGTCCGCCGTGCTGCCCACGTTCCAGGTGGACCCGTGCACATACGAAAGGTTTCCGTCGAACAGGTTTTGGCCGTCGTGCATCAGCAATACGGGATACCTGCGCTCCGGCGAGGCGGCATATTCCTCCGGTAGGTAGACGAACAGGTCGCGCGATGTAGGCAAAAAGCGCGAGACCCACCCTTGCATCCGGAGGTACCGACCCTCTGCACTGGCCTGCGTGACCCACAAACGTGCGGGTTCCGGGGCAGTTGCAGTCGTTGAGAGTGTAGGGTCCATGCGGTACGCTGTCGAAGAGTAGCAGAGCAATCGAGGCGGGCAGGCGGCCAAAATGCATCGCGAATACCATGTGGACCAATCAGCAGCCCTGGGCCGCTCCATGGAGCGCCTGGTATTTGGCCATGCTGGTGTACCCGCCATCGTGTTCCCCACCTCACGCGGCCGGTTTTACGAGTTTGAGGACCGTGGCATGGTGGCTGCAGTCGAGTCGAAGCTCGAGCGCGGAGAACTGCAGCTGTTCTGCGTCGATTCCGTGGACAGTGAGAGCTGGTACGCACAGCATGTGCCGGGCCGCTGGCGCATTGCACGCCACCTGCAGTATGAACGCTACATCATGGAGGAGTTGCTGCCTGCCATGCGCGCGCGCAACGGCAACCAGCACGTTTCCATGATCGGTTGCTCCTTTGGTGGCTTTCATGCGGCCAGCATGGCACTGCGTCACCCCAGCACGGTCAACAGGATGCTTTCCATGGGCGGTGCCTTCGATATCGTCAGTCGCTTTCTGCGCGGGTACTACGACCAGGATGCCTACTTCGCGCTGCCAACCCACTTCATGCCCAACCTGCATGACGCCCACCTTTTGGATTGCATGCGGCACAACACATACATTCTGGCGACTGGGCAGCACGACATGTGCTGGAACGACAACGAACGGCTCGCCGCCATCCTGCGTGGCAAAGACATCCCTGTGCGCCTGGACGTGTGGGGCAACGATGCAGGGCATGACTGGCCCTGGTGGCGACAGATGCTAGAAACGTACATGTAAGCTTCTGCTGGCTGTGCTCGCAGCCTTGCGGGGGAGAGTGCAGAAGGAGGGTCGCACGTGAAGAAGATCGGCATCTTGTTCGGCATGGAAAACACCTTTCCACAGGCCTTTGTCGACCGGGTGAACGGCATGGGCATCGATGGTATCTCTGCCGAATTTGTGACGGTCGGCACCGTGCAAGAAGCTGCCCCCTGCGACTACGCCGTCATTGTCGACCGCATTTCGCACGACGTGCCGTTCTATCGCGCATACTTGAAAAACGCCGTGCTCACGGGCACGCACGTCATCAACAATCCCTTCTGGTGGAGCGCGGACGACAAGTTTTTCAACTACTCCCTTGCAGCAAAGCTCGGTGTTGCGGTGCCGCGGACCGTCATCCTGCCCAGCAAGCAAATGCCACCCGAAACGAATGCTGACTCGTTCCGGAATCTACAGTACCCCTATGACTGGCAGGCCGCGTTTGACTATGTGGGCTTTCCAGCCTTCCTGAAACCGCATGATGGTGGCGGCTGGCGAGACGTGTACCACCTGCACAGTCCGGACGACTTCTTCCACGCCTACGACCAGACGCGCGATCTCTGCATGACGCTGCAGGCCGCCGTCCACTTCCGGGAGTACTTTCGCTGCTATGTCGTAGGGCAGGAGCATGTGCACATCATGCCGTACGACCCGACACGGCCCCACGCGGAGCGCTACGTGCAGAACCCGCCCACCTATCCGGCTGCGCTGATGGAACGGGTGGAGCGAGACGCACTGACCCTGTGCCGTGCGCTTGGGTACGACCTGAACACCGTTGAGTTTGCCGTGGAAGATGGCATTCCGTATGCCATCGACTTCATGAATCCTGCTCCCGACGCGGATCGCCACTCTTTAGGCGAACAGAACTTCGAGTGGATTGTGAACGCTGTCGCGACCCTGGCGGTAGGGCGGGCGACCGCAGGTGCTGGCACAGAGAGCAAGCTTCGCTGGTCTGACTTCCTGGGCAGCTCTGACACTGCGCCTTCGCACGGGCGGCTTGTGCCACAGGCGTCACCCATCAAATGAGGCAAATTGCAGCATCGCTCCTGCTTTGCCTCGTCTCTGCATGCGGTGCATCGATGCGGGCGCAGCAGCAGACCGGTGCTCCCGCAGGCGTCCCGCTGCCTGCACCATCGGCAGAAGCGCAGCACGGCGAAGCTGGTCCACAGCTGCCAACCTCCGCCGTGTTCCGAGTTCACGTGCTGGACGGTCGCAACGGTGACCCGATCCGTAACGCTCACCTGACGCTTTGGTATGACGAGCAGGCGGGCGCAGGTACGCTGCTGACTACGGACCAGCACGGGGAGGCGGCCATGCCAGCACCCATCGGACAGCCTGGGCGTGTGCTGGTGCGCCTGGCCGACCTGGTAGAGTGCCGAACGGTGGGTACCCGCGATGCGCCTGCCGGGTTTAATCTGCAAGCAATCGCACAACACGGGGAGAGCACCGGCAACCATTGCGGTCCGGTAGGCAGGCATCCTGCGCCAGGCGAGCTGGTCGTGTTCGCCCGGCCGCTGCGATGGTATGAAGGCATCAACCAGGGTGGTGCAACGCGGTAGTACGGGTGCATCCGCCTGGGCGATTCGATCCACCATGGGGGGGGGGCACAATGCGTCCATCGTTCACGCTCGGCATTGAAGAGGAGTACCAGACTGTCGATCCGGACACGCGCGATCTGCGGTCGCACGTGGCCACGGAGATGTTGGAGCACGGGAGGCTGCGGCTCGAGGAGCGGGTCAAGGCAGAGCTGCACCAATCCGTGATCGAGGTTGGCACACGCGTCTGCCACAACATTCAGGAGGCGCGGGAGGACCTGTACGACCTGCGCCGCAACATGGTGCGCCTGGCAGAGGAGCATGGCCTGCTGCTGGTGGCAGGCGCTACGCACCCCTTTGCCGACTGGCGCTCGCAGGAGATCTATCCCGATCCTCGCTACCAGCGTGTGGTGGAGGACCTGCAGCTTGTGGCGCGCTCCAACCTCATCTTTGGGCTGCACGTACACGTAGGCATCGAGGACCGCGAAGCGGCGATCCGCATCATGAACTCGTTGCGGTATTTTTTGCCGCACATTCTGGCGCTCTCCACCAACTCACCGTTCTGGCTAGGCATGGAGACCGGCTACAAGAGCTATCGTGCAAAGGTCTTCGAACACTTTCCCCGGACCAACCTGCCAGACAGCTTTGCAAGCTACTCCGAATTTGAGAACTACGTTAACCTGCTCATCAAAACCAACAGCATTGACAATGCCAAGAAGCTTTGGTGGGACGTGCGTCCGCATCCCTTCTTCAACACGATTGAGGTCCGCATCTGCGACATTCCGATGCGGGCGGAGGAGTCCGTCGCCATTGCGGCGCTCATCCAGGCCACGGCCATGAAGCTGCACTGCCTGCACAGCAACAACATCGACTTTCGCCAGTACTCGCGCGCACTCCTGATGGAGAACAAATTTCGCGCCGTGCGTTATGGTTTGGATGGCAAACTAATCGATTTCGGCAAGGAGTGCGAAATGCCGGAACGGGAACTGATTGCCGAGTACCTTCACTTTGTCGAGGATGTGGTAGACGAGCTTGGGTCGCGCAACGAAATCAACTACATACGGCAGATGCTGGAGCAGGGCAGTGGCGCCGACCGGCAGTTGCGGGTTTGGCGAGAGACGGGTGATCTGAAGGCAGTGGTGGATTACATGGCGACTGAGACCCGGGCCGGACTGTAGGAGCAAAACAGATAAGCAGGCGAACTTTTCGCAGCTCGTAAATAAAGTTGTGCTGAGTTGAAAATTTTCCTCCTTTTCACGCTATTGTGTTTGTAAATCCCTATGCAAACGCCGTCCTGCATGGGCGATCCCGCTTCAACCCAGATTGCAGCAGCGCATTTCCGCGTCGACCGCCGGCGTGTACCTCCGATTCGCACCGCAGTTCACCTGTAGACCCGCAGCTTACTCTGAGGAGAGTCGTAATGGATCTGAAGTGTTTTGCCTCCGCCCAGCAGTTTCTTTCGCGTCGTAACTTTATGCGCTCCGCCGGAATCGCGTCTGCCGCGGCTGCAGCCATGCCCGCCTTCGGCCTGCAGTCAGCTGCCAACCAGCCAGCACAGGCCGGCCAAATGGGCGCGGGTCGCCGAGGTGGGGTAGGGGCCGGTGGTGACGACATGGGTGGTGGTCGTCGCCCCATGCCGCCAGACACGGTGATCATCTCGTCGAACGAGAACCCGCTTGGCCCCGCGTCCTGCGCGCTTGATGCCATTGGCGTTGCTGCCAAGAAGGGCGGGCGCTACGACCGCGAGTACAGCACCGCCATGACCAAGGCGATCAGCGACCAGTTCCAGCTGAAGCCTGGCTACGTGCGCATCTACCCGGGCTCAGGCGGCCCGCTCGACCTCGCTCTCTACTCCAACATCGGCCCGGACAAGCCCCTGGTTCTTGGTGACCCCTCCTACGAGCAGGGTTATCGCGCGGCCATGACCATGAAAGCAAAGTACTTCCAGGTGCCGCTGGATAAGTCGACCTATAAGTTCGACGTAAAGGCCATGCTGGCCGCGCACCCCAATCCTGGCGCGTACTACATCGTGAACCCGAACAATCCGACCGGCACCATCACGCCCAAGGAAGACATCGTTTGGCTCGTGAACAATAAGCCGGCCGGCTCCGTGGTCATCGTTGACGAGGCGTACCACCACTTCTCCAATGAAGATTCCGTCATCGACCTCGTCACACAGGACAAGGACATCATCGTTCTGCGTACGTTCTCGAAGATTTACGGCATGGCGGGTGTCCGGGCAGGCTTCGCATTTGGCCGTCCTGACCTGCTGGCGCGTTTCGAGGCAGTCACGCCGAACGATCGTCAGATCGGCAGCATCTCGCTCACCTCTGCCGCCGCAGCAGCAGCCAGCCTGAACGACAAACAGTTGGTGCCGCTGCGTAAAAAGATCAATCGTGACACGCTGGACGACACGCTGGCATTCCTGCAGAAGAACGGCTACAAGTATGTGCCGGGAGCGCAGGCCAACATGTTCATGGTGGACGTGAAGCGGCCGGGAGCGGAAGTGCAGCACGCGATGCTGGGCGAAAAGGTAGCCATCGGCCGCGTCTGGCCCATTATGCCGACCTATGTTCGTGTCACCGTGGGTACCCCAGACGAGATGAAGAAGTTTCAGACCGCGTTCTACAAGGTCATGAACGAACCCAGCGCACCTGTGGCTGCTCATCTGGACGTGCAGGCCATTCCACACGAGCTGTACCGCGGATAACTGACACACTGAACCCGACCCCGACCCCGGCGCTCACCACGCCGGGGTTTGCGTTTTCGGTCGGAACTCTTCACACGCGCATCCAATCCACCTATATGGCGTATGAGAACGCGAACCAGCGGTTGAGCCAGACTTCGTATCCCCCGGCGTTCCAGGAAGGTGCTCACAACGCAGTCTCCACCTGCCTCCGCATCACTCCCAGCGAGAAGGTGACGCTCATCACCGATGAGAAGACGATCACCGTAGCGGCCGCCCTTACGGCAGAACTGAACTACCTGGGCTGTCCGTGGAACGGCTTTGTTCTGGAAGAACTTGCCGCACGACCACTCAGCACCATGCCCCTCGCTGTGCTGGACGACATGGAGAGCAGCCAGGTCAGCATCTTTGCCGTGCAGGTGCAGCAAAACGAGTTGCGCAGCCGCATGCAGATGACAGATGTTGTGAACCGTCGCCGCATGCGGCACGCCCATATGGTCAACATCACACCGGACATTATGGTACAAGGCATGCGCGCGAATTTCGCGGAAGTGGATGCCCTGTCGCAGGCTGTGCTGAACAGCGTGAAGCAGGCGAGCTATGTTCGTGCCACGACCGCTGCCGGTACAGACATCCATGTGGCGCTGAATTCGGAGTACAAGTGGTTCAAGACATCCGGCATCATTTCAACGGAAAAGTGGGGTAACCTGCCCGGCGGCGAATGCTTCACCGCACCTGGCGAACTGAATGGGGTGTTCGTCGTTGACGGTGTGGTGGGCGACTACCTTTGCGAGCGATATGGCATCCTGCAGGACACTCCACTGTCCATCGCGATCGAAGACAACCGCATCGTCCGCATCTCCTGCGAAAACAAGGAGCTGGAACGCGACTTTTGGGCATACACCCATACCGACGGCAACTCGGACCGAGTGGGTGAGTTTGCCATCGGAACCAACATCGGGGTGGATCGCGTAATCGGCAACATCCTGCAGGATGAGAAGTTTCCGGGCATCCATATCGCCTTTGGTGACCCGTACGGTGCGCATACGGGTGCACCCTGGAAATCCTCCACCCACATCGACGTGGTAGGGCTCGGCTTCAACATCTGGCTGGGCAGTGCGGAAGGCGAACACCAGATCATGCGAGAAGGCGTGTTTCTACTGCCACATTGAGGTAGCAGAGCAGGCCCCTGCAGTGCTGCTGCACAGAAGGAGCCTGTACGCTCTACTGCTTCACAGTGATCGAGTTGCGCAGGGTGAAGCTGATGGCGCTTTCAGAAGGGATCACTACGTCACGGCTGCCGGTGTACGCACCCGCTGCTGTGCCGCCACCAGCGCCCGCTAAGCCGCCGATGAGTGCGCCCTTGCCACCGCCCGCGAGTCCGCCGATAAGCGCGCCGACACCGGCTCCGCCGCCGATGAAACCGGCGGTACGCTTGCCCCGGCCCTTTTGTCGCTCCACAAACTCGCTGGTTTCGACGCGATAGTCTCCGATGTTGGTCAGGGAGACGCCCAGCACACCGGCACCCTTGAATCGTCCGCGCCCCTGTGCACTGGTAATCTCGCCGCGCACGGCCGTTCCACGATCAAACACACGGACGCCTCGCACGAGCACCGGCGCGTTGAGGACGCCGTGGAATGAGGAGCCCACCCCGCCGCCATGCTCGGCTGAGAGCGACTCAGTGGTTCTGATGGTGACCCGCGTGCCGACCGGTACGACCAGGGTCGGCCTTTCGGTCGGCGCAGGTGTTGTCACGGTCTGCGGAGCCTGCGGCGCGGTCTGAGGTGTCATGGTCTGGCTGCCGTCAGCCACGGGAGCGGAAGCCTGGGGCTGCGCGCTCGCGGAAGTCTGCGCATTCCCATCAGCGCCCGCAGGCGGCGTTGTGTACGGCACTTGAGAGGCGATTACCGTCGCGCCCACTGGGATAGGCTGACCGGGCTGGATGATCTGAGTCTGACCGTCGGGCAGACGAACGGCCACCACACCCGGCTGGGTCTGCTGCTTGCCGTGACAGCCAAGCAAAGCCACGCTGGTGAGGCTTGCGCAAAGAGCAATACATGTGATGCTGCGAACCATACGACCTGCCGAAAGTCTAGTTTGAAGTGTGCCGTCTGCCTGAACCGCTCATTTCTACATGGGCTAGCCCAAGCCGATCGTCAGCCCTCACAGAAGCATATCGTCAAAATGGCAGAAGGCACGCTGTGAAGCGTGCCTTCTGCCCATGAAATGTGCTGCGGTTAAATCTTGGCTTCGCGATACGACACGTGCTTCCGCACGATAGGATCGTACTTCTTAAACTCCAGCTTTGTGCTGGAGGTCTTTGGATTTTTGCTGGTGGTATAGAAATGACCGGTACCAGCGCTGGAGACGAGTTTGATCAGTGTGCGCATCGCTTATCCCTTTGCCTGCAACAGAGCCGCTTCGATACCGTTCTTGTTGATGATACGCAGCCCGCGTGCAGAGATGCGTAGACGAATGAAGCGCTTCTCAGACGGCACCCAGATGCGCTTCCACTGAAGGTTCGGCTCCCAGCGACGGCGGGTTTTGTTGTTTGCGTGTGACACCTTGTTCCCCGCCATCGGCTTTTTACCGGTGATCGGACAGATCTTTGCCATAAAACTTCTCCTGAAGACTGGGTCCGCTGCTCTCTAGACCAACCCTACTAGTTTGCCACAACGGGACCCTGTTTGTTGGCAAATCTTGCAATTAGTGCTTGTGCGTGCGCGTGATGATGATGGCTCTTGCGCGAACACCTGCATCGCAGGTGTACTGCCGCTTCCGCAGGGCATCAATCCAGACCACATCGCCCGGCTCCAGCACGTGGCGCTCTGCTTCTGAAGTTAGGGTGAGGCAGCCCTCCGTCACAAAGGCGAACTCGACGCCTTCGAACACCCGAGGCCGAAACACTACCTCTTCCATCTGCCCCCGGAACTCCGCGATGCAGGGCACCATACTCTGGTCTGTGACCAGGGCGCTCATGCTTTCTGACAAAAACATGGAGCCGGAGCCTGCGGCACGCTGCAACCGGACCCGCTCCGCCTGGCGCATCACACGAAAGCTGACCGGCTGTTCGTCGCGGAAGAAGTACGACAAATCCTTGCCAAACGTCATCGCAATACGCGCCAGGTTGCGCACCGTTGGCACTACCCGGCCGGTTTCCAGTTGTGAGAGGAAGCTGGCAGAAAGGCCGGTTTTGGTGCCGAGCTCAACGAGGCCCATGGAGCGCCGCATCCGCAGCCGACGAATGCGATCGCCAATCTGTTTGGACTCAATCGCAGATTCAACCTGATCTGCTTCCACCACATCCACCGCGTCCACAGGAGAAGCGACTTGTTCCACACGCATAGAATGAGATAGATGCGGAAGCAAAGAAAAGAAGCTGCCAAGATGGCAGCTTCTTTTTCATAGTTGTGTCTTACGGTCGGGTCTTCAACCCCATCTAGAAGTCGTCCCCGAAGGCAACTTCTCCCGCGACGGCCGTCTGGTAGGCAGAAACGCGACGTTCGAAGAAGTTGGTCAACTCCTGAACATCCTGCAGCTCCATGAAGCTGAAGGGGTTCTTGGTTTTGAAGTGCGGCTCCATGCCCAGACGCACCAGGCGCGAATCGGCCACGTAGCCCAGGTAGGCGCGCATGTCGCGGGTGGACAGGCCTGCGACGCCGCCTGAGAGCAGATCGTCGGCGAACTGCGCCTCCGCGTCGATGGCTTCGGTCATCATCTGGACGATCTGGCTTTCCAGCTGCGCATCCCACAGTTCCGGCTCTTGCTCGCGCACCACACGAACCACTTCGAAGGCAAACTCGATGTGGCAGCTCTCGTCGCGGAAGACCCAGTTGGTACCCGACGCAAGGCCATGCAGCAGGCCCTTCGACCGGAAGAAGTAGACGTATGCGAACGCCGCAAAGAAGAACAGGCCTTCGACGCAGGAGGCGAAGCAGATGAGGTTCAGCAAAAAGTCGCGGCGCTGCTGCTGAGTCTGCAGCGTGTCCAGCGCCTCAATGCTGTCCATCCACTTCATGCAGAACTCGGCTTTCTGCTGGATGGAGGGGATGTTCTCGACTGCGGAAAAGGCGGCGGCACGCTCATCGCCGACGCCGCCGGCGGCCGCGGCGAGGCCGCCA
>CALMRM010000027.1:5791-9448 GCA_937871605.1 uncultured Terriglobus sp. | reverse complement strand
ACGGCGGCAAAGGCGGCGGCGCGCTCGTCGTGGTCTGGCACGTAGTTGTCCAGCAGCGTCAGGTAAAACTGCACGTGCACGGCTTCCTCAAACAGCTGCCGCGACAGGTACAGCCGAGCCTCCGGCGAGTTAACGTGCTTGTACAGGTTCAGCACCAGGTTGTTCGAGACGATTGAATCGCCCGTGGCAAAGAAGGCGACCAGCCGCTTGATGGTGTGGATCTCCGCGGGAGACATCTTCGAGCGCAGATCAACCAGGTCGGTCGAAAAGTCGACTTCTTCGACGGTCCAGGTGTTCTTAATACCATCGCGGAACATGTCATAGAACTGCGGATACTTCATGGGCCGCAGTGTGAGGCACATGCCGGGGTCAAGCAGCATCTCGGGCATGGCGACGGAGGAGCCTGCATTGACCGGCGAGCCGGGGGCTGCGACGGTGACGGGGTCGAGTGTGGCGGACATGGTCTTCTCCTGTGAGTTAAGGTGCGTAATAGTACAAGCTTGATCGCGTCATCCTGAGCGGAGCGAAGGATCCCGATGCTGCTTCGGTGGTCTATACATCCGCAGACTTTCTGCTCGAAACTTCCGGGCACCTTCGTCAGCACGGAGCTTGCGGGGATTCATTCGCTGCGCTCAGAATGACGACGCAGCGAAGGATGGCGAGCGCGCGGAGTGACCGCGCGTTACTGGCAGGCCTCGCAGCTTTCCGGATTTTCTAGAGAACAGCTGATGGCGGCAGAGGCGTCAATCGGCTTCTGCTCCGGCTCGGGAACGTCTACGTGCTGCAGTTGCGAGACGGTACGTGACACGGGACCGGTCTGGCCGAGTGTGGTGGCACCCTTCTGCACGGTGGTCTTGGCGATCTTGGTGGCCGGGCGCGAACGCAGGTAATACGTCGTCTTCAGGCCCTGCTTCCACGCGTACATGTACATGGACGACAGGCGGCCGATGTTGGGCGATTCGCTGAACAGGTTGAGCGACTGCGACTGGTCGATGTAGGCATTGCGCGCGGCAGCCATGTCGATGAGGCTGCGCATGGGTACCTCCCACACGGTGCGGTAGATGGCCTTGAGCTCGTCCGGCAGCTCTTCGATGCCCTGGATAGAGCCCTCGGCCATCTTCAGCTTGATGCGCATCTCGTCGTTCCACATGCCCGCGGCCTTCAGCTCGTTAACCAGGTAGCGATTGACTTGGAGGAACTCGCCGGAAAGCGTTTCGCGCTTGAACAGGTTGGAGATTTGCGGCTCGATGCACTCGTAACAGCCAACGATGGACGCGATAGTGGCCGTGGGCGCAATGGCGATGACCAGCGAATTGCGCACGCCTGCCTTCAGGATGCGCTGGCGTAGTGCATCCCAGCGGGCTGGGTCGGTGGGCGTGATGTTCCACAGATCAAACTGGAACTCGCCTTTGGCAAGACGCGTATCGGCAAACGAGGTGTGCGCACCGTTCCGCTCCGCCAGCTCCGTGGTGGCCAGCATGGCGTAGTAGTAGATCTCCTCCTGGATGCGGGTGGAGAGTGCCTGCGCCTCGGGCGAGTCGAAGGGCAATCGCATCTGGAAAAACACATCCTGCAGGCCCATGACACCAAGGCCGATCGGACGCCAGCGGCTGTTTGAGTTCGCGGCGATTTCGACCGGGTAGTAGTTGATGTCGATCACACGGTCCAGCATCGGCACGGCGATGCGGACCGTCTCGGCCAGCTTGTCGAAGTCGAAGACGACCTTGCCTGCGGCGTCGAGGGTGGTGTGCCGTGCCAGGTTGACCGAACCCAGGTTGCAGACGGCGGTCTCGTCCTTTGACGTGACCTCGGTGATCTCTGTGCAGAGGTTTGACAGGTGGATCACGTTGCCCGGCTTGCCCGTCTGGTTGTTCTTGATGTTGCAGGCGTCCTTAAACGTCATCCAGCCATTGCCGGTCTCAGCCAGCGCACGCATCATGCGGGCGTACAGGTCGCGCGCCTTCACCTGGCGGTAGTAGATCTTGTCCTCTTCCGCCTTGATGTACGCGGCCTCGAACTCCTCGCCGAAAAGGTCCGGCAGGTGCGGCACCAGCTTGGGATCGAACAGCGACCACATGCCATCGGTGTCCACGCGCTTCATGAACAGGTCCGGGATCCAGTCGGCGATGTTCAGGTTGTAGGCACGGCGGCTCACGTCGCCGGTGTTGTCGCGCAGCTCCAGGAAGCTGTCCACGTCGGCGTGCCACGGCTCTAGGTAGACGCAGCAGGCGCCCTTGCGCTTGCCGCCCTGGTTGACTGCGGCGACAGAAGAGTCAAGGGTGCGCAGCCAGGGGATGATGCCGTTCGACAAGCCGTTGGTGGCGCGGATGAGCGAGCCCTCGCTGCGCACACGGTGGAACGCGAGCCCGATGCCGCCCGAGAACTTCGAGAGCAGCGCCACATCCTTGTAGGAGTCGTAGATGGACTCCAAGGAATCGCCCGGCGAGTCATGCAGGTAGCAGCTCGACATCTGCGGATGTTTGGTGCCGCTGTTGAACAGGGTGGGCGAGCTGGGCATGTAGTCGTGCGAGGCGATCAGCTGGTAAAACTCGATGGCCTCGTTCGGCGTGCCGGCCAGGCCGCAGGCGACGCGCAGGAAGAAGTGCTGTGGCGTCTCGATGACGCGACGCGACAGGGGATCGCGCAACAGGTAGCGGTCGTACACCGTGCGTAGGCCGAAGTACTCGAAGCGGTCCGACAGGTTCTCGTCGATGGCATGGTTCAGCTTGCGGGCGTGCACCCGCACGAACTCCGCCGTGGCCGGAGAGACCACGCCCTCCTGGAAGCCGTGCTCGACGGACTGCGAGAAGGAATGAAGGTTTAGGTTTGCGACCTCTTTGATGATGGTCGCCAGCAGCAGGCGCGCGGCCAGGCGCGAGTACTGCGGCTCCTCGCCGATCAGCGCCGCCGCCGTATCAATGGAGATGGCATCCAGTTCGCGCGTGGTGGCACCGTCGTACAGGCCCCCAATGGTTTTGGACGCGATGCGGATGGCATCCACATGCGACAGCCCATGCGAGCAGCGCTGCACGGCACGCACGATCTTGTTGACGTCCACCGTTTCCAGCGCACCGTTGCGCTTTTTCACGTGCATGGTGGGGGTCTCATCGCGCGCGGGAAAGCTGGGGGTCAGGTCGGACAGGCTGGTCTGGAGGGTACTCGCCACGGGTGCTCCTTTTGTAGTGCGTGTGGTGCGTGCGGTGCACGCGTTATTGCGAATGCTGGTGCGGTTAGGACGCTTGCTTGGCCTTGCCTGGTCTTCGCTCTATCTTCGCATGCGCTACTTCTTCGGGAGGGCACCGCCGTCGCTCCTGAACTGCAGTAAGCGTACTCTACCGTGTGCCTGCTCCGGAGGCAAGCACAAGATGTAGGGGCCGATGTGGGAAACTCCTACTCTCTGGTGCCTGCTCCCGTTTCGGCGCTGCAAGCTGTGCGTTCTGTCTACTTTAGGCCCCATAAGCGGTGTGGAAAGGCTTCAAATATGTGCAAAAATGCGTACAGAAAGACGCTTAAAGCGCCGAACCTATCCACTCTCGCATCGCCGAATGCGCTCAAAAAGGAGTTTGCGTGACGGATTCGCAGTGCCTCGACTACACTTGGAGACAGACGGAGAGTTGGCAGAGCCCGGTTGAATGCACCTGACTCGAAATCAGACAT
>CALMRM010000027.1:0-5781 GCA_937871605.1 uncultured Terriglobus sp. | reverse complement strand
AACCGTTGTGGAAAGGGCTACTTTTTGTGTAAATAGCGGGCAGAAGTGTGGTCTAGAGAACGCTATTTGCACGCAAACGTACACCGAATGTGCTCGAAAGGTGCACTCAGGTGACGAAGTTGCAGCGACTCGACTACACTGAATCCAGGACGGAGAGTTGGCAGAGCCCGGTTGAATGCACCTGACTCGAAATCAGACATAGGCGCAAGTCTATCGGGGGTTCGAATCCCTCACTCTCCGCCATCCACACCACAACGTACGCGCAGGAATCTCCCGCCGGGTCTGCGCAGGAGAAGCCGCCATGCCGCAGCGTAAGCCACTCGTCCTCACCATTCTTGACGGCTGGGGTGTGCGTGCGGAGACGCATGGCAACGCCATCGCGCTGGCGCGCAAGCCGACCTATGACATGCTGTTGCGGGAGTATCCGAGCACCGTCATCCGCGCCAGCGAGCACTTTGTGGGCCTGCCGGACGGACAGATGGGCAACAGCGAGGTGGGGCACCTCAACCTGGGCGCGGGCCGTGTGGTGCGCATGGACATCTCCCGCATCGACGCGATGATCGACTCTGGCGAGTTCTTTCGCGACCCGCTGTTGGTGGATGAAATTACTGCAGCGATGCAGCGCGGACGCGCGGTGCACCTCTTAGGCCTGTTGAGCGACGGCGGCGTGCACTCGCACCAGCGGCACCTGTATGCGCTGCTGAAGCTATGCGCGCAACTCAAGGCGGAGCGGGTCTTTATCCATGCCTTTCTGGATGGCCGCGACACGATGCCAACCTCAGGCGCGGGATACATTGCCGGGCTCCAGCAGCAGATGCGCGCGATCGGTACGGGCAGGCTCGCCACCTGCAGCGGGCGCTACTACGCCATGGACCGCGATCTCAAGTGGGACCGTGAGGCGCTGACCTTCGATGCCATGGTGGAGGGGAATGCGGAGGGCCGCACCGCGACAGACGCCGAGACATTCATTCAACAGAGCTACAGCAACGGCACCACGGACGAGTTCATCCGGCCCTTTGTGTGCGTGGATACGGCAGGGCAGCCGGTCGGCACGGTACAGAACGAGGACCTCTGTATCTGCTTCAACTATCGCAGCGATCGCGTGCGGCAGATTACCCGGGTGCTGGCCCGCAACGTCGCGGGCGGCCTGACAAAGCAGGATGCGCGCGACCTGCCGAAAGCGGACGAACTCGACTTGCAAATTCCGCGTGGAAGCGTGCCGAAGAATCTCCGCTACATCAGCATGACGCAGTACGACCCCAAGTTTGCCGTGCCCATGGTCATTCTGCCGGAGAGCATGGACAACCTCTTGGCCAACGTGCTGGCCACGCACGAACTGCGTAACCTGCGCGTGGCGGAGACGGAGAAGTACGCGCACGTCACGTATTTCTTCAACGGCGGCATCGAGAAGCCGTTCGCCGGCGAAGAGCGCGAGGTGGTGCAGTCGCAAAAGGTCGCCACCTACGACTTAGCACCAGAGATGAGCGCCCGCGGCATCTGCGATGTAGTACTGAAGGCGATTGACGACACCGCGTTCGACGTGGTCGTGGTGAACTTTGCCAATGCAGACATGGTTGGCCACAGCGGCAAGATGGAGCCGACGATCAAGGGCGTGGAGACGGTAGACGCCTGCTTGGGCGAGATTTACGCAGCACTCAAGCGCAACGGCGGACAGTGGCTCATCACCGCCGACCACGGCAATGCAGAACTGCTCATCGATCCTGTGACGGGCGGTCCACACACCGCGCACACGACTAACCCGGTGCCGCTGATCGCGGTCACCGAGGCAGGCAAGCAGTTCCGCCTGCGGCAGGATGGGTCGTTGCGCGATTTGTCGCCGACGATGCTGGCGATGCTTGGTCTGGAGTTGCCGAAAGGAATGACGGGTGGCGATCTGCGGGTATTCTAACTAGCCTGTGCTCAGTCGTAGGCTGGATATTCCAAATAGGGCTTGGACACGCTGACAATGATGTCGTCTGGAGTACCAAAGGCGCGTGTCACGTCGACTTGCCGGAACTTGACATCGATTTTTATCGTCTTACAAGTCCTTAACAGGTAGCGCATCGGCGAAGGCACCTGTATACCACCGTCTTCCTGCCAGCTTAGGTCAAGTGACTTGCGCAGATCGCCCGGTCGGATTTGCTGCACAAGGTTGAGGACGTTCGCTACTGCTTCCGCAAACGTTTCAGGCTCTGCTCCCGTTCGCGGCAGTACAGAGCTAGTCATCGCGAGAAAAGCGGGTCCACTTTGTAGTAAGCTCCGTCGATCCATACATGCACTCCTGACTCAGCGTTCGGTTTGTGCGGTAGAGGCGACCATTGGCTTGCCTCGCATGTCACTCTCCAGTGCGATGCGGACGAGTTGGCTTCTAGTTCGCACGCCGGTCTTGCGGAACAGCTCCTGGATGCTGGCTTTTACCGCTGACTCAGAGATGTTCATATGTCCTGAGACTTCTTTGTTAGAGAGACCTTCCAGCAGCAATCGAAGGATGCAGGCCTGCTGCTTACTGATTTCAGATGTGACTGAGGCACTGGGTGTGGGTGCCGCCATCGCTGCAGGGTCCCACCACGTTCCGCCGCTTGCAACCTGCCGTATCGCCTCCAGCAACTGTTCAGGGCTGCAGTGCTTCAGCAGTACACCCGCGATGCCAGCCTGCAAGGAGCTACGAACGACCGCGGCGCTAACACCGCCTGTGAGCATTAACACTTTTACGTGGGAGAACTGGTGGTGAATGGTGGCGATCAGCTCTGTGCCGAGTGCGTTGCCAAGGTCGTAGTCAAGTAAGACGACATCAACTGCAGTCTGCCCCAGCACGGACTCTGCCTCTGCAAGCGTTCCGCAGACGCTGCTGATGCTGAAGTCAGCTTCCTGTGCCAATAGCCGGCCCACACTCTCACGGAAGAGCGCATGGTCATCCACGATGAGGAGGCGTATAGGACTCGTCACGCGGACGCCTGTTCCAACGTGACGGCGAAGCAGGACCCACGCGGAACGGGGTGGTACTGCAAGTCTCCGCCGAAGGAACGTGCAATTGCCCTGGAGAGGTAGAGGCCGAGCCCGGTCTCTTCTGCACCCGCTTGAAAGGGCCGAAAGAGTTGCTCGTGCCCGACGATGCCACCAGCGTTGTCCACCACTTCAATGACGACGCTGTGGTGGACAGCATGGGCTGCGATCGTGAGTTGACGAGAGCCGTGCTGGGAGACCAGCGCACGGATGCTGTTGCTGGTGAGGTTCAGGAGAATCTGCATCAGGCCACCGGGTTCTGCAAGCACAGGAGGCAGCGCAGGTGCCAACGTCCAGGTGATGTGTACCGCGTGTTCTTCCAGATCGGGTGTTATGACGATGCGCAGGTCCTGAATCAACTCCTCAAGTTCCACCCTGCACAGGTGCTCTGGAGTGGACCGCAGATCGAGCGTCGCCATGCGTTCCAGTGCGGTTGCCAATTTGCCCAGGGCTTCAAAATCTTGATCGTTGCTCAGCAGGTGCTTCCCTTCAATGTTGCGGTGCACCGCGGCGATGGCACCGCTGATGTTCCGAATTTCATGCGACATGGCGCTGACGGCCAGACGGGCGGAGGCCATGATCTGGTGCAGTCCGGTCTCCTCCCGGCTGCGGAACTCGTCAGACGAATCCAAAATCATCGCGGTAAATCTCGGTCCTGCCGCTGTCTCATAGGTCGAGATGCAGACCTCGGCAAGAAACGTCTCTCCGTTCGACCGGGTTCCCCTGGCCTGCGTTACCGTGCGCAGGTTTTGCCGTCGGCGCGACTGCTGCATGACCCACTGCATGGATGGCAGATAGGTGGTCAGCTGCTGTTTTGTGAGCGCCGCGGCATCGCTCGCGAACAGTCTGTGCGCCGCGTCATTGGCAGAGAGAATGGTGCCGAGCAGATCGGTGGTGACAATGGCCGCAGGGCTGGCCTGCACGAGAGCGACCAACTGCTGCTCTGCGTCCAGCCTGGCCTGGCTGAGGCGTTCGATCTCGGCGAGTTGGTGGAGGGTCAGCTGCCGGTTCTGGTTGGAGTGGTACACAAACAGGCCGATGGCAGAGAAGGCGATGTCATACAAGATGTCCCTTGGTAGCCCCGTGCGCAGGGTCCACACGAAGGGGTCGAACTTCTCCGTGAGAAAGGTGCAGGTACACGCAGCCAGCAGGGTCTGCCATGGTTGTAGCACCCTGCCGACAATCAGCATGGGCAAGAGGTATAGAAAGCCAAGCGGCACGTCATCGGCGCTGTGCCAATCGACGACCGCGATGAGAACGATGAGGGCACTGCCCAACAGCACGGACGTGGGGACGGACTGACGCAGCAGCCAGAACAGCCATTTCTGGCTCCCGATCGCCGGGAGAGGGGAGGCTGCGTTCAACCTGGGCGGCCGAACCTCCATGCGTCGGTCTCCTCCTGTTCTATTGTCCGATACGACGGCTCAGACTTCCGCAAACGGTGAAAAGATGCCGGCATAGCCGAAAGATAGCCTCACGGCATTGCCTGATTAGGCTAGTGTGGTGAGTGATGCGAACTTTCATCAAAAGTGAAGCGGAGAGCCGTTCGACACGTTGTGCTGCCCATTGGTCGGCGCAACGGCAGGTGCGGCGAAGCTCTGCCGTGCTCGTGTTGTGCCTGGGCGTCGCCTGCGTGACGCGGCTGCACGGGCAGGCGCGTCCGCCCCTTCCATCGGAACCTTCACCACAGCAGCAGCCGCTTGGTAAGACCGGGGTAGCCGGGCTGCCGAACCAGCCGCAGCACACGGCGAAGGACGCGCAGGTTGCAGCATCGAATCCGCAGGGACGCAACTGGGATGAGCTTAAAGCGGAGTTGCTGGCCAACAACCCGAGCCTGCGCGCGGACGCGCTGAATGTGCAGGAAGCGCGTGCGCAGGAGATTACCGCGCATCTGCGGCCCAATCCGACGGCGAACCTGCTGGGGGACCAGCTGTACCCCTTCGGCAAGCACTACAATCCCAACTCGAACATCAGCAACTCTGTGATCGGCAACTCTCTTGGTGGGAACAGCAGCTATAGCCCGCTTTCCAACGCGCTTGCCACCGGCAGTGTGAGCTACCTGCACGAGCGGGACGGCAAGCGTGAGTTGCGCACGGAGAGCGCCCAGCAATACACAGCGATCCAGCAACTGCAGCATGAAAATCTTGAGCGCACGTTGGTTTTTACCCTGCGTTCACAATACGTGGCCACGCTGCAGGCCAAAGCGGTGCTGGCGCTCACACTGGAAGAACTGGACTACTACGACCACCTGATCCAGATCAGCCGGCTGCGCTATGAGAAGGGCGACATCGCCCAGATTGACCTGGATCGTATCGAGCTGATGCGGGTGCAGTATGAGTCGGACCTGGAGACCGCGGTCGTCAACCTGCGACAGGCCAAGATCGTGCTGCTGCAGTTGTTGAATGACAAAACGCCAGTCGAGAAGTTCGATCTAAAAGGCAACTTCGACTTCAACGATGCACTTGAGCCGGTGGAGCACTTCCAGCAACTTGCTGTTCAGGTGCGCCCCGACCTGCGGGCGGCGTATGAATCCGTCACCCAGGCCTACACCAATCACCGTCTGGCCATCGCCAATGGATCAACCGACCCGACCGTTTCTGTCGACGGAGGCTCCAATCCACCACTTGGCCCATACGTGGGCGTAGGCGTCAATTTCCCGCTGCGCATTTTCGATCGGAACCAGGGTGAGAAGCTGAGCACCCAGATTGACATCGAGCGCAACCTGCGGGAGCAGGCCGTGGCCAATGCGCAGGTGTTTTCTGACGTGGATTCTGCCTA
>CALMRM010000026.1:12998-30472 GCA_937871605.1 uncultured Terriglobus sp. | reverse complement strand
GCTGGAAGCTAGCCGGCGCTCCGAAGAGAAAAGCAGGTCCCCTTCGGCGGGCTCAGGGCAGGCTTTCGACTCCGCTGCGCTCCGCTCAGGATGACGAATGTAGGTTGCCTTAGGCCGGAGCACGGGTGCATTTCACACGTAGTGTAGGTGCGCCTTCGCTCAGAGTGACGGCATATGGAGCTGATCCGCGCGCAGAGGAGACGTAACACTGAGCTCCGCGGAGGAAGCAGGGTGAGGAATGCTTCGCCGTGGACGAGGTTTGTTGGGCAGCGTGCATGGCCTGTTTCAGCATGATTGAGGGTTGGTGTGGCATCTGTGGACGGAACTCCTGTGCCGATGGCGGGTTAGCATGCAGTGTGCGGAGTTTTCTACAGAACGGCGTGGTAGCGGGAGTGGTGGCTGCGTTGCTTGGGCTGGGTGCTGGTGCGGTATCGGCCGGGGCGCAGCGGACGGACCCAACGGCGGTGCGGCGGCTGGACCTTTCCGGGTTCGGCATGGTGTCCGGTGTGTACACCGGGCTGGGGTCGTCGCCACTGGATAATGGGGGCGTGTATGGGCCGGAAGGCCGCAATATTGCCCTGACGGCAGGCGCGGACCTGGGGTTTTACTCGCTCCTGGGCCTGCGGCTGGGCGGCGAAGTGCGTGGCGAAGCTGCCCTCAAGTCGGGCCAGGTGGATGGCCAGAAGAGCATTCTGGGCGGCCTGCGCCTGACGCATGAGCCCTCAGGCTATGGCCTGTTCGGCAGGGTGCGGCCGTATGCCGACGTGCTGGCCGGGCGCGGCGAACTGAAGTACCAGAAGGGCGGCTACCCAGTGCCGATGGCGCTGTACCTCAGCAACACCTCGCCGGTGTATGCGGGGGGCGGCGGCTTTGAGTATGACGTTACCCGTGCCTTCTCGTTCAAGGGCGATGCGCTCGTTGAGCGTTGGAACTCGCCGGTGGCCCTTGGCGGCCGCATGTATTCCAAGCAGGGCAGCATCGGCGTGGTGTACCGCTACGGCACCGGCCGTGGCCCCCGATAATACCTAGGCAGCCCTGCACGTTACCGGTTGCGCTTGCCCCGGCGTAGCAGGGCAAAGCCACCCACCCCACACGACGCACACACCACGACAGCCACGCCCAGCACCCCGGCGAGCGCCACCAGCGCGGGCACTAGATGCGTGAAGACCGCGCCCAGCATGGACGCAAAGGCACCGGCGATGGCGTGGATGAAAAACGTGATGATGTTGAAGATGGCCACTGTGGCTCTATCCGATACAGCGGCAGTTTGCCGCCCCTGAGCAGTTATAGCAAGCACCGGTACGACGCGGCAGGACCTTGCGCCAAAAAGCGCCGCGTTGTGTGCCGGAACAACACCCGCGTTGAACTCGTGGCAGCCTGCCCGGACATCGGACATAGCGGAGCGCGTCAGCCTGTTTGACTGGACCGGTACTGCCCGTTGTAGCGCTTGCCCTGGTTTAGTTGCGCAACGGCCTGTGCAATCCGGCGGAGGCGTGTCTCATGCTTCTTTGCCGACGTGATCCAATCCAGGTACTCGCGCCGGCAGCTTGCGGACATCGCGTCGAAGTGCTGTCTTGCCGCCCGCGAGTCGGCGAGTGCCGCGGTGAACTCAGGCGGTTCTGCGATGGGGGCCTTTGCCGAGGCGCGCCGCCCGCCGGTGGCCATGGACGAGCCGCCCGCTCCCTTGCGCGCCAAGTCTGCCGCGTGTCGAAGGTAGCCCAGCAGCACCTCACGCGAGGGCAGGGCGTCCAGCGACGTGATGCGACCGAAGGTGCCGGACGCATTTGGCTCTGCGATGCCGTCCTTCGCCAGCACCGCCGTCATCTCCGGCGACCAGAAGCCAAAGCCACAGTGCTGCTTGAACGAGGTCATGTAGGCGAATAGCGTGCCATCCACTAGAAAAAAGGGTCGGCTCCACTTGATTTGCTCGGTCGCGCCCGGTGCGGCTTCATGCACCAGCGTGCGCAGGTGGGTCAGGATGGGTTGCGCAAAGGCGCCTGCGTGGCGATCCACTCGCGTACAGGGTCGATGGCGGCGATTGCCTTCTCTGTGGGCATAGCAGCGGCAGTATAGCCTCAAACTGCATGACTGAAACATTCAACGCACTCTACCGGCATGAACTCGAAGTGCTGCTGTCTGCCGAGCAGCAGATGGTGGACCTGCTGCCCACGCTGGCCAAGGGCACGGACACCGCAGAATTGCAGCAGGTGCTGCAGGCGCAGGTGGACGGTTGCCGTGCGCAGGCAGACCTGCTGCGGCGACTCCTAACGCAGCATGGCTCGCCCTCTAAGGTGCCGGTGAGTCGCGGCATCCAGTCGTTGCTGCAAGAGTGCTCGGAACCGCTCGAGACGTATCCCACTGGCAACCTGCGCGACGCCGTGATGATTGCGCACATGCAGCGGGCCGAACACTTCAAGATGGCCGCGTACGCCACCGTGGCAGAGTATGCCAAGCTGCTGGGTGACATGGCTGCGGCGCACGCCCTGCACGAAGCAGCGCTCGCCGTGACCCTGGTCAGCAGGCAGCTGGGTGCCATTGGCATCCAGGTAGATGCCGAGGCCTATGTGGACACGCGGCTGCCCGGAACGTAACGCGGCGGCAAACGCCTGTCTGCCGCCGCACCCACTTGCTGGACCTACTTCTCCGAAAGTGGCTTGGCCATGTTCTCGTGCATGGCAGCCTGGATGCTGTCGGGAACCAGCCCCATAACAGCACCCTGGATCTTGACCATCGTCGCGGCGGCGTAGACATTTTCCTTGCCGTCAAACAGCGCGTCGATGCCTTGCGTTGCCACGTCGTACGGCTCCGACTGCTTCTTGCCCTTTGTACCCGCGTCGGTGTCGTCCATGTGTGCGCGATGGAAGAAGTCAGTGTCCACCGGGCCGGGCTGCAGCGCCGTTACCGTTACGCCGTCGTCCTTGAGTTCAAAGTGCAGTGCTTTGGAGAGGTGCAGCACGAAGGCCTTGCTGGCGGCGTAGACAGCCTCGCGCGGTGCCGTCATTTCGCTGGCAATGCTGGCGGTGAACAGAATTCTGCCTGCCTTGCGCGCCACCATGTGCGCGGCAATGTGCTTGGCAAAGTGCACCGTCGAAGCGCAGTTCAACTGCACGATGTCGAGTTCCTGGTCCAGCGATGTTTCTGTGGCAAACAGGCCGCCCTCGCCGATGCCCGCGTTGATGCAGGCCACGTCCAGCGGGCGTCCGGTGGCTTTTACCGCTTCCCACACGCGGTCCACCTCTTCGCGTTTGCGGGCGTCGGCCTTGATGGCAAATACGTTTACGCCCAGAGCGCGAAAGTCTGCTTCTGCACTGTCCAACCGGTCACTTTCCGCGGTGATGACGAGGTCGTAGCCACGCTCGCCCAGCACCTTTGCCAGGTTATAGCCGATGCCGGACGATGCGCCGGTCACAAATGCAAGTTGATTTTCCATAGCTTCTCCATGCCGCGTCCGTGCGGCTTGCACATTCGCATAATGAGATGCCATGCACGGCATGTCTCTGCAGGAGAGGGCACGGCATTCCGCGTCACGAAACGAAGCGCAGAACGCAGAGGGCGCAAAGGAAGTGCACGCAGAGGGCGCAGAGGAAATGCACGCTCTGCACGCAATTTATCCATCGCGCCCTCTGCGTTTTACCCTCGGCGATCCTCTGCGTTCTTATCCTCTGCGATCCTCTGCGTTCTAGCTCTGTGCGTATAGCTCCCGTTTTGCTCTAGCTACAGCGCTGCCGTACTTGCCGGGTGCTGGATGAACTTCATGAGATCGTGGTTCAGGCTGGCGGCATGCGTCACATTCAGGCCGTGCGGAGCGCCGTCATACTCCACCAGTTCCGAGTTTGCCAGCAGCGGCTTGGCGCGACGGGCTGAGTTGTCGATGGGCACCGTGTCATCCCCCGTGCCGTGGATGATGAGGGTGGGAATGGTGATCTTTGCCAGGTCGCCGCGGAAGTCCGTTTCGCTCCAGGCGCGCACCAGCTTGATGGTGGCGTCGGGTGAGCCGGTGAGCGCCATGCTTTGCGAAAACTCCAGCACTGCTTCGGAGACCGGGTGAAGCACCAGGCCGACTCCGTAGAACACCTTGCCAAAACTCTTCAGGAAATTTGGGCGGTCCTTTTCCAGGTTCTCGACGATGTCGTCAAAGGTCTTCTTTTCGATGCCGTCCGGGTTGTCGGGCGTTTTCAGCAGGTAGGGCGTTACAGCGCTGACCAGCACAGCCTTGCTCACGCGGCCCGTGCCGTACGTGCTTAGGTAGCGGGCCACTTCGCCACCACCCATGCTGAAACCCACCAGCGTAGCGTTGCGCAGGTCCAGCGCCTCCAGGAGGTCGTTCAGATCGCTGGCCAGAGTGTTGTACTCGTAACCCTTGGCGGCCCAGTCGCTGCGGCCAAACCCGCGGCGGTCGTACGCGATGACGCGGTAGCCGTTGTCCGCCAGCACGCGAGCGTTCATCTCCCAACTGGCGCTGGTCAGGGGCCAGCCATGGATGAGCACCACGGGCGTGCCGGTCGGGGTACCCCAGTCGTAGTAGTAGAGCGCGGACTTGTCTTTGGTCTGCAGGTATGGCATGGAATCTGTCTCCTGGGTACTCGGATGCCGCAAAGCGGACAACGGGTACAGGGCCATGCCAGCCAACCCTGGCACCATGTGCGCTGCTCACGATGAAGACCTGGTGAACTTTGACAGGATGGCAAGGTCATTCAGCGGGCCGGATGCGACAACCAGGGTTGGCAGCGCTGCGGCATACACCATTCCACGTCACGGCCTTGTGCATGTCGTATGCGTGGGAGCACTATGCTTCGCAGGAGCCGCCATGTGGCAGAGGTGCTTTACCCTGTACCGGCACGTCCTCTTCTTCAGCCTCTTGGGCATGATTGCGAGTCGGCCTGCCTGTGCGCAGACGGTCGACGCGACGACGCCTGCTCCACCGCAGACACTACATGCGCAGCCGCTATCGTTCACCGGGCAACCAGCAGCGCCGGGCGCAAAGGGGCTGGACCAAACGACTGACGTGCAGACAGAGACGGTTGGCACCGGTCTGCCAGACCCGCCACTGCCGCAGCCCAGCGAACAGCTGGCAGACACGCTAAATGCAAAGGGCCGCTACCTCTTGGCCATTCAGACGCTTGAGCAACTGCCAGTCACGGCGGTGGTAATGAACAAGCTGGGCGTCGCTTGCCTGCACATGCTGATGTTCGACCGTGCCCGCGCCAGCTTCGATGTGGCGATCAAACTCAATCCGAAGTACCCCGAGGCGTACAACAACATGGGCACGCTGGCACATAGCCAGGGAGACCTGGCTCGTGCGGAGAAAATGTACAAGAAGGCTCTAAAACTGAAGCCGGAGTCGCCAACCACGCTCAAGAACCTGGGCACGCTGTACTATGCGGAACGCAAGTTCAAAAAGGGCGATGCGGCCTACCATGAGGCTCTGCGGCTGGACCCGCAGGTGCTGGAGCGGACCGGCGGCCATGACATTCAGACCAACGCCAAAGGCCAAAGCGCAGGCGAGGTGCACTACCACATGGCCCTGAGTTACGCAGAGGCACGCAGTTACCCCCTGGCGCTGCAGTACCTGCGCAAGGCTGTCAGCGAGGGCTTTCACGATCGCAACCGCCTGCTGCATGAGAAGAACTTCGGCGACTTACGCACGCAGCCCGTCTTTCTGCAGATTGTGGATGACCTGAAGAAGGATTGAAACCTTCCCCCACATGTAGCAGCTCAGGAGCGCGTGGCAAGCACCTGCAGGTACTGGTTCCGAATCAGTGTCTGTTGTGAAGGATCGTCGGCTACATTGGCCGAGGACCACAACTCCAGCAGGTCCGCTTCGAGCGCCGCCTGCCCGGTCGCATCCAGTCGTGCAAACGCCATCGTTGTGGGGCCGAAGTAGGTGCGAAACAGGTCTACCGCGCCAGCAGGCGGCATCGGTAGGTCGAAGTCAATTGGAATCAACTCCACAGTGACCTTCTCGAACGCCCCACTCAGCCGCTGCGTTACGGTCCCGGGATCTCCCCAGAGCACAGGAGCAGGCAGCCCGGCAGGCGGTGGCGCGTGCTTGGCCACAGTCTTGAACATGGCGCCGGAAAAGCTGGCCGGGTTCCAGTTGGCCATGGCGAGCACACCGCCCGGCCGCAGCACCCGCGCGAGTTCCTCCGCAACCAGCGCAGGCCTTGGCGCAAACATGGCACCGACATGGTCACTACCGCATCGAAGCTTGCCGCCGGATACAGCAGTGCCTCGGCGTCGCCTTCCTCAAACTCAATGGCCAGCCCTGCCTGCGCTGAACGCTCACGGGCCTGGACCAGCAGGTTCGGCGCAATGTCTACACCTGTCACCACGCAGCCAGCCATGGCAAGCGGAATTGCTACGTTGCCGGTACCCGTTGCCACATCCAACACACGCGCTCCAGACTTCAAACCGATGCGCCCGGCGAAGGCGGTCGCGCCATCCGCGATGGTTCGGGCAATGACGCCAAAGTCACCGGCCATCCAGGTGGCCCGCATGGACTGCTTCATTTGCTCAATGGACGGTGCCTGCCCTGAAGTCTGTTCCACGTACTGACCTCCTCGGTAATCGGCACTAGCCTGCGCCCGTAAAGGTGCAACGTCAAGCCTCTTTTGCTCTGTAGCAGGCTCCGCCATCGGCAAGTGCCGCGCGCCCGCCTGGAAAGGCGTTATGCAATGAAAAGACCACCCGTTAGGGTGGCCTTTGTCACATACGTTCCTCGTAGCTGTTAGTCGCCTGCGACCAGGTCCTTGTCCTCAATTGCGGTTACGACCTCGACCGGCTTGGCAGCGGGCTTGATGCCGCCCATGCCTGCACCCAGGCCGCCGATCTCGCCGAGAGCAACGAATCCGCCGGGCTGCTCCTGCTCCTTGAGGATTTCCTTGCGGTAGAGCTTGGCCATGCGGGCGTTTTCCGCATCCTGCTTCAGCTTGGCATCGCGTGCGCGAATCTTCTCTTCGCGGGCGTTCTTGGCGATGCCGCTCTTGTCGAAGGTGTCATTGGCGGCGGCGTTCACGTGGGCGTCGTTCAGAACCAGGTCGTACTTCTCCTGCTTCTCAATCGACACCTTCTTGCCGCCCGCGAAGATCTCATGCCGGCCGTGCTCCTCGTACCACTTGGTGAGGGTGGCGGTCATGTGCATCTTCTCGATGATGTTGCGCCAGCCCACGCCCGTGTTGTACGCGCAGAAGCTGATTTCGCCTTCCTGCGTTGCGTACGGGATGATGCACTGCTCGGTGCGACGGAAGTCGTAGTTGAACAGGTCCTGGAACCACATGCCGGCGATAAAGAGGAAGTTCCAGCGATCGGCGCGGCGCTTCTCAATGTCGGCCTTGGTACGGTCCGCTGTCACCTTGCCGTAGTTACGACCGGTCGCGCCAAAGCACTTGTCGAACTTCTGCAGGAGATCCATGATCTTGAAGTGCGTGGGCGCCTTGGTGGGGTCGTAGTTGCGCAGCAGCGCGAGCGACACACCCAGGATGGAGAGGAACTTGCCGCGTGCGGCATCGTTCACCTTCGCCACGTCCTTGGCAAGACGGTCGGCGTTCAGGAAGGCGGTGACCGGTACGGCTTCCTTTGTTTCCTTGTCGATCATCAGCGCCATGCCAATGCCGCAGTTCGGGTGGCAGCCGCAGGAGAGCTGGCCCCAGTCGTGATCCGGTCCGTGGACAAGGTCGGCCCAGTCGCTGAAGGTTGACATGAAGCTGATGGGGAACCAGTCGCGGGTGCTCTCGCCCAGGCCGGTCTGCGAGCGCACGTCCGCAGCCAGGTGGCTCAGGGTGTAGCGCTGCGCCATGCGGCGCTCGTCGCTGACGGCCTCGTCGCGGCCCGTGAAGCTGACCGGCTGGAACGAGAGGAAGTTAATCTTCTTCGGGTTGTCGAGCGCGAACTCGATGATGCGGCCCACCTGCACCTTCTTGATGCCCTTGATGATGCAGGTGACGGGTACGATCTCCACGCCTGCCTCATGCAGGTTGTGGATGGCCTGCAGCTTTACATCGAAGCTGTTGCCCACCTTGCGGTGGCTGTTAGCCGCATTGCCGATGCCGTCGAATTGTAGGTACGCATAGCGCAGACCGGCTTCTGCCGCGGCTTTGGCAAACTCCTTCGACTTGGCGAACTCGATACCGTTGGTCGCAGCCTGCACGGAGTTGTAACCCACCTTACGGGCGTACGCGACGGCGTCCAGGAAGTATGGGCTCAGCGTCGGCTCACCGCCGGAGAACTGCACGCTCATCTGGCGGCGTGGCTTGATCTGGATGGCGTTGTCCAGCATGGTCTTGATCTCGTCCCACGTCAGTTCGTGAACGAAGCCCACCTGGTTGGCATCCATGAAGCACGGGTCGCACATCATGTTGCAGCGGTTGGTCAGATCGATGGTCAGAACCGATCCACGGCCGTGCGTCACGGTGCTGGTGCCGTGGTTGTGCAGCTTTTCATCATTGTGCGCGCGAATGTCGCGGCCCGGGAACACCTGCTCCAGGTGCTGCATCATGGCGGGGTCGATGCTCATGACGTCTTCAAAGTGGCCGTGGATGGGGCAGTCCTTCACCATCAGGATCTGGCCGTCGCGCTCGATGATCTGCGCTTTGATTTCGCCGACCTTTTCGTTCAGCAGGATCTCGTGGGGCAGCTTGCCGTCCACGATCTGCTGGCGGATCTCAGGGATGCAGCGGGGGCAGAGCGAGTCAGTCGTGCGGGGCCAGCCAAGGGGCGGCTTTTCCTTCTGGTAGCTCTTTAACAGCGGCTTATCGCTCCACTTGGGCGTGGACGATGCGTTGGGGCTGACGCTGTTCAGCTTTTCAAACACCGCCCAACCGGCCTTGGCGACCAGAGTGAGTGACTTTTCTGCGAGTTTTGCTGCCTTGGCCATGCTTTCTCCTGAAAGATACTGCTGTCTCACTGTGGGGGCACTTCCTAGATTAGAGCCTTCTAACCCCTTGACGGTGCATCTTTGCTCGCCAGAACCTGCCTCGTTACAGCCGGTTGCGTCCTTACGGGTGCCCTGCTCCACGTCAAGTAGGATGGCTTCCACTTCCCGAGGCTAACGCAGGCAGCAGTGAGTGGCGACCCGCATTAACCGAATGGCAACAATGCGCAGTGAACGGTGCGGTTCCGCAGTGAATGGTGGCAGCAGAAGGGCCCGGAGGAAGACTCCGAGCCCCTTTCGCGGATCGCAGTGCCTGCGCCTATTTGCGCAGGTGCACGATGTGGAGGGCATCATCAATAAATTCATTGACTTCCATGCCGAGTGCCGCACCACCAATGGAGCCGCCGAAACCAGTCAGGGTTGACTTGAACCCCGTGTCCTGATCGGGATAGTAGAGGTTATTCAGGCCGCTAGCCACACCATAGCCCAGCAGCAAGGGTGCATTCACGGTGTGTCGGCCTGCATCGGTGCGCGTAACCAGAACGCGGGTGCCGGCATACACAAAGCGATGGAGAAAGCTGTGGCCAATCCCAAGCGCGTAGTAGCGCGGGTCATCGTGAAAGAGGGGCGAAAAGACTGCGTCCGTGGCGAGTGACTCGACTGTACTGCGAAGGGCTGCCGCACCCTCCCGCTTGCCAAAGCCAGTCGCACCGGGACCATAGTGCGGCTGCGAGTCGACAACTTGCTCATAACCAGCAGAAGCCGTCGCTCCTACAAGCGAGAAGAGGCTGAACGCGTCGCGGAAGCCGTAGACGACCTTTTCACCGCCCGTAAGCCGCGGTGCGGTCTGACCTTCCAGAATGATGCCGCTGTACTTCGGCGCGACAGCAGTGTGCGGGCTTGCCACCCCAGCCTGCTCATCCAGGGTGATCTCCCCAGCCAGAGACGAGCTGCTGGGCGCATCGGGCAGGCTTACCGGTGCGCCTACAACCGGCAGTGATTCCAGGCTGGCTACATGCAGTGGCTCAGGGGACACGGGAACAGCCTGCGCATGAAGTGCCAAACCGGCAAAGGCAACAACCGAAGTAAGAGGGACGAGCAAACGGTGCATTCAGAATCCTTTGAACAGAATGGGCACAGGTGGCCGCTACGCTTGTGTGAATGAGGATTGGAGTGGCAGAGATGGGGGTAAGTTGCATAGGCAGGATATCGCGTGGCAACCACAAACGCTGTCTGCGTGCCGTATTGGACGCAACCTGGGCCGCTACACCACCTGCGCCGCAGGGGTAGGTATCCACACGGGAACTGCGGATTTTGCGCGACTGAGCACGTTTGCGCGTCTCTACTGTTAAGTAGCCGCGCAGGGGGCTGCAGGAGATGACCGTATGGCAGATTGGAACGGCAAAGTGCAGGAAGCAGTAGACCGCACGGAAACGGAAGTGCGCAGGCTGATTCAGTACCTGAACGATGAAGTGGTGCCGGACGTACGGAAGCAGAGCTCCAGTGCACTCAGGACTGCCGCAGAACGATTGCAGGAACTGGCAAAGAATCTTGACGACCGCAGGTAGCGCCAAGACCGTGACACGTTGCTGGACATCACCAACCGGCTTACGCGCCTGCCCCATGGCTGCCGCGCTGCTGTGCTGCGCCGTGCTGACGGGGTGCCACCACCGGGCACGCACCAGCAGCCAGCCCTCTCCGCCCAGCCAGGGTAGTGGACCGGCGGTTGCGCGGCGCAGCCCTGTCGTCGTGGTGCCGCAGGGGCCGGTCGATGACAACGCGGTCAGCACCGGGCGGCTGCACACGTCTGAGATCGGCTTTGCCAGCTGGTATGGACCGCCGTACAACAAGCGAGCCGGGGCCAATGGTGAAATCTTCGACCAGAACGCCCTCACAGCCGCGCACCGCACACTGCCCATGGGAACGGTGTTGCAGGTGACCAATCTGCTGACCAACCAGGCAGTCACCGTGCGGGTGACCGACCGCGGCCCGTTCATCCACGGCCGTGTGCTGGATCTTTCGTTGGGCGCTGCGAAAGAGGTTGGCGTGTACCGCGCAGGTGTGGCGCAGGTGCAGATGAACGTGGTCGAAGCAGGACCGAACGCCACCCTGCCGGGCAAATGGGCCGTACAGATTGGCGCTTTTCTCCAAAGCGAAAACGCGTACCACCTGCAGGTGGAACTGCAGCGCCGTTATCCACTGCCCACTAAGGTCATCCAGTTTCAGGGTCCCACCGGCTGGTGGGTACGCATTACCCCAACGGGATCGGATCGCTCCCGTGCAGAACAACTCGCGCGCACCATCCGCACCGTGGAGCCGGATGCCCTGCCCTACCTGGTGCGGCTGGACTAACCCGCAACCGGTAGCATGCAGAGAGAGGACGCTTTGTTGAAGCAGGCAACACACAGCATGGAACTTGCGACACGCGGCCAGGGCCTGTACGAGTGCACCACCCCGATTGCGCAGTGGGTCGCCGAGCAGCGGCTGACGACAGGCCTGCTGACCGTGTTCTGCCGCCACACTTCGGCGTCGCTGCTCATCCAGGAGAACGCCGACCCCACCGTGCGCGTAGACCTCGTCGCCTACTTCAACCGCATCGCGCCGGAGGACGGGCCATACCGGCACGACTCCGAGGGGCCGGACGACATGCCCGCCCACCTGAAGACCGCATTGACCCAGGTGCAACTTTCCATTCCGCTGATGGGCGGCAGGCTGGCGCTGGGCACATGGCAGGGCATCTACCTGTTTGAGCACCGGACGCGCCCGCACCGCCGGTCTCTGGCGCTGCACCTGCTGGGTGAGTAAGGCACCACCAATCCAGCGAGCGCCGGAACCCGTATGACATGCGGTATGACACGTTGTAAGACATACGGTATGACACACTGTAGTTGCCATGCGCCCCTCGGAAGTCTTCGAGCAGCACCGTGACGAGATCCGCCGCATTGTGCTGGCGCACAATGGAGAAAATCCGCGTGTCTTTGGCTCTGTGGCCACCGGCACGGACGACGAGGAGAGCGACCTGGACCTCTTGATCGACCCCGTGGAAGGTATGTCACTGTTCAACCTGGGCGGCATGAGCTACCGGTTGGAGGAGTTGCTCGGCGTCAAGGTGGATATCGTACTGGCACGCAATGTGTACCCGCGCTACCGTGACCGCATCTTTGCCGAAGCAAGGCCCGTATGACGCATGAGGACCGCGCTCTCGATTACCTCGAGCATGTCCTTGTAGCCTGCAACCGTACGATGCGGCACATCCACGGAGCCGATGAGGCGCGCTTTCTGCAGGACTACACCATTCACGACGCGGCCATTCACGCCATCACCGTTGCCGGAGAAGCTGCGAATCGCATCCGGCGCAAAGCTCCGGAGTTCATGCACCGGCATGGGCTTACGGGGTTTGTGGAACTCATCGCGATGCGCAACGAACTGATACATGGCTATGACAAAACCGATCTACAAGTCGCTTGGCTCACCGCCTCCAGGGACATTCCAGTCCTGCGGGAAAAGCTGCTCTCCGTTCTGCACACGTTGGGTAAGCACACGGACCCGAACGTCTTACACTTTCAGTAGCCATGCCACACATCACCATTTTTGGCCGCATCCTGTCCGGTGAAATCCCGTGCAAGAAGGTGTTTGAGGACGACCTATGCCTTGCCTTCCACGATGTAAACCCAGTCGCGCCTGTGCACATCCTTGTAATCCCGAAACGTGAGATCCCGTCGGTGGCGCACGTAGAGCACACGGACGCGGAGGTCCTAGGGCATCTCCTGCACCGTGCAGCCGAAATCGGCAAGGAGCATGCGCCGGACGGCTTTCGCGTTGTGGTGAACACGGGCAGCGACGGCGGCCAGACGGTGGACCACCTGCACCTGCACGTACTGGGCGGCAGGCACATGGGCTGGCCTCCGGGTTAACCCTGGTAGTTCTCCTAGGGTGAATGCTTGCCGCCTGCCGCCACTTCCTGCAAAGTCCTGCCAATGGCCGCTACACACCCGTGGCCTGCGCAACGGCAGTGTGCACCGCACTTGTCCTAGCAGCATGAGACGGGGTCAACAAGCCTCGCCATGCGCTCAGGAGAGTTATGTATTACACCGATAAAAAGCTGCAGTATCCCGTCAAGGTCGACAAGCCCAACCCCATTTTTGCGCGTGCGCTGCAGCAGGCCATTGGCGGGGTCGAAGGTGAAATCCGCGTTTGTATGCAGTACTTCTTCCAGGCGTGGGGCTCACGCGGCCCGGTCAAGTATCGTGACATGCTGCTGAACACGGCCACGGAAGAGATCTCACACATCGAGATGCTCGCCACCGCCGTTGCGCTGAACTTGGAGAACGCGCCCGTCTCGCTGCAGGAAGACGCCGTGAATGGCAGTCCCGCCGTAGCGGCGGTGATGGGCGGCATGAACTTTCGGCAGTTCCTCTCCACAGGTCTCTCCGCGCTGCCTGCAAATGCCGACGGCGTTCCGTTTGACATGTCGCACATCTACGCCAGCGGCAACCTTGCTGGCGATATGTACTGCAACGTCGCCGCGGAAGCCACGGGCCGCACACTGGCAGCGCGCCTGTACCACATGACCGACGACCCAGGCATGCGGGACATGCTGTCGTTCAACATTGCGCGTGACACCATGCACCAGCAGCAGTGGCTGGCCGTGCTGGAAGAGCTTGGACCGTCACATCTGCCGATTCCAAACAGCTTTCCGCAGAGCAAGGAAAATAGCGACTTCGCCTACAACTTCATCATCACGACCACGGACGGCAAGCCCGGCGACCAGGCCAACCAGGCATGGACGAGTGGACAGGCACCCGACGGACACGGACAGTTCTCGGTGTCGATCGCACAGCCGGTGGGTGATGTGCCCAACCTCGGCTTCGGTCGTGCGGATACGTTTGGCCAGAAAGAACAGGCGACGGGCAGCGCAACCGGCGTAGTGGAGAAGATGAAGGACGTGAAGAATCACATCCTGAACGGCATCAGCGGCTAACTGGCACGCGCGGGGCAGAGCCGACGGGCTCTGCCCCGCACTGTTGCTTAGCGAACTTCGACGGATTGCAGGTGGAAGGTGATGGTGCCCCAAAACAGCTTGGCGCGGATCTGCACGGGCAGGTGACGTGCGTCATCGGAGTACCAGATGGTGATGGTGCCGCGATTCTTGACGACACCCGCGTCTGCAGTGGGCTGCACGCGGATGGTCTGGAAGGTGCCCGCCGGGGTTCTTACCTCTTCCTTTGCCTCCACCTTCATCAGGACACTGACGGTGCGCATGGCATCCGCCAAGGGCCAGCGGAAGTCCTGCCCGACCACGAGGTTCTGCGAACCGACATAGAAGATGCCCGAGAGCGAATCGATGACACAGGACGGAATTTGACCGCTCTGCTGCTTGGTGGTGTTGCGGAGCAGGTTGCGCTCATTCAACGCTTGCGTTCCAAGCGCGGGTGTCGCCGAGGAGGTGGGCGCATGCGCCGTTGCCCCCGGCGTAAACACGAGGTCACTGTCGATTTTGCGCCGACCCTCCCGCGTCTGCTTGCTGAAGCCTGCGGAGCAACCCGTCTGCGGGTTGAAGCTCGACTGGAAGCGGTCAATCACTTGGTAAATCATGTTGGTGGCACCCACCGTGTCGGCGGTGGCCGTCACCTTCATCAGGCCCGGCTGCCCGTCCAACTGAAACACCGCGCGGCCTGCGGTGAACACACGCCAGTCCACCGTAAAGGTCAGCGTTTCGTGCTGCGGGAAGGTATAGCCCGCCATGGGAGCTGTCACGGGCGGCGCCTGCGCGGGCGGCACGCCCTCTTTTTGCGCAAAGAGGGAGGGTAGCGTGACGAGCGATGCGAGCAGGGCCTTACGAATCCGTCTCAATACAGCAGATGCCCCTTACACAGATTTCTCCCATGCACATGGCTGCACGGGTTACACAATGGCATGCTGTGGAGACGTCGCGCCACAGGAGAGGACGCCGCCGCTATCCGCGAGCCACGTGCGCGCGCCACAGCATCAGCAGCACCAGCGCGGCATACAGTGCAGCCGCGCCCATCACCGAATTGTACTCGCGGTGCCTGCGGTATTTCTCTGGGGAAAAGGCGCTCGCAGTGCTGCTCTCTTCAGCAGCCGCGCTTGCTGGCAGGGCTGCCGTGAACCGTGGCAGCAGGCGCGGCACGCGCGCGGCGTAGGCGTCGAAGTCTGCAAAGTGCGTGCGCAGAAACGCCTCTTCTGACCGGATAACCGGCACGTAGATGAAGAGGAACAGCACCAGAAACAGCAGTACCAGGCCCCACTGGCGTGAGGCCGCCGTGAAGCCAACGGCAACCAGCATAGACCCCAGGTACAGCGGGTTGCGCGTGTAGGCATACGGGCCGGTCTGCGTCAGCTCGGCATTTTTGCGGACATACCCCGCCGCATACGCCCGCAGCAACAGCCCAGGCACGACCAGCAGTAGGCTCCACAGCAGCGAGGTAGCAGATGGCCGTGCCAACACCAGAAAGAGCGCGGCAAAGGCAAAGCCCAGCGGCACGCGCACCCGTCGCGCCGTCCGCTGCCACTGCGCGTCCCATGTTGCCGCCTCTGCCGCCATGCTCTCGTTAGTATGCACGTCTGTCGTTCTGGGCGTGACCGCGCAACTGCCCGAGTGCAGCGTCGAGCACCTCCTCCGTCGTGATGGAGCGTAGACCCGCCTCTGTAGCGGCGTGGCGCCGGTGGTCTGTCCGGCTGCTCGCGTGCCGCAGCACGGTGGCGCGTGCGTCATACGGCCCATTGCGCTGGGGATCTGTGGGGCCAAACAGCGCAACCAACGGTACGCCGAGCGCCGCTGCCAGGTGTAGCGGCCCCGTGTCGCCCGCCACCACTAGACTGAGCCGACGCACCAACTCGATGAGCTGCGTCAGCGTGCACGCCGCACGGAGCGCCGTGTTGCCGGAGCAGGCAATGACCGTGTCTGCCACAGGGTCATCGCCATGGGGCGACGCATTGACCAGCACACGATAGCCATGTGCGGTGAGGACTCGGGCCACATCTCCGAATCGCTCTGCCGGCCACTCCTTTGCGCCCCAGCCAGCGGTGGGTGCAAGCAATACCGATGGCTTCGAAGCGTCGCCCAACAACGCGTCACACCAGTGTGCGGCAGCGGCATCCAACGGCAGTTGCACCGGCGCTGCGAGAAGTGGCAAACGCACGGCCGCGGAGACCAGTTCGGCTGCCTGATCCACCACGTGCCGGGCCTGCAGCGCGACCCGTTGGGTATATAGCAGGCGTGCCAGCCGTTCGCGTGGATGGTCGCTGCCGGCCACGCGTCGAGCCCCACTCATGCGCGCGATCACCGCCGACCGCAGTGTCCCTTGCAGGTCAAGGGCAACGTCGTACCGCTCGCGCCGCAGTGCCTGCCGCAGCAGGCGAATACTGCGCAGTGTTGCTACCGACCATGGCTGCCTCGACCACGCTTTTGCTTCTACCGTGTGCACCGCATCGACCAGCGGCGACCCGCCATCTCTCCCCATGAGCAGCGGTGCCCAGCGCGGCTCCACTGCCCACGCCAGGTGTGCCTCCGGCAGAGTGGCACGCAACGCCGCGACGGCGGGCATGCCGTGCAGCACATCACCCATGGCACCCACGCGCACAATGAGGATGCGCAGACCGGACCCTGCACCGGTCACCGCTGCAACCGCCTTGCCCACTCAGCCCTGACCAGATCCAGGACGTCGCGGACGCACCCGGCCTCGTCCGTCAGCGACACGGATACGTCGCACACCGACAGCGGCCCCACGGTGCGCAACTGCTGCCGCATGGGTTCTGTCAGCTTCACAGCGTCCTTTGCCGTGGTGACAAAGCCGTCCGCGCGAACCGTCCGCGCACGCTGGCAAAGGTGATGCAGGATCTCCTGACTGTAACGCTGGTGATCCCGCAGTGTGACATAACCGGCAGCCTGGATGTGGAGTTCCTGCAGCGAACGGCGGAAGCCGTCAGGCCGGGCCAGACCGCAAAACGCCAATGGCCGCTGCGAGTGACCGTTCTCGATCACGGCAGAGCGGCGCTGAATGATCCACTGTTTTCCTTCGCGCTCCGTACCACGCACACGGCGCAGCACGGGCTGCAATGCCTCTGCCTCATCTGCACGCAGAACGATCACGTTTGCCCGCCGCAGGGCGCGCAGTGGCTCACGCAGGTTGCCCGCGGGCAGCAGGGTGTCGCTGGCATCCTCTGCCGTTAGCAGCACGATATCGACCCCGCGCTGCAGCTGCCGATGTTGGAATCCATCATCCAGCAAGTGCAGCGACAGGTGCCGGTCATCGCGGCGCACGCGGCGGTCACGCTCGGCCATGTCACCGGCGCGAAAACGTTCACGCGCCACGTACACCGGGCAGGCAAGCTGCCGCGCCAGCAAGAGCGGCTCATCGCCAAACTCGTCCGCCGTGCCGTTGGGGTCCACACGCAGGTCCAGCGTGGATGTACGGCCATGCCCACGTGACAGCACGTCGATGCCGTAGCCGGCGCGCCGCAGCGCCTCGCCCAGCGCAGCTACAAACGGCGTTTTACCCGCGCCACCGGCGGACAGGCTGCCGACGCTGATCACCGGATCGGCAAGCCGCTGCAGCTGTTCTGGACGCCGGTCAAAGCCGCG
>CALMRM010000026.1:0-12988 GCA_937871605.1 uncultured Terriglobus sp. | reverse complement strand
CGGCACCAGCGGCAGCAGCCATGGCCTGCGCGCACCCACTAGGATGCCTCCTTCAGCAACAGCAGCAGGGCCACTACCGTGCGCTGCGTCGCACCCGACTCATCGTCAAACAGTGCGCGCGAACGCTCGCTCTGAAGCTCTGTACGCTCCGTCATGAGTGCTGCTGCCAGTGCGTCGCCAACCGACGCTGCGGTCACGATGGTGATGGCACCTGCTTCCTGCATGGCGGCCACGACGCTTCGAAAGTTTTCAAAGTGCTCGCCCATGACGACCGGCACGCCGTACCGTGTAGGCTCCAGTGGGTTCTGCCCCCCACGCGGTACCAGGCTTCCACCCACAAAAGCAACGTGGGCAAGCGAGTAGAGCGCGGAAAGTTCGCCGACTGAATCGACCAGCAGCACGGTGTCCGTAAGCAGCTCGGCAGGAGACTGCCGCCATTGGCTGAGCCGAACGGTACCGATACCGCGTTCCTTTGCCAGCGACTCGATGTGCGGAATGCGTTCCGGGTGGCGGGGAGCGAGGATCGTGACCTGCTGGTTGGGCAAAAAGCCCCTGATGCAATCCAGCAGCACGGCCTCCTCACCCTCATGCGTGCTGCCACAAACAATCACCCGAACCCCTAAGGGGACATGCCTGCCGAGTTGGTCGATCAGTGACGACTCAGCAGCTTCCTGCACGTCGAATTTCAGATTGCCCGTGACCTGCACCCGTCCTTTTGGCGCACCAATGCTCACCCAACGCTGCGCATCCTGCTCACTCTGTGCCAGCAACAGCGAGACACGCCGTAACAGCGGCCGCCATAGTGTTCGCAACGCCCTGTAGCGCGGCAGCGAGCGGTCGCTTACACGCGCATTCACCACGGCTACCGGTACGCCCGCACGGCTGCACTCCATCAGCATGCGCGGCCACAGCTCGCTTTCCATCAGCACCAGCATGCGCGGTTTCAAGACACGGAGATAGGCGCGCACGGCAGAGGCAAAGTCCAGCGGAAAGAAGAACACGCGGTCTACACCAAAGCGCTGCTGCGCTACGTGCTGGCCGGTGGGCGTCGTGGTGGAGACCACAACCACATGGCCCGGCAGAGCCGCTTCCAACGCATGCACAAGCCGCGTAGACGCCATCACCTCCCCCACCGACACGGCGTGCAGCCACACCACGGGCCTGCCCTGCACCGCTGCACGCAGCCGGTAATGCACACTGCCCAGCCGCTGCCGTAGGCCCGTGCGATACCGCCCCTGCCGCGCCATGCGCCACCCCCATACCGGCGCGCTGAGGGCGGCAGCCAACGTGAGAAACGCACTGTAGAGAAGCATCACGAGGAGGTCGCACCAGAGGGCAGTCTGAGGTACCGGTGTTGCGCACCGGGCTAGCCCACTTTACCCCGTCCACCGTCGCGACCCATAATGACTGCAGGTGGTGCGACGCGGTGCAGGGTGCGTCGTCATCCGCTATAGCAGTGTGTTCGTCTCACGTATATGGTCAACTTCTTTGGTCAAACCCGTTCGCAGGCCTTGTTAGCCCTGATGCTGGGCTCATTCATGAGCCCTTCGGCGGCGCTCGCGGCTAAGCGGGAAGCGCCGCCGGTACAGGCCGCCACGGCATATCCTGCGCGCGAGACGCACGACAAGGAACACGTCACGGTTGCAGCAGACCCCTTCGACACGCGCGCGAAGGGTGAGTTCTTCCGCAACGACTACGCGGGCCATAGCGTGCTGCCAATCCGCATCGTCATTCAAAACGATGGCGACGCACCGCTGGACCTGAACCAGGCCCGCATGCAGTTCATCGCCGCCGATGGCACCAAGCTGCCCGCGGCCACACCGGACGAACTCAATCGCCGCCTGTTCCGCTTCGCCGACATCAAGCAGAAGCGCATTCCAGGGACGCCGATTAACTACAAGCCCACGCCTGTGGACAAGAAGATCCTGGACGACGACAAGGACTTCTCCTTTTCGCAAACGGTGATCCCGCCGCACACCTCAGCGAGCGGCTTTCTGTTCTACGACATCAAGGACATTGACGACCCACCCCTGCGCGGTGCGGAACTGTACGTCAAGATGATCCACAGCAAGGCCGATGCGAAAGACGCGGAGTTGTTCGCCTTTAGCGTGCCGTTCGACAAGTACCTGGCCATAGCCGACGCCGCAAGGGAGAAGGAGCGTGCCGCCGCGCGTGCCAAGGCTGAGGCGGATGCAGCCGCGGAAGAGAAGAAGGCCGATGCCGCGGCAGCTGCGGACAAGAAGGCCGACCCGGCTTCCCCTGCAAGCAAGCCCAGCGGGATACCGCAGCCTTGAATCGGCAGGGTGCAACGGGCGACCTCTTCATTCGCGAAGCCGTACCTGCCGACGTGCCCCAGATTGCTGCGCTGATCCGTGAACTTGCCTTGTACGAGAAGGAGCCGGACGCGGCAATCGCCACCGAAGCGGACCTCTTGCGTGACGGCTTTGGTCCCGAGCCGTATTTCCGCTGCCTGATGGCCGAGTGGCAAGGCCAGGTGGCGGGATTTGCGCTGTACTTCTTCCAATACAGCACCTGGGAGGGCCGCCCGGTCCTCTACCTGGAAGACCTGTTTGTGCGCGAGACGTTTCGCAAGCGCGGCATCGGCGTAGCGCTGTTTCGCAGGCTGGCGCAGACTGCCGTGGAACGCCATTGCACACGCTTCCAGTGGGAGTGCCTGGACTGGAACCGGCCCGCGCTCGACTTCTACGAGAGCACCGGCGCGCAGGTCTTGCCGGAGTGGCTGAACCTGCGCCTCACCGGCGACGCGCTGCGCAGGCTGGCCGGGCGCTGACGGCTACCACCACCAGCGGTGTGGGCGGTAGTAGCCGTAGTACGGTGGGCGGTAATACGGGTTGTAGGGGCTGTATGCGCCATACGGGTACCCGTAGTTGCCACAGCCGTAGCCACCGTAGCCGTACGTTTGATAGCCATAGGGGTAGCCGTACCCTCCCCAGTACCGGCGACGGCCAAACAAGAGGAAGAGAACCACAATTACGAACAACATGGAAGGCCTCGGTGCGGGTTTCCAGATGCCTACGTCCGCACAGGAATAGCTACGCAAGCGTCCGGTGAAAGTTCCGCAAAGTTGCGACAATGGAGATGTGAAGAAGATCAATGTGATTGGCGGCGGCCTGGCCGGACCCGAGGCTGCACTGCAGGCTGCGCGTGCGGGTTGCGACGTTACGCTGTACGAGATGCGGCCGCATCGCTCCACCGAGGCGCACCAGACCAGTGATTTTGCGGAGTTGGTCTGCTCCAACTCGCTCAAGAGCGAGAGCGAAAACACCGCGCCCTGGCTCCTGAAGCAGGAGATGCGCGCCGCCGGGTGCGTGCTGCTGGCCGAGGCGGATGCCTGCGCCGTACCCGCAGGTCACGCACTGGCGGTGGACCGTGTCGAGTTCTCCCGGCGCGTGGCCGAGCGGATTGCGAACGAGCCAAACATCACGGTGGTGCGCGAGGAGGTGACCACGCTGCAGGAGAACGACCCGGAAACGCTGACCGTACTGGCTACCGGCCCGCTCACCTCGCCAGCGCTCACGGCGGAACTGCAGCGGCTGACCGGTGCAGACCACCTCAGCTTCTACGACAGCATTGCCCCCGTGGTGGACGCCACCACCATCAACATGGACCGCGTCTACTTTGCCGCGCGCTGGGACAAGGGCTCCGCCGATTACATCAACTGCCCGTTCACGCGCGAAGAATACGACACCTTCTACAACGCACTCGTCGCCGCGCACGAAGTGGAGGCGCACGCGTGGGAGCGGCTGGACTACTTCGAGGGCTGCCTGCCCATCGAAGAGATCGCCCGCCGCGGCAAAGACACCCTGCGCTTCGGCTGCATGAAGCCGGTGGGCCTACGCGACCCACGCACCGGGCAAACGCCCTACGCCGTCGTCCAGCTGCGCTGCGAAAATCTGCGGGCGGACAGCTACAACCTGGTCGGATTCCAGAACCACCTCAAATTCGCCGACCAGGCGCACGTACTGCGGCTCATCCCTGGCCTTGAAAATGCGACGTTTCTGCGCTACGGCCAAATCCACCGCAACACCTACATCAACTCGCCCACCCTGCTGACAGAAACGCTGCAACTGCGCGCACACCCATCCATTCTGATCGCAGGGCAGCTCAGCGGCGTGGAGGGCTACACGGAATCCATTGCCGGGGGCATGCTGGCCGGGCGCTTTGCCGCCACCCTGGCCTGTGGTGAGCAGCCCACACCCGCGCCGCGTCTCTCCGCGCATGGCTCACTGGTGCACTACATCACCCATGCGGAGGCCAAGCGGTTCCAGCCCGCGAATGTCACCTTTGACCTGCTGCCACCGCTGGAAGAGGATTTGCGCAGACAAATTCGCGACAAGAAGGAGCGCCACCGGCTGCAATGCGAACGGGGCTTGCAGGCCTGGCAGCATTGGCTGGCAAACCGCAGCAGCGTACGGACGCCGGTTCACGGCGGCACACTGCTGCCGGCGTAGTGAATTTCTGTGCCTGCTGCAAGTCGTTTTCGGCTATGCTATCCACACCGGCAGTCCAAAAATCGTTCCGTTAGTTCACTTCCTTACGCATGGGAGCAGAGCAGGTGACAGAGCGTCTCACACAACGGCTTGAGCCAGATACCCTGCGCAAGCACGCCGCCCGCGTATGCCGATGGTTCGGTGCGCTGCTGCTCGCGGTCTGGCTGGGGGGCACGCTCTGCGGCACAGTACTGTCGCGACTGGAACTGCAACGCTTTCAGGTGAATCACGCGGAAACCGCAGGCTGGGCTCCAGGCCGTGTCACGGCATATCGCAAGGCGCTACGCGTCGCCATGCCTCTGCCGGAGGCAGTGCTACGTCTTCCCGCTGCACACATTGAAGTGCCCGTGCTGGAAGGCACCTCTGCCACAGTGCTGAACCGTGCCGCTGGTCATCTGTCCGGGACCGCCCTACCGGGCAGCTTGGGCAACGTCGTCATCGCGGGGCATCGTGACGGCTTCTTTCGTCGCCTCAAGAACGTCTCCGTGGGTGACAGCATTGAACTGGCGCGGGCGGGCGGCGTCGATCGGTACCGCGTCGACCGGCTTGACGTGGTTGCGCGCAACGACACGGCAGCGCTGCAGCCGACTCACGCGCCCACGCTCACGCTGGTTACCTGTTACCCCTTCTTCTATCTTGGCGCAGCACCACAGCGGTATGTGGTTCGCGCCTCCCTGATTGCTCCTGCTGTGGGGAGCCGTTTGTAGTTTGCTGCACACTTTCGCTCTGGAGAACTGTATGCGCCGCTCATCCCTGCTCACCCCGTGTTGTCTGCTCGTTGCAGCGGGCATCGTCGCCGCTGCACCCGCCCTGGCCCATGCCGCTGCTGTCCCTGGCGGCAAAGTTGTCTACGTTGCCGGTGACACCCTGGTGGTGAATCGCGCCAGCGACGGCATCACCTATAGCTACAAGGTGCAGCCTGCTGCGCATGTCGCCACAGGCAGTGGCGATGTCGCCGTGTCGAGCCTGAAGGCCGGCACGGTGCTGACCGGTGACCCTGCTGGCGCAGGCCGCCCGGTCGACGACGTCAGCACGGTGAAAGGTAAGGTCGTCAGCATCACGCCGCCTAATACACTCCTGGTCAGCGTGTCGGGCGAGAACAAACAGCTGATCCTACCCGCCGGCAGCGTAAGCGAGGGTGGCAAGGATGTGCCGGTCTCGTCCGTCAAGGCGGGCGACGAAGTGGATTTGACCATGGTGGTGGTCCGCGCCGAAGGCGACAACCGGCCACTCAGCGCCGTGAAGCCGCCTGCGCAGCAGGGCTCGCTCGCACTCTTCATGGAACCCAATCTGGAGATGCCAGACTCGGGCAGCAACCTGCCACTCATCGGCGTGTGCGGAGCGGCACTGCTGGCAGTGGGGTACGTGTTTGGCTGGCGCAAGCGCGTCTAATCGCGTATCGCGTAACAGGTGAAGGGGCCTTGCACAACCGCGCCCCTTCACCCTGCCGACAGGTCTCTGCGCCGCCCAGCCCTGCTATGCTGAGCGCATGAGCAACCTGCAGTTCTACTTCGCTATAGGTGTGCCTAGCGTGTTGGTGGTGCTGGCCGCCATCCAAATGAGTCAGCGTGTAACACGGCTTGAAGCTCGAATGCTTGGCATCGCACGTGAAATGCACGAAACGTGTAATGAACTCCGCAGAGACTTCAGAGCTTTGCGTGTCGACAACTCAGCTTGCTAGACGGGCGCACGAACGCACAGCCCGAGTTCACGAATGAGTAACGTAAGACGCAGCCCGACTACCGGTGATCGTTGTCCGGCGGACCATTGCCGATGTTTGTCGTGTAGACCCGCATGGGGTACGTCACGCTCATCTTGCCATCGTTGAAGGCAGGCGTGCGGTCCATCTGCGCGGCGGGCATCCACAGGCGGCCGTCCGCGCTGATCCACATGGCGTCCACCCAGGTGTACTGCGGACCCTGCACCAGCGTCGTGATCTGGCCCGCAGGCGTGATCTTCAGCACGGAGTTGTTGTCCGCCTGCGCCACGTAAATGTTGCCCGCCTTATCGATGGCCGTGCCGCCTGAGGTAGCAGTGTCGGCGAACTTACGGGCATGCTTCACCCGCTCTGTCTCGGGCATCTGTTCGTCATCGAGCGCAGCCGTGTCAATCGCGTACATGGGCCCACTGCAAGGCTGCGTGTACAGGGTCTTGCCGTCGGGCGACACCTCAAGCTGGTCGGCGTGGAAGTAGATGGGCTTGCCGTGCTTGTCCTGCAGTTCGTGGCCTTCGCCGCGCAGCGGGTGCAGCGCCTTCACGGCGTCGGTGTCGTTCAGCGTGCGGTACGCGTGGCTATCCGGCAGGTGCACCACGATGATGCCGGGCCAGCCCGCGTCGGTCAGGTAGGCGTGGTCGCCGTTGAACCGCACATCGTCCACCGCGCTGGTGCTCTTGGTCACGCCGTCGAGGTAGAGCGTCTCCACCACCTGGCCCGTCGCAATGTTGATGCCCACCAGCTTGGGCCCGTGCTTCACATCAGCTTCGCCCAGGCCCTCGCTGCCAAAGTCCACCACCCACAGCGTGCCGTCCGGCCCAAAGCGGATGCTGTTGGCATGCACAAACATCTTCGACGCATCCGCGCCGGGCTTCCACGCATTCCACCCGGCGTCTGGGTACGGCTTCAGCTGCCCACCCCGGTACACGCCGCCCTTGCTGGTGCCGCCGACAACCTCGGCAATCTGCGGCACATCCTGCCCCTTCTGCTTGGCAATGACCAGGAACAGACGGCCACCCGGCGAAAGCGCCACGCCGTTGGTCTGCGCGTTTGGCAGTTCGAGCGCGGTGGTGACAGTTGGGGCTTTGGGCGCCTGAGCGGCAAGTACGCCGCTTACTAGAAGAGCGGAAACGATTCCAGCGTTGCGAAGCGGCAATGATGCAGGAAGAAAACGCATAGTGAGTGGGATGCGAACTAAGCACCTTAGGTCAGGTACGTTCTACTGCCAATAGTGATTGGGCAATCAGCCCGGACCTTGACTAAATGCGTACCATCTATCCGCCAGCTTGATGAAAGAGTAGGCTCCTTCCTGCTCTGTGTACGGATGGCTACCTTTTGCTTGATTTAGAGAACAAGGACGGAAGGAGTGCGCCGGGCCAGGCCCGCAAAAGAGGAAGCCATTTGAATAGCCGTTATCCAGCAGTCCCTCAGACTTCACGATGAAAAACGCATCACTATTTGCCTGGTAACGCCTGATTCCTTGAGACAGTTTGTTGCGTCGGAAGATTACTTTGTACTCATTCCAGCGTTGCTCTGTTAGACCTGAATCTGAACTGGCCTGAAAGGATTGCTTACCATCGCGGATCAAGAGCCATGTTGGATCGATAACCGACATCTGTGAGTCCTGATCCGACATCCTCACCAAAGTCTCCAAATCGGGACGCTGCGAAGGAAACCTCTTACTCAGCTTCTCAAGCGACGGCGGCTTACAACTCACCAGCACAAGAAGCAGAGCGCTCACGCATACCGCAAGAAGCGCGCTTGTAACGATGCTTATGTGTGCAACTGCGCGGAGCAGTACCCGCGATATGCCTTGGAAAGTCTTGCTTGCATCTGGGACTGGAATATAACGTTCTCTGCGCAAGGCAGCCCGGAAACCCAGTAGTAGAAAAGCTGCGAGAAACATTAGCACTGCCGTCACGAAGGCTAGCGTGTGTTCCTTGGGTGCTCGTGATGTGTGACCAAACCAATCAATGAGCAAAGAACAGCTTGCGCCAGCGACGAGCCAAATGATAGGCATCCACAACGTCGCGTTCCAGAACCTGACATTCCGCGGTTCTCGCATGAGCAGGTTCAACAATGCGAAGATCAAGCCCAACGCACTCGCAAAGAAGAACGAAATCGGGCCGAGGAGCAAGCGAGATGCAGAACCTGAGTTCTTGAAATCCCAGTCGAACAGCTGCTCGAAACCCAAGTATGCGGCCCATGCTGCAAGGCAAACAACTATTGCTAGACACCACAACCGCAAGTATTGGGTTTTCTGCATAGCGGAAGCATATCCGACGCACTTACATAAAGACTGAGTCATTCAGCGTGGCTAACGAGCTTATCCAGCTTCAGGACGGGACTAGTGTAGACGCCAAGTTTAACTGAGACCAATCTGGTCCGCTATGATGATGCCATGCGCCACTTCTTCTATCCCCGCACCCGCTACCTCCTGACCGCCGCTGCCCTGCTGCCTATGCTTGGGTGTGCGCAGGTGTCGCCGTTGGAGCGGGGCAAGGCGGCCATTCGGGCGCGGACCGGCTGCTACCTGGTGGACTACAGCTTTGTGGAGACGGAGGCGCTGAAGCCCGGTTACGTGCGGGACGCGCGCGTCTATGACGTGAACGGGAACAAGAGCGTGAAGGAGTGGATCATCGCCACGGACGTGTCGCCCACACGCATCAAGCTGCAGCACGTGTTGCAGGGCGTGGACCTGAAGGGCGAGCACATGCCGGGCGGCATTATCCGGCACACGGGCGAGGACTGGGAGTTCAACGCCCAGCGCGAGTGGCAGTATCAGGGCGCGGACTCGTGGTCGGCCAGCCCGCTGCAGCCCGACCTGTGGCTGCGCCGCATCACCTCGCTTGACGACGGCCTGCGCTACCAATGCGCAGCGGCGTGGACGACCGACACGGAATACGCCAGTTGGAGCTGCAAAAACCTGGCGCCCATCACCGGGCGCGAGTCCCGCGACATGGGCCGCAAGGACTACGAGGACCTGGACCGCGCGACCAAGCTCGTCGTATACGACTCGAACTGGCTGGAGCGCGAGAACAACACCAAGCTGATCGACCGCGCGGGCGAGAAGGCACCGCTGGTGAAGGAGGTGGGCAAGACATGGTACGTCCGCCTGCCCGACCGCGAGTGCGCCGACGCGCAGGAGTTTGCCAGCCCGCGCCGCCGCATCTTCTGGGACGCGACCCGCGAGGCCTGGGACCAGGAACTGACCAACGCGCAAACCTGGACCGACGCAAAGACGCCCAAGGGGCAGGACTCGCGCTATGGCATGATCACCGACATGGAAGAGACGTGGATCCGCAAAGATCTAACCAAACCCGAGGTGCGCGCTGCGGCAGTGGCGGCGGTGAAGCAGGTGATTGAGCAGACGCAGGCGCGAAAGTAATACACTCGGCTTCTCCGGGAGACTACCGTATGATTCGTCGCTTGCTTGCGCATACGCTGCTTGCCGCTGCCGTTCTGACCATGACCGCCACCGGGCGCGCGCAAAGCGACGTGCCAGCGACCTACGATGTTTCCACGGTAAAGCCTGCACCGCCCGACAAAAAGGGCATGGGCCTTAGCTTTGGTCATGCGCAACTCAAGGCTGACAACATCACGCTGGCCTGGATACTTCAGAGTGCTTTTCACGCTCGTAAGGACCAGATCAGCGGCGCACCGGACTGGGCGAAAGAACAGCATTACGACATCACTGCAAAGCTCCTCAACACGGACCCAGCCATCCTGGAGAAGTTGAGCATGGACCAGAGGCGGGCCTTGTTGCTGGCCTTGCTGGTAGAGCGGTTTGGCCTGAAGTACCACGTCGAAACGAAGGACATGGCTGTCTATGATCTGCTTCCATCCAAGAAGGGCCTAAAGCTGATTGCGGCAGCGAACTCCGGAGACAAGACGAAGCAGGTGTACGGCACGTGCAGCGGATGCACCATGTGGGACACCAACGCTGTTACAGCTCACGACATTACCGTTGGCACCTTTGCTGAAATGCTGGCAAACCCACTGGAGCGCACGGTCAACGACCGGAGCGGTTATATGGGCAACATCGACGTGAAGATCAAGTGGGCACCGGAGCTGGACACCAAGCCTGCATCGGATGAGGACGCCGCACTGCCGCCCTTGCCGCAGGTGCTGGAAGAGCAGCTGGGTCTGCACCTGCAACCTTCACGCGGACCGGTGAAAATCTACGTCGTCGATCACCTGGATAAGCCCTCCGACAACTGAGTACCGCGGGCCTGCTGTGTGGCTGTCGCACACCTGCAGCGTGTGCCGGTGGGATAGCATCCGGGTATGACGACCGCTGTCAGCGTGCTGATTCCCGCCTACAACGGCGCGGCCTTCCTGCCGGAAACGCTGGACGCGATTTTTGCGCAGATCTACCCGGCCGCCGAGGTCATTGTGCTGGACGACGGCTCGCAGGATGGCACGCGAGACGTAGTCGCCCGGTTTGGCAGTCGCGTTCGCTACCACTACACGCCCAATGGCGGCATCTGCCGCGCACGCAACCTGGCGGCGTCGCTTGCCTCTTCACCCTATCTGGCCTTTTGTGACCAGGACGACCTGTGGCAGTCAGACAAGCTGGCGCAACAGATGGAACTGCACGAGCGGGACGAGGCGCTCAACTTCTCCTTCTCGAACTTTTGCTACATGGTCGATGGCGTTCGGGATAATCGTAGCAAGCTGGATGACGCACCGGCAGACTTCTTCGCGGACGCCCCAACGCCGCCTGGCACTGCACCGTTTGTCTACTCCGCTTCGCTCTATGGATCGCTGCTGCGCTTCCAGCCTATCTGGCCCTCCACCGTGGTAGTGCGCAGCGATTTCTTTCGCACGGTGGGCGGCTTCCGCGAAGAGTTCGGCAAAAACCCGTCCGAAGATTTCGAATTCAGCCTGCGGTGCCTGCTGCAGGAGCCGGTGGGCGTCGTCCGCGAGCCCGTTGTCTCCGTGCGCCGCCACAACAGCAACTACTCCGGCGACACCGATAAGAACACCCGCGGGCAGATCGAGATCCTGCAGTATGCGCTCGAGCACCACCCCATCAGTGACGCGCTGAAGGCACAGGTGGTGGAGCAGATCGAGCTACGCCGCGTCGAAGCGTCGTACGGTGCGTTTTTGCGCGGCGACTTTGAGCTTGTACGCTCTTTGCTCAATCCTGTGCCCAGTCGCTACCTGGATCGGAAAACAGCACTCAAGCTGGGGATTGCACGGCTGCCACACGCACTGTCGCAACCGCTGTGGCGCATGCTGGTGAAGCGGGAAGGCCGCTCATTGTGAACTTCGGAAGGGCATGGCTTCATGCCATGCCACCAGCTGTTTGTTGAAATTGGCTTCAGCCGCCGAGGTCTGCTTCTAGAAGCTGACCTCAGGGGCTAAAGCCCTCCTGCTTTGGCATCTGTACGGCACAGCTAAAGCTGTGCCCTTCCGAAAGCAAATGCTACGGAGTGCTGCGTTGTGACGAAGGCAATGCGAGCTTCTATTGCAGGAGGCTCCTATGCGATATACACAAGGCTCACGTCAGCCAAGATCACCTCGAAGACCGAAACCCACTCTCAAAAGCACAGAAGCTCGTACTGAAGCGTCAAGCTGAGTCAGACAATGCAGTCGCTATCGCCAAGGCATTGCTCCACGAAGCGAAGCTAACTGAGTAGCGGTGTAGAGTCAGCTACTTGTTTCCTTCTTCTTATTCCTAGCGCGCACCTTGAACCAGATGGGCGAGCCGATGAACTTAAAGCTGGCGCGGATCTGGTTTTCGAGGAACCGCTCGTAGGAGAAGTGCAGCTTGACGTCGCGGTCCGTAAACAGCACGAACGTGGGCGGTGCCACGGCGGCTTGCGTCATGTAGTAGATGCGCAGGCGCTTGTTGTAGGGGACGCCTGCCTTCTCGAACTCGACCGTGTCCAGGAAGCGGTTCATCTGGCCCGTGGTGATGCGCTTGCGGCGTTCACGCGCGACCAGTTGCACCTTTTTGAAGACCTCTTCGACGTTGATGCCGTCGCGCGCACTGATGAAGATGAGCGGCGCGTAGTCCAGGTACTTGAGCGCGTCGCGCACCTGTTGCGTGTAGACCTTCTGGTCGGCGGGCGCCTTGCCGTCAGGATTGGTGCCGTCTTCGCGCCCGGTGGTCACGGCGTCCCACTTGTTGACCAGGACGATGACGCTGCGGCCGCTTTCGTGCGCGTAGCCACCGATGTTGGCGTCGAGCCCGGTCACGCCTTCGATGGCGTCGATCACGAGTAGCGCCACGTCCGCTGCCTCCAGGTGCTTGCGCGCCATGATGACGGAAAGCTTTTCCGCCATCAGCGTGGTTTTGCCCTTGCGCCGGATGCCCGCCGTATCCACGAAGCGGAAGCTGTGGCCCTTGCGCTCGACGACTTCGTCCACCGCGTCGCGCGTGGTGCCCGCGATGGGCGAAACGATGGCGCGGCCCGTGCCGGTGAGCGCGTTGAGCAGTGTAGACTTGCCCACGTTGGGGCGGCCAATGATGGCGACGCGCGTCTCCTTGCTGATGTGCTCGCCGTGGGAGCGGAGTTTGCGTTCGCGGGTGGGTCCCTCGTTGTTCTCGTTGCTCTCGTTGTTGTCGTCGCTCTCGTAACCGGCTTCGTCAAGGTCCTTTGCTTCTTCCGGCTCAGTCACCGGCATGGCGGCGGAAACCGCGTCTAGCAGGTCACCCATACCCAGGCCGTGCTCGCCGCTCACGGGGAACACTTCCTTGAAGCCCAGCGTGCGGAAGCCCTCGGCAGTGTGCGCGATCTGCGCGGTGTCCATC
>CALMRM010000025.1 GCA_937871605.1 uncultured Terriglobus sp. | reverse complement strand
CTACATGCACGATGGCGAACTGAAGACGTTGAGCGACGTGGTGGACTACTACGCAGGCGGCGGCAACAGCAACCCGTACCTCGACCCGGAGATGAAGAAGATCCATCTCTCCGGGCAAGACCGCGCCGATCTTGTACAGTTTCTAGGAAGCTTGACGGGCGACCTGCCGCCGAACACAGGGCCTCCGGAAAGGAAGTAACGACGTGACCAAACAAGCTGTGTTTCAGGCGTTTGCCGGTCTCTGTGTGACAGCTACCGTCGTAGCTGGCTGTAAGCCGAAGCAGACCGGGCACATCGTTGCAACGATGACCTCAGAAGCCGCACCCGCCTTCCAGGTTGACCCGGCGACGGCTGGGTCGATTCATGGCACGGTCCAGTACGAAGGACCCAAGCCGAAGCCCCAGCTGATCGACATGAGCGGCGACCCGCAGTGCGTCAAGGCGCATGGCGGCAAGCAGTTTGATGAGTCGTTGCTGGTGAACGGCAAGGGTGGCTTGGCCGACGCGTTTGTGTACGTCAGCAAGGGACTCGAGGGCAAGCACTTCGCTGTGCCACAGACGCCGGTCACCATCGACCAGCGGGGCTGCTGGTTCCGCCCGCGCGTGCTGGGCATGCAGGTGGGCCAGGCATTCGACGTGACCAACTCTGACCCGGTGACGCACAACATCCATCCCATGCCGCACGATAACCGCGAGTGGAACCACAGCCAGGGGCCGGGCGATCCGCCCATGCACCGCAAGTTCACGCACGTGGAGGTCGGCATCCCGGTCAAGTGCAACATTCACGGCTGGATGCACGCGGACATCAACGTGGTGGACTCGCCGTACTTTGCTGTAACCAAGGACGATGGGAGCTTCAACCTGCCGAACCTGCCGCCCGGCACCTATACCGTGACGGCGTGGCACGAGGGGTTCCCCACGCAGGAGGCGACGGTGAACGTACCCGCGAGCGGCAAGGTGGAGCAGAACCTGCAGTTCCACGCTAACTAGCACGTCATCCTGAGCGCAGCGAAGGATCCCTGCTAACCCTTGAAGCGCATATGAGGTCGGGATCTTTTTAGCCAGAAAGCTCCCGGCTGTCTTACCGGTCGGTACGTCTGTAGGGATCCTTCGCTTCGCCCTTCGCCCTGCTCAGGGCAAGCTTCAGGATGACAGGGGATGAGACGTGTCGCTGCCCTTGGCTTGCCACCCGCTCGTGGCACGGGCTACAGTGTCATGGTTTCGACTTTTCACGCCCGGATGGAGCACCCATGCAGACCCTGAACCGCCGTCAGTTTCTTTCCCGCAGTGCCGCCACAGCGGCAGGTCTGGCCGCGGTCACCGCACTGCCAAGGTTGGCGATGGCGGACCCGCTGGGCCTGCCCATCGGCATCCAACTGTACGTGGTCGGGCAGGATATGCAGCGGGACGCTGCCGCCACGGTCAAGCAGATCGCGCAAATCGGCTACAAGGAAGTCGAGACGGCAGGCTTTGGCTCGTTCAAGACAGCCAAGGAACTGCGCAAGGCGTTCGACGACAACGGCCTCAAGTGCCCCAGCGCGCACCTGCCGTTGAAGCTGAACGACCTGAACGCATCGTTCGACGATGCGCACGCGCTGGGCTGTACGTACGCCACCTCGTCCGTGCCGCAGATGTGGCTTTCGTCCATGACGCCGCCCGACCCGAACATGACGGATGAGCAGAAGAAGGCGTTCCTAGCCAAGGCGCGCGGCAGCATGCTGGCACCACTGCAGCCGGACCAGTTCAAGCAGCTTGCCGACGACATGAACAAGGTGGGTGCGGCGGCCAAGCAGGCCGGGCTCAAGTTTTGCGCGCACAACCACACCATGGAGTTCGCCATGGACGGCGACAAGCCGGGGTACGACTACCTCCTGTCGCACACCGACAAGGACCTGGTCTTCTTTGAAATCGACTGCGGCTGGATGACGGTGGCCGGGTACAAGCCGGGCGACTACGCCAAGAACTACCCGGGCCGCATCAAGATGCTGCACATCAAGGATTTTGTGCCGTACCCCAAAGGTGCCAGCACTGGTGGGCCCATCCGGCCCGAGGGCGCAGAGATCGGCCAGGGCGTTGTCAACTACAAGGACATCTTCGCGGGCGTAAAGGGCACGGGTATCCAGCACGTCTTTGTGGAGCAGGAAGGCCCCTACAAGCGCATGCCCGCCATGCAGGCCGCTGCGGTGGACTACAAGTACCTGCACTCGCTGTCGTAAACGTGAGACGAAGGCAGGAGATGTGGGCACCGAACCTGGTGGTGACTATAGATGCCTACGCTCGATGTCGTCGCGTTTGGTTCCATCTCGTGCCATCGTTCGTTGCGCGGCAGAGCTGCCTTGCTCTCAGAAGGGCATGGCTTTAGCCATGCCGTGCACGAACGCACCTGACCTCTGTGCGGACCAGAGTTTGAATGTTTTCAGAAGGGCATGGCTTTAGCCATGCCAACATGAACGCACACGAAAACGGCTTTAGCCGCCGGGGTCAGCTTTCAAAGCGGACCTCAGGGGCTAAAGCCCGCTCACTCGAGCGGTTCTGTGTGGCACAGCTGAAGCTGTGCCCTTCCGAAAGCTAGCCGTCACGTCTCTGATAGGGATGCCTTTGGAGACTAAACTCGGAGAGCTACGGTTCCAGCGACGCCAGGTAGCCGGTGATGGCGACGATGTCGCTGGCCGAAAGCTTCGCGACCGGCCCCTTCATCTGCGCTGCATTGGCACCGCTCGAGATCCAGATCCTCGCGGACTCGTTCAAGAACGCCATCTGGCTGGGCGAGCGGCCCGCGATAGACGGTACATTGCCCACGCCGTGCAGAGTGGCGCCATGGCAGGTAGTACAGGCAATGGTCTTGCCGTCGCCGCCGGTGCGCACCAGCGACTCGCCAACCTGCAGGCTGCCTTTGGGCACGTAGGCCACAAAGCCCGAGTGCGGGTTGCGCAACTCGGTCTGCTCCTGGTCCTCGGATATCTCCACTACGCGGTTGCCGATGGGTTCTCGCTTGTCAGGATCGACGACCACTAACGTCAGCGCGCTGATCTTCGTTGCGGGTACCGTGTCCGTCTCGACCACACGAATCCACCTGTGGGGCTTGAGCGAGGCGAAATAGGCGACGCCAGCCTTGATCTCGTCTGGTGTTGCGGCCCGCGAGTCCAGGATCATGTGCTCGACAGAGGCCATGCGCGGCTCCGAGCTGTGGCGTGCACCGCTGCGGAAGTCTTCCACCTGCTGCAGCATGTAGGCCGCGGGCAGCCCGGCTACGCTTTGGTTTTCTGGCCGGCCCATGCCCGTGGGCAGGTGGCAGTGGCCGCACGCGCCGATGTCGGGCAGGCGGCCATGTCCGACTACGGGTGGCATGGGCGGGTGTTCGTCCGGAAACCAGTCCGGCACCACCTGCAGGCTAGGAATGGCATGGAGGTTGTACTCGGCGGTGCTGCCCGGCACGTGACCCATTGTGCTTGGAATAGCGGCCTTGGGCGCGGCCGGTGCAGGCGGCAGCACCGGGTATGCCCAGCGTGGCAGCTCCACCGTCGAACCGCTTTGCGCGGCGGAGTGCGCCTCCAACCGGGCACCGAGCAGGGACACCAGCGCGAGGCACGGTACGAGGAGATACGTACGACGGAACGGCATGCGGGGAAACTCCGTACTTGGGGAACGCGCGGCTCGAGCCGTGACCGCATTCTTGCATTCCGCAACAACAGCAGGCAATGTGGGTGCCACTGTGGCACTTGCGATTCAAGTTCTCAACATATTCGGCGCATCCGAATGGCGCGCACTACATCTGCTTAGAGACAGCCACTTTGAACAAAGGGCGTGCGCGTCCTAGACACGGTCACGCAGCAGGAGTTTCGCTTGTACCAACAAAGAGCCGTCATTACGGCAGAAAATACACTGTCCATCGCAGGGAGCCGCATTGCGCGGGCTGTGGGATGCTGCCTGGTGGCAGGCATGCTGGTGCTGGGCGTGGCAGGTTGCCACAAGGCACCACCGCCGGCGCCCGCGCCGCAGGCCATGCCGGTCGCCGTGATGCCCATTGCGCTGAGCAGCGTGCCGCAGAGCGACAGCTACGTGGCCACCATCAAAAGCCGCCGCACCACCACCGTGCAGCCGCAGGTGGATGGCCGCATCACGCGCATCCTGGTGCATAGCGGCCAAAGCGTTGCCGCGGGCCAGTTGCTGCTGCAGATCGACCCACTCAAACAGCAGGCCACCGTGCAGCAGGGTGTGGCCACGGAGCTGCAGCAGAAGGCGCAATTCCAGTACAACCAGGCCGACCTGCAGCGCCAGCGCCAACTCTACGAGGCGGGCGTTATTTCCAAGCAGGCGTACGAGCTGTCGACGCAGTCGTTCGGCACCAATCAGGGCGCGTACAACGCCGCGCAGGCCGCCACACGCACGCAGCGGGAGGAGCTGGCGTACTACCAGATTCGCGCGCCCTTTGCAGGCATCGTGGGCGACGTCCCGGTGCACCAGGGCGACTACGTTTCGCCCACCACCGTGCTGACCACGGTGGACGAAGACCGTGACCTGGAAGCCTACATCTACCTGCCCACCGAGCGCACCTCGCAGGTGCACCTGAACCTGCCGGTCGAGCTCTCGGATAACACCGGCCACTCACTGGCGAAGTCGGCTATCTATTTCGTCTCGCCGCAGGTGGACAACGGCACGCAGAGCATCCTGGCCAAGGCACCCATCGCCCCCAGCAGCGGTATCCGCAACCTGCAGATCGTCAACGCGCGCGTCACCTGGGACACCAAACAGACGGCCACCGTGCCGGTGCTGGCCGTCACCAAAATCGGCGGCGCCTCGTTCGTCTACGTGGCGCAGCCCAGGGGCCCCGGCTTTGCGGCGCACCTGGTCAACGTCACGCTGGGCGATCCCGTGGGCAACAACTACCCCGTGCTCTCCGGTCTCAAGCCGGGCGACCGTGTCATCCTGTCGGGCCTGCAATTTTTGCAGGAAGGCGCGCCGGTCAAGCCGCTCCAGGGTCCCCCGTCACAACAGGGACGCGCGTAGGCACCGCAGGAAGCCAGAGAAAGAAGCATCATGGTTGAGTTCTTCATCAAGCGGCCCATCTTTGCCACGGTCTGCGCCTTGCTCATCGTGCTGGCCGGTGCCGTGTCTATTCCGTCGCTGCCCATTTCGCTGTACCCGCAGCTGGCGCCGCCGCAGGTGGTGGTCGCGTGTAACTACGTGGGTGCCAATGCGCAGGTGGTCGAGTCCGCCGTCACCATTCCGCTGGAAACCGCCATCAACGGTGTGGAAGGCATGCGGTACATGTCGTCCACCAGTTCCAACGACGGCACATCGTCCATCACCGTTACCTTCCAGACCGGCTACGACCTCTCCATCGCCGCCGTGGACGTGCAGAACCGCGTGGCCACCGCGCAGGGCCGCCTGCCCGCGACCGTCAACGCCACCGGTATTAGCATCACCAAGGCCAACAGCAACTTCGTCTTCGCCGCAGGCTTTATCTCGCCCGACCACAGCCTGTCGCAGGCCTTTGTGTCGAATTACCTGGACGTCTACGTGAAGGACGCGCTGAAGCGTGTGCCGGGCGTGGGCGACGTGCAGATTTTTGGCGAGCGCAAGTACGCCATGCGCATCTGGCTCGACCCCAACCGCCTGGCCGCACGCCAGCTGACCGCGCTGGACGTTACGAACGCACTCTCCGAGCAGAACGTGGAGGTGGCCGCGGGCCAGCTGGGCCTGCCGCCGTCCGACCCCAAGCAGAGCTACCAGATGGCTGTGCAGGTTGTCGGGCGTCTCAGTGACCCTGCACAGTTCGACAACATCATCCTGAAGAACAACCCCAATCTCGGCGGCCTAGTGCTGCTGAAAGATGTGGGCCACGCCGAGCTGGGCGCGGAGAACTACAACACCAATCTTCGCTTCAACTATGGCAACATTGGCGGCGATGCGGTGGGCATCGGCGTGCTGCAGCTGACCAACGCCAACGCGCTGGACGTAGACAAGCGCTGCCGCGCGGTGCTGGCCGAACTGGAAAAGTCGTTTCCGCCGGGGCTGAAGGATTACATCGCCGTCGACACCACGTTGGTCATCGGCGACAGTGTGCACGAGGTGGTGGTCACCATTTTTGAGGCCATCCTCATCGTGATCGCGGTCATCTTCCTGTTCCTGCAGGACTGGCGCTCCACCATCATTCCCGCCGTCACCATTCCCGTATCGCTGATCGGTACGTTCGCGTTCATCAAGATCTTTGGCTTCTCTATCAACTCGCTCACGCTGTTCGGCATCACGCTGGCCACCGGACTGGTGGTGGATGACGCCATCGTCGTTATCGAAAACGTGCAGCGCCACCTGGAAGAGGGCATCGAGAGCTCGCGCGAGGCCACCAGCATTGCCATGGCCGAGGTCACCAGCGCCGTCATCGCCACGTCGCTCGTGCTTATCTCCGTCTTCATCCCAGTCAGCTTTTTTCCCGGCACCACGGGCATCCTGTATAAGCAGTTTTCGCTGACCATCGCGTTTTCCATCGCCATCTCCGCGTTCAACGCGCTGACGCTGTCGCCTGCGCTGTCCGCCATCCTCTTGCACCGCGACAAGCAGTTGCTGCCTCGCTTCTTTGGCCCGGTCAACCGCTGGGCAGGCTACCCGGTGGGCTGGTTTGAGGCGGGGCTCAAGCGGCTCATTAGCGGCTATGCCGCGGCGGTCACCTTTGTGGTGCGCTGGCGCTACGCCATGCTGCTGTTGTTTGCGGGCGCGCTGGGCGCAACGGCGTACATGTACACGCACGTGCCCACGGCCTTTGTGCCGCAGGAGGACCAGGGCTACTTCCTCATCATCGTGCAGACGCCGCCCGGTGCCTCGCTGGCCTACACCACAGACGTGGCCGACCGTGGCACCGCCCTTGTGCGACAGGACGATGACGTTGCCGCCACCTTCTCCATCATGGGCTTTTCGCTGGCGGGCGGCTCGTCTCCAAACTCCGGCATCATCTTTGCGCCGCTCAAGCCGGTGGACGAGCGCACCGCAAAAGGGCCGGGGCATGATGCGCGTTCCATCGTTGCCCGCATCGCGCCCAAGCTCTTTGCCGTGCCCGGCGGTATCCTGTTCGCGGCGGAGCCACCCGCCATCGCCGGCATCGGTACCGTGGGCGTATTCCAGTTCATGCTGCAGGACAGAGGCCTCAACACCTTCGGAGACATCGACCG
>CALMRM010000024.1 GCA_937871605.1 uncultured Terriglobus sp. | reverse complement strand
GCGCCGGGCAGCCGCGCGTACTGTAGAGCGAAATGTATGGGTGCAGCAGAAAGGGCACGTTGTAGCGCGTCACGTCCATGTCGCGCTTGTAGATTTTGGTCGCCCACGGCATCGCGTCCAGGTCTTCTACCTGCGGTCGGTCGGCGTTGTGCTGAAAGCCGCCATGCTCGGCCCGGTAGCTGATGCCAAGTATGTCAGCGAGCGGCTTACCCTGCGCAAACTCCACTACGGCGAAATCAAATTCGCGCCGGCAGACAAAATCGATGACGCTGCACTCGTTCAGCGCGCGCTCTGGATCGGTGGTCACCGGCGGGCCAACAAACGCGATCTTGATTGCCGGATTCGCTGACTTGATCGCCTGTGCCAGTGCATGGTCGCCAGACCAGCCCACGGTGGAGGTGAAGAGGACCAGAAAGTCAAAGCCCTTTGCAATTTCAATCGTCTCGTCTGCGCTGATGTGGTGCGGCGGCGCGTCCAGCAGGCGAGACCCCTCCAGCATGCCAGCCGGATAGGCCAGCCAAACGGGGTACCAGTACGACTCAATTTCACGGGTAGCAGGCCAGCGGCTGCTTGCTCCGCCGTCGAAGTTCTCAAACGAGGGCGGATTCAGGAATAGCGTTTTCAGTGGCATAGACAGATAAAGTTTACCATTCTGAGGGTTGCTCCTCGGCAGAAAAGGCGACTTGATCCAAGGCTAAGGGTGTGTGACGCCGGGAGCAGTTGCGCCTTGTGGGATAACAGTGTTGGTGGGGCTGCCAGGTGTGTTGGTGGGCTGTGCAATGGCACCGGCAGCAGCGTCGCCATTCACGGTGCCGGTTGCGCCAAGCACCCATACGCTCAGGCCGTCTGTTTGCCGGAGCAGATTGACTTGCGTCTGCCGCAACTGCAACTCGACTTGCAGCACATCCAGGTAGCGCTGCCGCTCCTGCAGTTGCGCGTTTAATAAATCCTTTGGGGTCGTCTGTATCGCGGACGCGCCACCCGCGACGGACTGCAACTGTACCTGCAGGGTTTCAAGCTGGTCGCGTGCGATCTCCTGTTCATCGCGGGCCATCTCGGAGCGTAGCTCGAGCTCGAGCGTCGAGTTGCGTAGCCGCGCCTTCCCCTCGCGGAAGACGCCGCGCTGCTGCTCTGCTTCTGCAAAGGTGCGGGCTGCGTCTGCCGCAGACTCGCGCGCCTTGGACCGGTGCGCCAAATCCAGCAGCGGTAGCGTCACCTGCAGGCCGAAGTAGTAGGAGTTCTGGCTATTGGGGTTGTCAGCAGTGCCAGCATAGCGCGGGTAGTAATTGGCGTAGCTCGACAGCTCCGTGGCCACCCTGCTGTAGCCTGCGGAAAGTGCGACCTGCGGGCGGAGGGTATACCGTTGGTCTCCAAAGGCGGCGTACTGCTTGGCGCGTGCGTTGGAGAAGGCTGCTGCAACGCCCTCACTATCGCCACTGGCAGGCGTGTCTGGAATGTTTGTGCGCGGCGTCGCCAGGGCAGGAATGGAGGCGCTGTCCGTACGCAGACCGCCCTCTGGTAGCCCGGTCAGGAGCGCCAGGTGCCCGGTGTTCGCTGCAATCTCATCCTGCAACTGTAGCCGCTGCAGACGTATCTGGGTGGCCGTGCGGTGTGACTTCGGCAACTCCACCTTTGCGTCTACCCCGGCATCGATGCGCTCGGTCGTTACCGTAACCAGGCGGTCTGCAAAGCTCCCAGCTTCACGCAGCGTCCGTTGCCGCTGCAGGGCATTGTCCAGCGCGATGTAGGTGTTGGTGGTGTCCTCAACCACCTCTATCTGCTGGTTGTGGAGCAGGTGCTCCGCAGCCTCGGTAGACTGCTGCGCAGAACGAAGGTAATCACGCTGCGAAAACGAGAACACGAGGCTTTGCGCAGAAATGCTGAACACCACAGGGACGTTGAGCGGCGCACCCGTGGACAGGCCGTACCCACCCACGGTGGAGACTACCGGAACGTAGGCGTCCTTCACCTCACTGTGTGCCGCGCGCGCCTTTGCCAGGTCAGCCTGTGCGATACGGATGCGCGGGCTGTTCTTCAGCGCAAGGGTTACCGCACTCTGCAGGGAGATCTGCGCGGCAGCTGCGCCCGGGATCAGCAAGGGCAACACGAACATCGCAGCGCTCTGCAGCCGCCTGTGCGTCATCCGTTCAGTCCTTGCTTTGCTGCCATGTAGTCGTGGGCGAGTGTCAATGCCGCCTGGAACTCCTGCTTGGCCCTGGAGCGGTCGCCCGCGCTGCTCAGGCTCTGTCCTAACAGAACATGGGCCTTTGCGTAACTTGCCACATCTTTCTGCGGCGACTGCAGGTAACTCTCCAGCCCTGCCTGCGCGGCAGGCTGGTCGCGCTGCCATCCAATCAGCAGCGTTGCCGCATCCAGTGTGTCCGGGCCGTGCTGCGTATCGTGATCCATGGCCAGGCGTGCTTGCTCCGTGGCAGCACTCCACTGCTTTTGGCTGCCGTAATACCTGGCGAGGTCGACATACGCCTCGGGCGTGGGCGCAGCCGCCAGTTCCGCACGGTATTCCTGCTCGGCGCGCGCGTTGTCCTTGCGCTTCGTCGCCACCATCGCAGCCAGGCGGTGCGCGCGTGCCGGTGACAGGAGTTGCAGTCGCACGACAAGTGCCTGCGCCTTGTCCAAACCTCCGCCTACCATCGCGGGCGCTTCTACGTAGAACTCGCCCAGGTCACTGAGTGCGTCCACGTTGGTGCCGTCCAGTTGCGCCGCCCGCTCAAATGCAGAGCGGATTTTACTGACCAGGCGGAGACCGGTAATCGCTCCGCTCCGGTCCGCTTTTGCTCCAAGGGCACGCGCCAGGGCAAGTGCGGCATCGCTGCTGGCCGGTGCAAGCGTGGCTGCAGCGTCACACGCCTTGAGCGCATCATCCACCTTATCGATGGAGGCATACAGGCTGCACCGCAGGGACTGAGCAGGCGCATCCGCCGGCATGCGGTCCAGCTCTGCTAAGGCTGTGTCGACCTTGCCGGCGCGCGCCGCTGCCCTTGCGGCGTTCATCGCTTGGGCGCAAACACCTGCACTGAAAATCAGCAGGAGCACGCCAGCAGCTTTGTGTAAGGGCACCTTCATTGCGCAACAGCCTTTACGCGCAGACCTTCACTCAGGTCCACGCTGCTGCTGAGCGGGTTGAGTGCCACCACATCGCCAGTCTGCAGGCCCGAAAGGATCTGCACCCGCATCAGGTTTACCGCGCCAATCTGCACCGGCCGCTTTACCAGGCTGTCGTGCTGCACCAGATATACAAAATTATCCGGCCCCTGCGTGTGCAGGGCCTCACGCGGCAGGCTCAGCACATGAGCAATCTCCTGCGTGATCACGTTGACATTCACGTTGGTATTTGGGAGCAGGGCACCGTTCGCGTCATCCACGGCAATCAACGCCTCGCCAACATTGCGCGTGCCGTAGGTAATAACAGTCAGCGGTACCTGGATGATGTGTCCGTGCCAGGACAGGCTCGGCTTTGCATCCCACTTAATGATGACAGCCGCACCCGTCTTCAGCTTACCAATCTCCGGCTCGTCAAAGTAAGCACGCACCTGGACCTGCGAGAGATCAGCCAGTTGCACAAGCTCCTCGCCAGCCTGGACGAACTCGTACGGTTTGACTGGCAGCGAGTAGATGGTGCCTGCAAAGGGTGCCCGAATGACCGCTTTCGTGAGGCTGTCCTGAGCGGCTGCCAGGGCTGCACGGCTATCGGCCACCTGTGCCTGTACGCGTTGCCGGTCCGTGGCTGCGTAGCGATCGGTGGAACGCTGCTGCACAGACTGCAGCGAAGACTGCACTGTGGCAAGCCGTTCCTGTGCCGCGGTCACTTCGCTGGGTGAGGCTGCGCCCCTGGCCTGCAACGCCTGCAGCGTGGCCACATCACTCCGGCTCTGATTCACCTGCAGCTTCGCGCGATTCAGATCGCCAGCGATGCCGATGCGCTCGTCGGACGATCCACCCTGACGGATGTCAAATTGTGCTGCCTGGGCTTGCGCAATGGCAGAACGTGCCGTTTCCACACGCGCCGCAGCGGTTGCGGAGTCCAGTTGTAGCAACAGCGTGCCAGCGGGGACGTTCTCGCCATCGTGGACATAAACGGCTTTCACGGCACCCGGTTCAGCGGCGTGCGCCTGGAAGTTTCGCATGGGTTCCACCTTGCCGTTGGTGGCCGTGGAACTGCGCAGGTCGCTATACTCTGCCGTTGCGACCCGCACCTCTGTATTTGACCGTGTGGCGTATCGCACACCGAGCAGCACCAGCACGAGCACGCCCGCCGCGATGCACACCTGCACCACGATCCTATTCATTCGACCCATCCTGCTGATTCATGTCCCGATGCGTCATTATATGGGCCACAGCACCGCCTCGTTGCGGAAGTCTCCCCGCGCTACTCACACAGCGTGTGATGTTGTAGAACGACGCAGGTCGCACAACTCCATCTCGGCACCGCCAAACTGCGGGTGCTTGTTCTCGCGGACACGGTACACCACGTCGACGATTGAGCCTGCCCCAATACGAAGCTCTGCCAGGCGAGTTGGCCACTGGACGGCTCTGCTCCACCCAAGGCATGTCGCGAACGTGCCGTCCGCGTCCTTCAGGCGGAGCTTGAGGTGGCGCTCTTTCAGGATGCGTGGTTCCTCCGTGAGCGTCAGGCGGCAGGTCAGAAATTGCGGTTCCTCGTTGCCATGTCCAAAGGGTGCCAGCAGGTGCAGGCAGGGCAGTGCCGAGCTGGACAGTTCCTGCAAGGTCATTACGGCGTCGATGGTCAGCGTTGGGGTCAGCTGGTGCTGCGTGAGCCTGGGCGCTGCATACCGCGACATGCGGTCTCGCAGCGCGGACAGATGTGCCGAGGGCAGCGCGAACCCGACCGCGTGCGCGTGGCCGCCAAAGCGGTCGAACAGTGGGGCGACGCTCTCAGCATGGATGTCGATGAGCGCGTCCAGCAGGTGAAATCCAGAAACCGACCGGCCCGAGCCGTGCGCGACGCCATCCTCGTGGGCCACCACCAGTGCCGGGCGGCCCGTGCGCTCCACCACGCGTGAGGCAAGGATGCCGATAACCCCGCGGTGCCATCCCTGCCCATCCAGCACCAGGCAGCCCGCCGACGCCAGCGCGCCGTCGGTGCGCCGCAGCTGTTCTAGTTGCTCTTCGAGCGCTTCCAGCACAGTCGCCTCGGTAGCACGCCGCTCCTCATTCAGGCGGTGTAATTTGTCCGCAAGTTCCCGGCCCTCTCCCAGTTCGCGTGTCAGCAGCAGCTGAACCGCCTCGGTTGCGACAGCCATGCGACCGGCCGCGTTAATGCGTGGCGCA
>CALMRM010000023.1:26407-36004 GCA_937871605.1 uncultured Terriglobus sp. | reverse complement strand
GGCCATACGCGGCCGTGCCCGTTGCAAGGAGCACGAGGCCCACCGCAGAGAGCACAAGCAGTGCAACCGCCCGTTTGGGACAGCGGTACGTCAATCGGTCGCTCCGGCTACTTCCGTACGCTCCGCCGACCCGGCATCCCGCAACCGTAGCCCGTCCACAGGAGAGCCACCGTGATAACTGAGTTCCGCATCGATGGAGGAGAGCAGGTGATTGTCGGCGGCAACGTCGTCGGTTGCTGCGGGCTGCTCCGCTGCCGGCAGCGTAGCGGCTATGCTGGTGGGCTCTACGGCCCGATCTGATGCCAGGTGCACTACGCCGCCCACAATGGTTACCAATGCTACCGTCGCCAGAGCCCACTGGGGCAGGGCGTTCCAGCGCTGCTGTGCGCGGGCTTTATCTGCCAGCGAGGGCTGGCCCGCAGACCGCCGCTCTGCCCAGTGCAGTGTCTCGCGTCGATAGCTGCCCAGAGCAGCCTGCAGGTCCCGCAGTTCTTGTTGGTCGCCCGCCGTCTCCATGCCATGGGTATCCGCATGGGGCTTCAGCAGCAGTTCGGCGAACGCTTCATCCGTCATTGGCCTTTCCTTTGTCATACCCTTGCGCCCCCTATGCGGGCACGAACGGATTTTACCGCCCGGTGCAGGTGCGTTTTCACAGTATTTACTGGCATACCCATGGCATCGGCAATGTCCGGCAGGTCCATCTCTTCGATAAAGCGCAGCAGAAACGCGGTGCGCTGGTTGGGCGAGAGCAACTCCATGGCTTCCCGCACCTGCACGGCCTGCTCGCGCGCCAGCAAGGCACCCTCCGGCGAGGAGCCGCTGCTGCGCAGGTGATTTGCCATGTCCGTGGCGTCGACGGCAGAGGCATGCGCCTTGCGCCAAAACTTGAACTTCTGCGTCCGGGCATGGTCCCGGATCAGGTTGACCGCAATGCCCGTCATCCAGGTGTTGACGGTGCATTCACCCCGAAACCCAGCGCGGTTGCGATAGGCCTTGAGCAGCGTGTCCTGCACGATGGTGTCTGCCAACTCCTCATCCCGCACCGAGGCCATGACGAACCGCAGCAGGCGGGGACGGTAGTTCCGCGCCAGAGCATCGATGTCGTCCAGCTCTGTGGTGGCGGTCTGCTCTTTGGTGGTGAACTTCAGCACGTCGGCGTGCAGAGTATATGCCATGTGCAACTCCTGAACGGGAGGGAAATGGGACTTGGGACCGGTGCGATGCCTGCCCGGCAGTAGTGTAAGGGGTAACGAGCAGGTTAGAGGATGGGACGGGCTCGGTTGCCGCCGGTGTACAGCACGGCAGTATCATCCTAGGCATGTACACGCGTGACCGCGCCCTGCAGCTAATGGAGGAGTGGACGGCCTCGGAAAGCCTGCGCAAGCACGCGCTTGCGGTCGAGGCGTGCACCCGCGGCTATGGCGAGCGCGAGGCCGACCGGCTCGGCTTAGCCGGGGACGAGCGCGAAGCATTCGTGCTGCCTTACAGCGTGGCCGGGCTCCTGCACGACTTCGACTACGACCGGCACCCTTCGCTGGAGGAGCACCCGTACGTGGGCAACCGGGTGCTCACGGAGCAGGGCTGGCCGGAGGCGGTGCGCCACGCCATTCTGGCGCATGCCGGCTACACCGGGACGCCGCGCGAAAGCCATCTGGATCGCGCACTGTTTGCCTGCGATGAGCTTTCGGGCTTTCTGACAGCCTGTGCGCTGGTCAAGCCGTCGCGCTCCATCTTGGATGTGGACGCAGCCGGTGTGCGCAAAAAGATGAAGGACAAGGCATTTGCCCGCGCCGTGAGCCGGGAGGACATGGTGGAAGGAGCCGCGCTGCTTGACCTCCCACTGGAAGAGCACATCACAAATTGCGTCCGCTCGTTGCAAGAGGCAGCGCCACGACTAGGGCTGGAGGGTACTGCTGCGCAGGGGTAACGGTCCGGTTGCGTATGGGCAACGAGGGAGAGGACGTTTTGTGTGGCGGTGGACGCGGTGCAACTTGGCTGGTACAGGGGAACGGGGCAAGTGATAGAACGCCAATAAGCAGCCTTTCGAGGATTTGCGGAGCGCGCTCCTGACAGGGTGGCGCAGGCATTGGTAACTTCATCAAAAGGATGTTGATGGGTACGTCAGCAAAGCGGGTGGTAATCATTGGGTCCGGCCCGGGCGGCTTGGCAAGCGCCATGCTGCTGGCGGCGTCCGGCGTGGATGTGACAGTGGTAGAGAAGCGCGACCATGCAGGCGGCCGCACCAGCACGTTCGAGCAGGATGGCTTTCGCTTCGACTACGGTCCCACGTTCTTCCTGTATCCCCGGGTGTTGAGTGAGATCTTCAACGCCGCGGGCTACTCGCTGGAGCGGGAAGTGCCCATGGTGCGACTGGATCCGCAGTACCGGCTGGTGTTTGGCCAAGGCGGAGAACTGCTGGCCACCGGCGACCACGCCCGCATGGAGGCGGCTGTTGCCAAACTCTGCCCGCAGGATGCGAAGAATTTCCAGCGCTTTATGCGGGACAACCGGCATAAGCTGCAGCAGTTCCTGCCGTTTCTGGAGTCGCCGTTTGAGAGCTGGCGCGACCTGCTGAAGCCAGAGATGCTGAAGCTGCTGCCCATTTTGGCACCGTGGCGTTCGCTGGATGCCGAGTTGAAGCAGTACTTCAGCGACGAGCGTATCCGGCTGGGCTTCTCTTTCCAATCGAAGTATCTGGGCATGAGCCCCTTCCGCTGTCCGGGATTGTTCTCGATCCTGTCGTTTCTGGAGTACGAGTACGGCGTGTTTCACCCCATTGGCGGCTGCGGTGCCATCACGCGCGCCATGGCCCGCATTTGTGAAGAGATGGGCGTCACCATCCTCCTGGACGAGGCGGTCGAGGAGATCACGTTCGAGGGCCGTAAAGCCACTGGCGTGAAGACCCGTCGCCGCGCGCTGCAGGCCGACTCAGTGGTCATGAATGCGGAGTTCGCGGAGGCGGCGCGCACGTTGATTCCACGCAAGTTGCGCACGCGCTGGACCGATGACGGTATCGCGAAGAAGGATCATTCCTGCTCGACGTTCATGTTGTACCTGGGCATCGAAGGCCGGTATGACACCGTGTCGCACCACACCATTTACCTGGCCAAAGATTACAAGGGCAACCTGTACGACATTGAGAAGGGTCACAGCCTATCGTCGGACCCCTCGATCTACGTGCAGAATGCAAGCGTAACGGACTCCACGCTTGCACCGGATGGCATGAGTTCCTTGTACATCCTGGCCCCGGTCACGCACAGCTGCGAGGGCGTGAACTGGCACAGGGACGCACAGCCATTCCGCGAAAAGGTGCTGGACCAGTTGGCAAACATCGGCATGGGCGACGTGCGGGACCGTATCGTCACGGAGCGCATTCTGACACCGGCCAACTGGGCCGCGGAGTTTGCGCTGCACAAGGGCAGCACCTTCAGCATGGCGCACAGCCTGCAGCAGATGCTGCACCTGCGTCCGCACAACCGCTTTGAGGAGACCGAAGGTGTGTACCTGGTCGGTGGTGGCACCCACCCAGGGTCTGGCCTGCCGGTGATCTTTGAGTCCGCTCGTATTTCCGCCAAACTCATGCTCGACGACCTGGGCCTGCAGAGTGCTTGGAAATTCGACCAATCCCCCTTCGATCAGTCGCAGTTACAGGATCGCGATCTTGCGGTCCAATAGCAGTACATAGAGTTCAGGAGAGCACATGCGGGTAGCGGTCATCGGTTCTGGCCTGGCAGGGCTTGCAGCAGCGGCAACACTCGCCGCGCGCGGCCACCAGGTTGAGGTATTTGAGAAAAACAGCTGGCTGGGCGGTAAAGCAGCCGTGCTCGAAGAGGGTGGCTTCCGCTTCGACATGGGGCCGACGATCCTGATCCAGCCGTCGGTGCTGCGCAAGATCTTCGGCGAGGCCAATCGCAACCTGGACGACTACCTCGACCTGCGGCGGCTCGATCCGTCATGGCGCTGCTTTTTCGAGGACGGCACCGTCATCGACCTGAAAGACAACACCGGTGAAATGATTGCCTCGCTGAATCAGAAGCAGGCCGGCCTGGGCGACAAGTATCGCGAGTTTTTGGCCACCAGTGAGGACCTGCACCACATCTCGGACAAGTTCTTCTTCTGGAAGCCGGTCGGCTCCATGATGGACACGCTGGAAATGCGCGGCATGTTCGATGTCAACGTCCTGAAGGACGTGATGAAGATGCGGCTGGGTAAGACGGTCAGCGGCGTGATTCGCGAGTACATCTCCGACGACAACACGGCGCAGATGCTGGACCACTTTGTGCAGTACGTCGGTTCGTCGCCTGATGCGTCACCCGCTATCCTGTGCGCCATCGGCCACATGCAGACAGAAGAGGGCATTTGGTATCCCATGGGCGGCACCCGCGCCGTGCCGGAGGCGCTGGTCAAGCTGGGCAGGGAACTCGGCGTGAAGTACCACACTGATGCGGACGTCACGAAGATTGACACGATCATCCACGGCGAGGGCCGCAAGGTGACCGGCATCACGCTAACGGACAGCACAAAGTTGAGCTTCGACGCCATCGTCTCGAACGAGGACTCCGTCCGCACGCATCGCGAACTGCTCGCCGGAACCGCCGTGAGCGCCAGCTTCGACCGCAAAAAGAACTGGGAAGCCGCGTGCAGCGGTGTGGTGCTCTACCTGGGTCTAAACAAGCGCTACGATCACATCGCGCACCACGATTTTGTCTTCTCGCGCGATCCGCATGAGGAATTCAACGCCATCTACACACTGGGCATGCCCGCGCCGGACCCGACGTGCTACATCGCCAGCACCAGCCGCACCGAACCAGGCACCGCGCCCGAGGGCGGCGACGCCATGTACGTGCTCGTCCACACGCCGTACCTGCGTCCCAACCACGACTGGCGGGAGATGTTCCCCGGTTATCGCCAGGTGATCCTCGACAAGCTGAAGCGCACCGCGGGCATGGAAGACATCGAGGAGCGCATCGTCTTCGAGCGTGCGCTCACGCCGCAGGATATTCACGAGCGCTACCGCGTGCTGGACGGTGCCATCTACGGGCTTAGTTCACACGGTCGCATGAACGGTGCCTTCAAGCCATCCAATGTCGTTCGTGGCATTGAGGGCCTGTACCTGGCAGGGGGCGCAGCCCACCCCGGCCCCGGCATGCCCATGGTGATGATGAGCGGCTGGATTGCCGCCGATGCACTGGACCGTAAAGAGAAGAAGCACCGAACAGCACAGGTTGAGCAGCGCGAAGCTGTCTACGCGTAACGCTGCACGAGCAGACGGATGAGGCGAGAGGCGCGCAGTCAGCAGCATCGGCGTATGTGGTTGTGGTTGCTCTGTGCGTGGTTAATCTGGCTGCCTGCTTTTTCGCCCTGCTGCTCTCCTGAGGAACAAATCCATGCGACCTTGGCGGCTGCGCACGGCAGGTATGCTTCCCCACCTGCCGCTGTGGCAGACGTGTGTGACCGTGTGTGTCCCTGTTGTGATTACTGCGGCCAGCCGGCACCCATAGTTGGTGTTTTGGCAGTCGTTCGTTCGGTGCGGCAGGTATACCCCACTTTGGCAGTCCCAGCCCCGCTTTCCCTGCCTGACATCCCGTTCCATCCACCACGCCTGACAGACTCCTAGCCCATACTCGTCCGCGTCCTGCACGCGGATACTGTTTCGGCTTTCGTTCACGGAGAAACTTCATGCGTTTACACACGGTTCCGCTGCTGACCGCAGCCCTTTGGTGCTGCCCAGCGATCTTTGCACAGGAGACTGGAAGCGCACCTCTAGAGTCCCACCGCGACACCCCGGATGACCCGCTTGTCATTCTGGAAGTGGGTGCTGCCACCAACTGGAATTTCGCGGGTGGTGCAGCCACGTTTGCTCCCAACCTTGCCGCAGAGTGTACCCCTATCGAGCACTGGCTGGAGCTTGAAGCAGGCGTTACCCCCTTCTACACGCGCACCCTTACAGAGTGGGACACGGACTTCCTGTTCAAGAAGCCCTGGGACATCTCCCGCAAGGCCGAGTTCATGGTTGGCGTGGGGCCGCAATGGGCGCACGTCCGGCAGGGTGGCAAGGCAAGCAACTCGTTTTCCGGGGAGTTAGCCGGTGATTTCATGTTCTGGCCCTCGGGCAGGCACCACTTCGGGTGGTTTCTGGAACCGGCCTATACCTACAGCTTTGCCGGCGGCCATCAGCAATCCATCGGCATGTCTGCCGGGTTGCTGATCGGCTTCCGTAAACGGAAGTGAAGTGTAGTAGCACTACGCCGGCAGCACTCTCTTGTGCAGGGCATAAGCACTGATCCCTACTTGTTGCGAGAAAGCTGCTCTATGCGACCGTCGAGCCTGCCTGTAATCGTGAAAAACTCTTTTTGGTCTGCTTCTATAAGCGAGAGGCGTTGGTCTACGCGATTGAATTGACGATTCATGTCCTCGCGTAGATCGCCAAGCCTTTGATTCTGGTTCAGCCAAGCCAAAACTACCAACACGAACGAGGCGATTCCAGTAGAGAGCAACGTGATGAACTGCGCATTGGACATGTGCGGCTCCGTGCCTCGATGGTAGCAGGCCAAGTCTTCTAAGCATCAGTGCTAATCGCTTGCTATCGCTCAGATCTATTTTTGTCGATTTGACTATCCATGCCAGCTAGCTCAGTCGTTCTCCCCAGGGCTATGGTGTTGTCACTAGGAGGACTCCTCTGTGGTCTTACATACCTGCGATTTAGGCGGGCGCTCACGACTCGACCTCTCGTAGCCGCATCGGACTATTATGCTCGCTCACCCTATCCTGCCCATGCTGGCCAAGCGCGTGGACGACATTCCCGCGGACGGCGCGTGGAGCTTTGAGCCCAAGTGGGACGGCTTTCGCGCGCTCTTTTTTCGTGACGGCGACACCTTGTTTACGCAGAGCCGCGATGGCAAGCCGCTGGACCGCTACTTCCCCGAATTGCGTGAGCCGCTGCTGAAACAGCTGCCCGACCGCTGCGTGCTGGATGGCGAGATCGTCATCCGCAGCGGCAATGGGCTGGACTTTGACGCGCTCACGCTGCGGTTGCATCCCGCTGCTTCGCGTAATCGGCTGCTGGCGCAGCAGACACCGGCGTCGGTCGTCTTCTTCGATTTGCTCGCCTCGGGTGACCGCGACTTCCGCGAAGCACCGTTCGCGGAACGCCGGGCGGAGCTGGAGCGCGTTTGCGCCGACCTGGAGGCACCGTTGCACCTGACACCCGCGACAGAGGACCGCGCTATTGCCGAGGACTGGTTCAAGCGCTTTGAGGGTGCGGGGCTGGACGGCGTCATCGCCAAGCCGCTGGAAGGGCCGTATACGCCGGACAAGCGCACCATGCTCAAAATCAAGCACGAGCGCGATGCTGACTGTGTGGTGGCGGGCTTCCGCTGGCACAAGGATGGCGAGGGTACGGCCATCGGCTCACTGTTGCTCGGCCTCTACAACAGCGAAGGCGCGCTGCAGCACGTGGGCGTCTGCGCCAGCTTCACCGCGGCCAAGCGGCGTGAACTGGTCGAGTTCCTCGCGCCATACCGCGAGAACGCATTAGAAAACCATCCCTGGGCGAACTGGGGCGAGGCTGACGCGCACGCGCAGGACCGCATGCCCGGCGCGCCCAGCCGCTGGAACCGCGACAAGGACCTGAGTTGGCAGCCGCTGCGCCCGGAACTGGTCGTCGAAGTGGCGTACGAGCACATGCAGGGCGACCGCTTTCGCCACCTGGCCCATTTCCGCCGCTGGCGTCCGGACAAGCCGCCCAAGCAGTGCACCTACGCGCAGTTGGAGGCCGTGCCTCCGCAGGAGTTGATGGCTATCTTTGCGTGAATGGCCCGACCTGCGCTACCTCGCTCCGTTGTCATCCCGCAGCGGAGCGGAGGGATCTGCATGTCTGTGCGGCTGCGGAATATTGTATGGTTAGGCGCGACGCCTGATGAGCCCTCTATGCAGATGGGCGGGCGCCGATTTACCACATGTGTGCGGTTGCGAGCACACATGCAGATCCCTCCGCTACGCTACGGGATGACACTGTCGGGAAGGGGTGATTTTACGGCGTTGCGATGTGACGTCAGCGGGGGCGCAAGAGCAGCCACAGCAGCAACAGCAGGAGCAGCAACCCCAACCCGCCCGGCCATACAAAGAAGCCACCACGGCTGCTGTAGCCCACCACAACGCACCCGGAGAGCAGGTTGGCAGCAGCCAGTCCGCTGAAGAGCAAGACAGCCTTGCGCGATGTGCGAAGGCGGGTCATGCCGTTCCTTCCGGCGCTGCCTCTTTCGCTTCGCGCCATTTGCGGGTGGGGTCGTCGTCGGGGTCGATGATGCCTTGCGCCGGGCAGATGTTCTCCGGCACGTTGCGCAGGTTTACGCGGATGCGGTACCAGACGTAGGCCGTGCCGCGCATGCGGTCCACCAATACATCATCCACGGCAAGGTATGACGCGGCTTCAGCGTGGGCTGCCTTCCAGCGTTCCAGGCCTGCCTCCACGGCGGCGCGCTCCGGCGACTGCGCTACGATGATCAGCGGCATGGTGGATTGCCTGCGGCCTGTTGCACTGCGCTTTGCCGCAGCCTTCTTTGCGGGCTTTGTGTCTTCACTCGCCGCCGCTTCAGTCGTTGAGGCCTCCGCTGAGGTGGCCTTTGCTTTCGAGGGCTGCACGCGCTTGCCCTCGCTCCACTGCTTTTTGAAGTGGGGCGGCCAGGGTGCGTCGCCGATGCCGTTGCGCTCGTCACGGTCGGCCATCTCCAGCAGTGCGTCCAGCGTGCCGGGGTGTGCGTCCATGCCGGCGTTTAGGTCTCCGAGGCGTTCGAAACGTGCGGGCACGGTGCCTACGGTGAAGTCAGCGGGATCGCAGGTGTCCACCTCGTCCCAGCGCAGCGGCGTGCTCACGCGGGCGTCGGGTAGGGGGCGCACGCTGTAGGCGGAGCAGGTGGTGCGGTCCTTTGCGTTCTGGTTGTAGTCCAGAAAGACGCCGTGTCGCTCCTCCTTCCACCACTTGGAGCTGGCCATAGGGTGCCGGCGCTCCACGGCGCGGGCAAGTGCCAGGGCAGCGCGACGCACGTCGGTGAAGCTCCAGCGCGGCTCGATCCGCACGTTCACGTGGATGCCGCGTGAGCCGCTGGTTTTGGGCCAGGCGCGTAGACCGACCTCCGCCAGCACGGCGCGCACCTCCTGCGCGACAGAGCGGATGTCGGCCCATGCCACGCCGGGCTGCGGGTCATGATCGATGCGCAGCTCGTCCGGGTGCTCCAGATCGCCGCTGCGGACTGGATGCGGGTGCAGCTCGATGCAGCCGAGGTTCACCGCCCAGGCCAGCGCGGCCGGGTTGTCGATGACGATCTCGTCGGCGACACGGCCGGACGGAAAGGTCAGTTGCACGGTTCGTACGTAGGGCGGCAGGTTGTCGGGCGCACGTTTCTGGTAGAAGGGCTCCTCATGTGCGCCGCCCACAAAGCGTTTGAGCACAAAGGGCCGGTCCGCCACGCCGCGCAACGCACCGGGCGCGATGGAGAGGTAATACTGCACCAACTCCAGCTTGGTGAGCTGCACGCCCTGGCTGAAGTAGAGCTTGCCGGGGTTTGAGATACGCACCTCGTGCCCATCCACGGCCAG
>CALMRM010000023.1:12165-26397 GCA_937871605.1 uncultured Terriglobus sp. | reverse complement strand
CAACTCTTCTTCTTTTTTTGCCATCTTGCCTCCATTACGAGCGCAACGTATCGTATGCGCCATACAGCGTGCTGTGCGGCTTCGCTCAGGAGTTCTTCAGTACAGATTCGAGTGCGCGGCCCACGCGAAGGATGTGCACGTCGTTGCCGTGTGTCCCTGCGATCATCAGCCCCACGGGTGCCTCGCCCGGCTGATGGCACGGAATGGACAGTGCGCAGCCATCCAGGAAGTTGACGATGCTGGTATTGCGCAGCATGGCACCGTTCACGTCGAAGTAGACGTTGTCGCTTGCCTCCAGCGCGGCGATGGGAGGTGCGATGCGCGGCACCGTGGGCATCAGTACGGCGTCATAGCCCGCAACGGCAGTGTCGTACTCTGCCATGAGTTCACGGCGGATCCGCTGCAACTCCAGGTAGTCTGCCGCCAGCACACCCGCGCCGTGCAGGATGCGAGCCGACACATGCGGATCGTACTCTGCGCCGCGCTCCTCCAGCAGGCGGCGGTGCCAGGCGTAGGCCTCCGTCGCCGCTGATTGATTGCTGGCCGGGATACGCTCCAGGCCCGAGAAGTGGATGGGTTCTACGTGCGCGCCTGCCGCCGCAATCGCGTCCAGCGCACGGCCGTACGCCGTGGTGACCTCGGCGTCCAGACCGTCCAGCACGTAGCCCTGCAGCACGCCCAGGCGTAGAAAGCGCAGTTCTGGTGCGGGTAGTGCGCGGTACTCGCCGCCACTCAGCACGGCGTGCACTCGGTCGCAGCAGTCTACGCTCCAGCCGATGGGACCAATAGAATCCAGCGAGGGTGCGAGCGGAACCATGCCGGTCATCGGTACGCGTCGCGCTGTCGGCTTGAAGCCGACCAGTCCACACAGCGCCGCCGGGATGCGAACGGACCCACCCGTATCCGTACCGATGGCCACCACCGCCATGTTGTCGCTGACTGACACCGCGGCACCAGAGGACGAGCCGCCGGGGATGAGCGCCTCGTCGCGCCGATACGGGTTCCGTGGCGTACCATGGTGCGGGTTCAGGCCCACACCGCTGTAGGCAAACTCCGTCATATTGGTGCGGCCCACAATGAGCGCACCGACCGCGCGCAGCCGTCGCACCACCTCTGCATCGCGCGCCGCAGGGTGCGACTCCTCCAGCACGCGCGATCCGGCAGTGGTGCTGTCGCCTTCGATGTCGAACAGGTCCTTGACCGAGACGGGCACACCGGCGAGCGGACCGGGTGCGGTGCCCTCGCGGCTGGCCGTGTCCACCGCATCCGCTGCAAGCCTCGCACGATCCGGGTACAGGCGGGTAAAGGTCCGGCTCCCTTCGCCTGCGGGGTCGGCGATGCGTTCCAGGCACTGCTCCAACAGCGCGCGGCCTGAGACTTTACCCTCGGCCATCAATTGGAGGGTAGCCGCCACGGAATGAGCCGAACTGTTTTCATCAGGTGCCAGAATCGCCATGGCAGCTATGATGCCGCTGTGGCGTCGTGTTGTCGCGAATCGTAGCTGCCGCCGTTCTCAGACGACGCGCATCCGATACAGTGAACACCTCATGCCCACCGCGCCCCAGTCCGTCGCCATGCCAAAGTCGTGGCGGCTGCTGTTCCTCCTGTTCGCCACGATCGGCAGGCGGCGCTTGCGGCGGAGTTTTCGTGCCGTCCGTATCTTGCATCCAGAGCGGCTGCGCGCCCTGCCTGCGGGTCCGGTCGTTCTGTATCTAAACCACCCCTCGTGGTGGGATCCCATTGTGTGTGCTGAAGTAGCGCGACTCCTGCTGCCGGGCCGCAAACATCGCGCACCCATCAGCGCAGCATCGCTGCAGCAGTACCGCTTTTTTCGGCACATGGGCATGTTCCCGGTGGAGCAGGACAGCCCGCGCGGAGCGGCACAGTTTTTGCGGACGGCAGGCGCGGTGCTGCAGGGCAACGGTGTGCTGTGGGTCACAGCGCAGGGCCACTTTACCGATGCGCGTGTGCGGCCGGTAGAGCTTAAATCAGGCTTGGGGGCGCTGCTGCAGCGCAGCACCGGCCTCACGGTCGTACCGCTGGCTGTGGAGTACACCTTCTGGAATCAGCGTTTGCCTGAGGTGTTGCTGGCGGCAGGTGAACCCTTCGCTGTGGGCGGGGGCCGCACCCTGAGCACTGCGGAGTGGACCGTAACGCTTCAACAGCAGCTGGAGGCAGCGCAGGATGAGCTTGCGGCTGCATCGCTGTCCCGCGAGGCTGGCGCCTTTACCACACTGCTGCAGGGCCGTCGCGGCACAGCTGGCCCATACGCTGTATGGCAGCGACTGCGCGCGCATTTAAGCGGGCAGGCATACCATGCCGACCACCAGGACCAGACTCCGCCGCCGCATCGCCAAGCACCCGCCGTAACACCTGCGGAGAGTTTGCGCTGATGCTGTTTGCCCTGGCGCTCACGTCTGCGGCGTGTGCCGTTGTGCCTGCGTTGCTGACGCTGGTGAATGTGTCCGAGTACCAGCCACCACCGCCTGCCGCTGAGGCTTTGCCGCCCGTTACGGTTATCGTTCCCATGCGCGATGAAGAGGCAGGCATCGCAGCCTGCCTTGCGAGCGTGTTGGCCTCCGCCGGTGTGGTTCTGGAGGTGATCGCGATGGATGACGGGTCCACCGATGCCACAGCAGAGGTCGTGCAGGGTATGGCCGCGGCGGACACACGGCTCAGGTTGCTGCACGCGGACCCGCTGCCTGCCGGGTGGAATGGCAAGCAGCATGCCTGCTGGCTGGCAGCGCAGGCGGCCACGGGGTCGGTTTTTTGCTTTCTGGATGCCGATGTTCGATTAGAAGGAGAGACGCTGGCTCGCTGTTTGACTGCGCAGCAGCGGGACCACGCTGCGCTCCTCAGCGGCTTTCCGCAGGAACTGACAGGAACGTGGCTGGAACGGTTGTTGATTCCGTTGATTCACTTTATCCTGCTCGGCCTGTTGCCCGTCCGTCTGCTTCGCACCACAACGACGGCAGGCTATGCTGCCGGTTGCGGGCAGTTCCTTATGGTGGACCGCGCGGCATACATGCAGAGCGGTGGCCATGCGGCCATTCGCCACACCATGCATGACGGCCTGCTGCTGCCACGACTGCTGCGGCAGCATGGCTTTCGAACGACACTGGTGGACCTGACAGATCTGGCAAGCTGCCGCATGTACCGTTCCGCAAGCACCACCTGGAACGGACTTGCGAAGAACGCGACGGAGGGCATCGCAGCGCCTGCACGCATTGTACCCATGACGCTGTTCCTCGGCATAGGGCAGGTGCTACCGTTGCCGCTGCTTTGGCTGGCCTGGCAGCACACGCGCTTCATCTTCCCGTTCTTGGGTCCACCGGTTCGCATCGGCGTGGCCCCTGTGTGGGCTGCCTCCGTTGCTGTTGCGTTGAGCTACCTGCCTCGCATCGTCAATACCGTACAGTACCGGCAGAGTTGGTTCGGCGCGGCGCTGCATCCGTTGGGTGTTCTCGTGCTGCTGGTATTGCAGTGGTATGCGCTGTGCCGCAAGCTGCTGGGTCATCCCGCTGGGTGGAAGGCTCGCCAGTATACGGCAAATTAGTCGAATTATTTGGACTAGGCTTGACCACTCTGCTACCTTAGCGCAAATTCCTTCAGCAAGTGGGATGGCGTATGCCGAAGCCGTTGTTTGCCTGTGTTCTAACTCTCTCCTGCCTACCCGTTGCTGCCACGCCTGCTCGCGCGGCGCATGCCCAACAACCGACCGAGGTACTCACGAACCAAACTGTCATCGACCTGGTGCGTAGCGGAATGAGCGCGGACATCGTAACTACGATGATCAAGAGCCAGCCAAACAAGTTTGTGGTGACCAGCAGCGCGGTGATCCGTCTGAAGCAGCAGGGAGTTCCGCAGGCCGTCATCAGCAGCATGCTTGCAGCAGCGCACAGTGCACCTGCAAGTACGGAGTCCCCAGGAACAGGAGATCGTTCAAAGTCCACCAAGCCGACCTTTGCCTGGGAGCGACAGGTAACCAATGACCCGATGACGGGCAAATCTAGCATTCTTTACGTACTGGACACCCCTGCCGTCACGGAGCAAGGCGAACGGATCGGACTCTTTGAGAAAAAAGCGTCCTGCACAAGGTCTCAGATGGACTTTGTGATCGCCTTCATCGCCGACACCAAGCCCGGGTTCGGCTTCAAGCAGAACACAACGACGTATTACGTCACAGGTGGGCTCTTTGGGGCCATGCAGGCCGCCCGTAATCACAAGCAGGCCTGGACGGAGACGCGAGTCCGCGTGGACAACGCGCAGCCAACAGTCGCTACGGCGGAAGATGACTACAAAAATCAGAGCTCGTTGTATTTTGTGCCGCTACAGAATTCCAATGACAGTAGCGACGCGTCCGCCCTGCGGTTCTTAGGGGCGGCGCTCACGGCAAACAAGCCTGTGGGCACCGTGTCTGACTTTTTTTCAGCTAAAAAAGTGCTGTTTGAGTCGGTCTTTGAGCATGGAGAGCAGGCTCTGCTTGAAGTCCACCCGCAGGACGCAAGCTTTACGCCGTTTGCTCATGAATGCCTGAGCGCCATGGCAGAGTCAGAAGCACCAGCCAGTACCGCCGCTGCTGGCAACAGCCCCAGAGAACTGCGGCCAACTGACGCCGCCGCGGTTGCGCCGCCGCCGCGCCCCTCCCTGCCAGCACCCAGGTACTTTGTTACTGCGGGCAGCTCTTTCAAGGTAACACTGCTGGATGCAGTGGACCTGAAAGGAGCACGTGCAGCGAAACCTGTACGGGCGCGAGTTGTGGAATCGCTCATTACGCGTAGCACTGGAATGCCTGCCACCGGTGCTAACGGAGGCGGTCCTGTGCAGAACATAGTGCTGCCTGTTGGAACTGAACTGACGTTGCTGTCTCAGTATGGCGGTGGAACCAGCCGCCAAGCTAAAGTACGGCTGCGCAGCCAATCGTTTCTACATAACGGTCAGATGGTTGCTCTGAACGCAACTTCCGACGACATCTCCGTTTCCACAGAGAGCCCACTCAACTCAGTGATCGAGGGATTTGGACGCGCTAGACCCATTCCGTTTGGCGGTGTACATACCAGTGACGACACTGTCCTTCTCAAAGCGAACACGACGTACACGTTCACCATAACGGTGACAACAAGTGCTCCGGCAGGCTATCACCCATAACCAGCGGTGTGAGCAAGGGCAAGCCTCGATCTTTGAGGCTTGCCCTGTTTTTACTTCTTTTTGCCGCCTGCTCGGTAGTTGGAAACCTGCTTTTCGTCAAAAGCCGCAACAATGCCTTTGACATCCTCCGCGTGAGACCCATTGGGAGCGAGTTCGAGATATTTCAAATAAGCTTCAAGGCATCCAGGAGGAGCCTGTATCTTCTGTGTCTTAGGATCAGAGGTCGCCTTGTCGATGAGCGACTGTCCCTTGATGTAGTATGCGTCTGCCTTTGTGGGGTCAGCTGCAATCGCTTTGTCCGCGGCCGTGGCCGACTCGGTGTGTGCGCCGGTGTTGTACAGCGTCACAGCTTCATTGAAGTAGTACACACCAGCCTTGGCCGGCTCAGCCTGCGCGGCCTTGTCGTAGGCACCCAGCGCGTCCTGCGGCTTGTTCAACTTGGCGTATGCCTGGCCCATGTTGTTGTAGGCACTACCTGGAACCGCTGCACTCGGCTTCTTTGACGCCGCATTGGTATCGGCAGCCTTCTGGAATGCCGTCACCGAGTCGTCGTATTTCTTGGCTCCCAGCTGCGCGTTGCCCAGTTCAAGCCACAGGATGGCTTCGTCCGGCTTCTGCGAAGTTGCCTGCTGCATCTCGCTCACCGCGTCGTCGTACTTACCCGCTTTTTCATTGTCGCGGGCCTGGGTCAGCAGGGCATTCAGGTTACCCACCGTCTTGTTTGCCGCCATCGTTGCTGCGTTCTGCTTCTTGAACTCTTCAATCTGCTTTTTCTGTTCCGGCGTCATGTTCTTCAGGAACTCTTCACGCGTCATGTCGTCGTTCTGGGCCAGATCCACACCCGCCTTGATCTCGACGTTGTCCACGAAGTCGACAGTCTTGCCGTTCACGATGAAAAACAGGATGTACTTGCCGGGGGCAATGCCAGTGCCGGTGTAGTCGCCGGTTGCGTTTACCGGGAAGCTGTACTGATATTTGCGATTCTTGTCCTCGTTGGTGCGGTCTGTGGTGAGCTTGATGTCACCTGTCTGCGCCATGCCAGCAGCATTTTGCACATGGCCATGGATGCTGCCAGGCGCGGGTGCCTGGGCCAGCAGAGCGAATGGAGAAAGCATGGCCAGAACTGCGGCCTGAGATAAAGTGCGAAGGTTCATGACAAGCTCCTTGCATGGCGGCACGTGGCCGGCGCATGGTACAAAACTCTACTGAAGTGGGATAGTTGCGGCACTTGCGGCGTTGGCTGCCGCATATGGAATCGGATCGGTGTAGCCCGCTTCCTGAAATGCCCGCAGCCGCAGGACGCAGCTTTCGCACACCCCACAGGCAACGTCCTCACCGGAATAGCATGACCAACTTACATGCAAGGGCGCATGAAGTTCAACACCCAGATGCACAATGTCTCGCTTCCGCATGTGGATGAGCGGTGTTTCCACACGAATCGTGCCTTCTTTTGTGCCCTGCCGAATGAGCGCATTAAACGCGTCGTAATATGCCGGGCGGCAGTCCGGGTAGCCAGAACTGTCCTGCTCCACGGCCCCAATGAAGACGGTGTCCGCTCCAATGACCTCGGCCCAGCTGACGGCGGCGGACAGGAAATGCGCGTTGCGAAAGGGCACGTATGTCACCGGCACGTCCGCTCCAGTGCGAAGGCTCGTTGGCGCGGTCTCCGCTCCGGCAGGCGGTACCGCGATGCTGGTATCCGTCAGGGCAGAGCCGCCAATCTGGCGGAACAAGTCCATGCGCAGCGGAAGCAGTTGTTTAAAGCCGAGAGCGGCTGCAACCATGGAGGCAGAGCGCAGTTCCCGTGACTCCGTTCGCTGACCGTAGGAGAAGTGAACCGCGTATGCTTCGAAATCGCGTGCCGCCAGCGCCGCACACACTGTGGAATCCATGCCGCCGGACAGGCAAACCACAGCTTTCGCGCGCTTACCCGCCTGCACTAGAGTTCGTCACCGTTGTCAGCAAGCGCAGCGCCATGGGTTGACGCTCCGCGAAAGACGCCGTCCTCATCCGCCCCTGTGGCTACTGTATTGAGCAGTTCGCGTGCTGTCTCCAGGTCTGCCAGCCGCACCTGCAGGCGCGCGCCGCTGACCGGCAGCAGAATGTTGGCCTCTTCACCCGACATAAAAGAATCGATGCCCGAGCCATCCAGTACAGACTGTGCCAGCGCTGCCTCGCCAATCTCTGAATAGCTAGCCACTGTCACGTAATCGTCTTCGTCGCGTTCCGCCATGGGTCCTCTTTCGCTTCGCAGAGTATGACGCAGCTAGGCGCTCCGACGGTGCCCCACTACGGCAGACAGCTGCTGGTCTGCCTGCGATGGCCTCTGGTGCTCCTGCGCCAGCAGTGATTGCACTGTCGATACCTAACCCTTAAGAGTAGTGGGAACTACCGTAAGGACGCGGCACGACGCCATGGTAGCTGGCGCATGCTGCGCTGGGTCTTAACGGGGGCCTGCTGTACAAGCAGTCCGTCATGCTCTTGATCACTCGGTAACAGTCGCAGGCTGCTGTTGCCAGGCCAGCATAGTCAGTCACGCGTACGTGGCCCCGGTGGTACCGGATGAGACCACTGCGCTGCAAAGAGGCTGCCACAAGCGCAATCGTCGTGCGTCGCGTACCCAGCATCTCCGCCACAGCCTCCTGTGTCAGGGGCACACTGTCCGTTTCTGCACGGTCGGCAGCGGTGAGTAACCAGCGCGCGAGCCGCTCGGTGGCGTTGTGCAGGCGGTTGCATGCTGCAATCTGGCTGATTGTCAGCAGTTCGCGCTGTATGGCCTGCAGCACCAGAGTGCGTACTTCTGTAGACTCCTCGAACAGGCGCTTCATCTCGATGATAGGCAGGCGGAATCCCGCACCGGGCATTTGCATGATGCAGTCAGCCGTAGGTGTGCTTGAGCCCAGCAGGCCAGTGCTACCGATCATGCCCTCGTTGCCCAGCATGCCGACTTCGGCGGACTCACCCTCACGCAAGGTGACCACCAAGGAGGCCACTCCTCGTGTCAGGAAATAGACATCGTGTGCAATCTCAGAAGAGCGGGTCAGCATAAAGCCCTGCGGCAGCACCATGGAGCGAGCTCCGGCTAATACCTGTTCACGAATGGGTGAGCTTAGCGATTGCAGCAAGCGGTTCGTTCCTTGCATATGTCCTGTCAAGCTCCTCAAAGAAAACGCAGGGACGAGCTCTCATCCTTCGAGATAGTTGTTACACCTCTTCGAAAGCAATCCGCTACTAACCCAGTAGCCGAAGGTTACGGATGTGGCATGAGCCTTGACTGCCCGGTGTCTAACACTCGGCGGACTGATTTACTATGGGCTACCTAGATTGGCCTCTATGTCGGCTACTGCACATCCGTGGCTCGCATCTAGAGACGTGACGGAGTTGTCGTAGACACCCCAAATGAGTGCGACGATCCTGACTGGTCGTCCTGAACGGTGGCGAAAGATGCCTACTGAGAATCGTATTTTAGACGCGCTCACAGCGCCCTTGCGCGAGCGCCTTGTTCGTATCGGCAAGCCATTGGAACTACCCGTCCGTGCATCCCTCTGCGTGGCTGGCAAGGTACCAGACTTTGTTTACCTGCTTACGCGCGGTGTGGCTTCGATCGTGGTGCGCTTCCAGAGTGGCGGCTCAGCAGAGGTGGGCATGATTGGCAATGAGGGACTGATCAATGCCATGTCGCTCATAGGCTCGACACCGTCGCAGGGCGACACGTTTATGCAACTGGCCGGTGCTGGCCTGCGTGTGCCACTGCCCGCCTTCCGCGAGTGCTTTGAAGGAAATGCCGAGCTGCGGAGCTATGTGTTGCAGAACATCCAGGCTCAAATGGTTATCACCAGTCAGGTTTCGGCCTGCAATCGCCTGCACGAGGCGGAGGAGCGTCTGGCGCGCTGGCTCCTGACCGTTGCCGACCTGACCCACCAGGAAAATGTGAGCCTGACACAGGAGTTTCTTGCAGAGATGCTTGGCAGCCAGCGCACCACTGTGGCATTGGTAGCGGGTGTACTTCAGCGTGCAGGCTTCATCGACTACAGCCGTGGTACGGTACGCATCATGAACAGAGAAGGGCTAGAGAACGCAGCGTGCAACTGCTACAGCATCAATCGCGCAGCACTGGCCGCGCTGTATGTGCCCTATAGAAAGCCTGCCTAAGCGGAGCTACACGCCTTTTTTTTGCGGTTCCCAGATAAATTTGTGTACCTGAAGCGACAGGCGTGCTGGCAGGCCGTCCTCTAGCATCCATTGCACCAGCTCGCGGGCGTCTAGCTCCATGTTGTCCGCAGTGCGCAGTGGTACCGGGTTCTGCAGGAAGGCAGGGGAGAGAAGGACACCGCCCAGCGTGCCGCGGATGATCCTTTCAGAGAGATGTTCGCGGACAAAGTCCCGGGCAAAGTCATAGTCCCGCCGGTCACGCAAGACGAACTTGACTTCGTCGCGCTGTGTGAGCCAGTCGAGATTGCTCATGCGAAATGAACCGAATGCAGAACCGCTGCCGGGGCACTTGACGTCCACGATCTTGTGCACGGCGGCGGGCACTTCGCCCAGGGGCCGTTCGCCGCTCGTTTCCATCATAAGGGTGTAGCGGGTCACCGGGTCGTTCAGCAGGCGATCCATGAGCGGCAGCAGTTCGCGTGCGTGCAGCATGGGCTCGCCGCCCGTAAACTCCACCAGCGTGCACGGTGACAGTGCCTGGATCTGCGCGATGACCTCGTCCTCTGTCGAGGGCTTGCCGCCATGGAAGGTGTATGTCGAGTCGCACCAGCTGCAGCGCAGGTTACACCCGGCAAACCGCACGAAAATGCACGGCATCCCGGTAAAGGACGACTCACCTTGAACGGATTTGTACAGTTCGATCAAGCGCATCGGCTACTCGTAATACGTCGCCTGAGAGGTGTCTGTTTCAAAGATGGTGCTCTGCTTCACTCGGACGCGGCCACCGGTCACGGCCGATAACTCCTCGTTGGTCCGGTCGAAGAAGTATTTCGCCAGGTTCTCTGCAGATGGGTTGACCGTGGTGAACGGTTCCAGGTCGTTGATCATCTGGTGATCGAGGTAGTTCACGACCGGTTTCAGGATGTCTTTGAGTACCTTGAAGTCGAGCAGGAGTCCGTTGGACTCCAATTCCCCACCGTGCAGGGTTACGAGCACGCGGTAGTTATGGCCGTGCGGGTTTTCGCACTTGCCGTAGTACTCGCGCAGGTAGTGGCCAGATGAAAAGTGGGCCTCGACGGTGACTTCATACATGAGGACAGGCTTCCTTGTAGCGCACATGCGGAAGGGCAGGCGCGTACCTCTAGTTTACGGGAGGCGGTGTACCCTTGCCCTGACGAGGGAGACGCTTGGTGTCCCGCTCGCGGTCGCGCTGGGCCAGGTACTCGCGCCGCACACCCGCCTGGCCGCCAGGCGTACGGCGGTCCGCCTGCTCAAACATGCTTTGCAACACGCCCAGCAGTGCTATCACCAGCGACAGCAGCAGCATGACAATGCCGATGGTGCGCCACAAGCTGGCGTCGGCGGGCGCGCCCGGTTCGTGCGCCAGGCCCGTGAACGCGACCACGTACGACAGTACGGAGAAGAAGAGCAGCGTTCCGGCGAGGATGAAGAGATTGCGGCTCAGCATAGCAGGGTCCTGAGATTAACGCAGACCTGCGCCGTGGTCCTGCATGGTGTCTGCAGCGGCGCGCAGGGTTGCGGCAAACAGGGGCAACGCGAAGAACACCGCGGAGAAGACCAACGTGGACGCAAGGTCGTTCCGGTAGAACGGCAGACCCGCAAGGTAGCACTGTCCCAGCCCCGCTGCTGTGTGTGGGTACAAGTTGCCGCGCAGCCACACGGTGCCGTTGCTGAGCAAAAAGAAGCCGGTAGACGAGGCGAACGCCGCCGCACCGATCCGGACGACACTGCGGACACGCCGCAGAGACGCGGAAGCGCCCAGGCACACCGCGCCGTACCAGAGCCAGGTGGGCAGATAGCTTGCGATGTGGAAGGGGAAGCCGTAGGCGTAGGTGGTCAGCCAATAATCCGACACAGCCAGCAGGGCAAGGGCGGGCAGCACCCAGAACCGCTGGTTCCGGCGCAGGTTTGCACCAAAGAACAGCATGCCCGCACCCAGCATGGTCACATTCGTCCCGGTGACATGCAGCAGCGCCGGCAACACGCGGCTGAACACGGCAAGAACCAGCAGGAGAAAGGCCATAGAGCTATTTTCACATGGTGTGCGGTGTGCCGCGATGAACTACCGCAGCTTCTGTTCGGCGTCGCCTAAGAAAACCCTGACGACGCGTCCCTGCGCATCGACCCAGGCCTGCGCGCCAAGGGGCGGTTTGGTTGCGCCGCCCTGCCCCAGAACGTCGTAGCGGAAGCGCAGATCGCTGAACTGCACCACGCGCAGACTGCGCTCAGCGGGAGAGAGGTCGAGTTCTGGATGCACCTCCGCCGCCGTGCCTGCGTCCACCACCAGCGGGAACTGTGACCAGTTGAGGTAGACTCTGCCGACCCAGCTACGCTTTGCGGCAAGGATGGCAGGTGTTTCCGCTGGCTTGGCGAAGATCTGTTGCGCGTCGGTCTCAAACACACCGGTGCGCATATTGGCGCTGCCGGCCTGGAGGTTGAGCGGCGTTTCGGCCAGGGCGTGCCACCGATACGGATTGATGGGGTACGGGTCCATGGAGGCACGCACCACGGGGCCGCCGCGCAGGTCCTGTGTGCGCAGCAGAGTAAGAGCCTCACCTCGCTGCACGCTGCGGAACACCCACAGGCCCACCGTCAGCACAAGCGCGACAATGGCCAGCCCACGCCCGCTGCCACGTTCGCGGTGGATGCCCATCTCCCGGTTGCTGAGCGAAAACAGCAGCGGCAGCAGCAGGGCGCCGCCCAGGAAGAGCAGCAGCGGTGGCTCCACGATGAAGACGAGTTCACCTGCGTACCAGTGCGCGTTCCACGGCGCAAACGGCCGCACGCCATAGTTGTTGGTCCAGTCCAGCAGGATGTGCGTGAGCAACGCCAGCAGCGCCATGCCGCCCAGCAGCGGCCAGTTCGTCGGGGCGGGCTCCTCGCGCGGGCGCCTGCGCCGCTGCCTGCTTTGCCGAAAGGCATGCCAGGCAATGAACAGCAGAACGACGAAGACGGCCTGCAGGGGCAAACTCCAGAACGCGTGCGTCCAGCCACGGTGGTGCTGGAAGTAGAGCAGGGGGCCACCCAGCCGGTAGACGTAGTCGGCGTCCGGCAGCTCTGCCGCGATGACGCAGGCGGCCGTTGCATAACGCGCCCGGGCAGGGAAACCGCACGCCCGCGAAAGGCACGCACCGGTCAGCATGTGGGTGACAGGTTCCACGGTTGGAGCATACACGCCTGCGCACTTTTCCATGCCAGCCCTTATCGTTGTCATCCCGCAGCAACGCGGAGGGATCTGCATGTGTGCTCGTCACGCACGCTGCTTATGAACTGCCGAGGAAACATCTCTTCGTGCCTCGCGCGCGGCTACAACTCAGTCGCACAGCAAGAACCACCTCACAGGCAGATCCCGTAGCTGCCCTGCGGGATGACACGATGGTGGGATGACAGGCAGTAGAAGTCCGGCAAACAAGGGCAAAGCTGGGCGCTGCGCCTGCGTCCAACTCTGCTGTCTATGTCCAAAGCCGCCGCAGCCCACACGCCCCAGCAACAGATCGACGCCTTGCGCGCAGAACTCGTGCACCACGAGCACCTGTACTACGTGATGGACGATCCGCAAATCACGGATGCGCAGTACGACAAGCTCATGCAGCGGCTGAAGTCGCTTGAGGCTGAGCACCCGGACCTGGTCACGCCCGTCAGTCCCACCCAGCGCGTGGGTGGCAAGGTGAAGGAGGGCTTTGCCAAGGTGGCGCACTCGCGCCCCATGCTGAGCCTGGACAACGTGAACAACGCGGTGGAACTGCGCGCGTGGACTGACCGTGTGCGAGCCTCGCTGCACCCCAACGATGTGCTCGAGTTCACCTGCGAGTACAAGCTGGATGGCCTGTCGCTGGCGCTGCAGTATGCAGACGCACACCTAAAGATGGGTGTGACTCGCGGTGATGGTTCCGTGGGCGAGGATGTGACCGCCAATGTGCGCACCATGCGCTCGGTGCCGCTGTCCATCAGCAGCGAAAAGATCAAAGCAGCGGGCCTGCCGCCTGACTTCGAGGTGCGCGGCGAAGTCGTTATGCCTCAGGCCTCGTTTCTCAAGCTGAATGAGGAGCGCGAACGTGCCGGGCAGTCGCCCGCGGCCAACCCGCGCAATGCCGCCGCGGGCACCATCCGCACGGTTGAACCCAGCGTGGTGGCGCAGCGACGCCTGGACTACTACGCCTACTTCTTGCTGAAAAATGGTGAGTTCCTGCTGCCCACGCAGTCTGAGACGCTCCATGCGCTTGCCGCTGCTGGGTTCCGCACCAACCCGCACGCGCGCACTGTCGGCACGGTGGAGGAGGTGCTCGACTTCATCGCGAAGGCAGAGGCGCAGCGCGACGACCTTGGCTACGAGATCGACGGCGTCGTCATCAAGGTGAACGCCGTGGCGCAGCAGCGCAGGCTGGGATTTACGGGCAAGGCGCCACGATGGGCCGTAGCGTACAAGTTCGCGGCACGCGGCGCGGTGACGCAGCTGCTGGACGTGCTCTTTCAGGTGGGCCGCACCGGCAAGCTGACGCCCGTGGCGGCGCTTGCGCCGGTGGGCATCGGCGGCATTACGGTGGCGCGCGCCACGCTGCACAACCCGGACGAGATCGCACGGCTGGGCGTGCGCATTGGCGACTACGTTGCCGTCGAGCGCGGCGGCGACGTCATCCCCAAAATCACGGAGGTTGTGGACGACGCGGAGCACCCGCGCGGCACCCGCGACATCGTCTTTCCCACGCGCTGCCCCAAGTGCAAGGAGCCGGTCGTGCGCGAGGAGGGGGAAATCGACTTCCGCTGTGTGAACGCCAGCTGCCCCGCACGCCTGAGCGAGGAATTGCTGCACTTTGCCTCGCGCGGCGTCATGAACATCGAGGGACTGGGCGAGGCCATGGTGGCGCAGTTGCTCGGCCATCCCGTGAATGACCCAGTCTCGCTGCCCGCGGA
>CALMRM010000023.1:0-12155 GCA_937871605.1 uncultured Terriglobus sp. | reverse complement strand
ACACTGCCCCCGCGGACAGCACGGAGCAAACCGCGGAGGAGCCCACCAAAGCTGCCCTGGTCCACACCGTCGCCGATCTGTACAGCCTGAGGAAAGAGACCCTCTGTGAACTGAAGTTCCCGCCCAGCGAGGCAGAGCAGGCCAAGGCTGCAAAGGAGGGCAAAGTAGCCGGCGCACGCCGCCTGGGCGAGAAGCGGGGCACCCTGCTCTACGAGCAAATCCAGCGCTCCAGGCAGACGCCGCTGTACCGCGTGCTGCTGGGCCTCGGCATCCGCCATGTGGGTGAGCGTACCGCACAGGACCTGGCCGCAAGCTTTGGCAGCATGGACGCAATCATGGCTGCGGATGCAGGGGCGCTGGTGCAGGCGGAGGGTATCGGACCCATCGTCGCGCAAACCATCTATGACTATTTCCAACTGGAGAAGAACCGCGTCCTTGTGGAGGCGCTGCGCAAAGCGGGCCTGCAGTTCACAGCGGAAAAGAAGGTGGTCGGCGATGCGCTTGCCGGGCAGACTTTTGTCCTAACCGGCACGCTACCCACGCTGACACGCGACGAAGCGAAGGCGCGTATTGAAGCAGCGGGCGGCAAGGTGTCTGGCTCCGTGTCAAAGAAAACCAGCCATGTTGTATCTGGCGAAGAGGCTGGTAGCAAGCTGGAGAAGGCCCGTGAACTTGGTGTCAGCATCCTAGACGAGCAGGGCCTGCTGCAGCTGCTAGCTTAGTTCAGCCTTCGGTACGGGTTACTCAGGTGCAACTGAGTAGGGGTGTGCAGCAATGCGGAGTGGCGGCTCCGCTAAGAGCGACAGAATTTCGTCCCGAAGCGCGTCAGCAAGCGGACTGTTCTCATACTTGTCCTTAGCCACGGTTGATCGAAAAACCTCGGCGGTCCACAGCACATCAGGATCATTGTCCTCGCGGAGAATAATGTGCCGATCTGATGCATCGGACTTCTTCATGCCGACTGTAGCAAGCTCAAAGAGCTTGTCACCGTTCCCAGGCTTGGCTCGCATCTTGATGATGTAGGCAGGTTGATCGTTTAGATCCATGGTTTTCTCTTACTCCAATACTAGCTGCGTTCACACCATCACTACCTTGATGCTGCGCCTATCATGGTAGCAATGATGCAGCACATGACAGTGTAAAAGGTGAGGGACGAACCTCTCTGAGACAACTATCACCGATTGTTGGAGATATATGCATCGCACTGCACACATCACGTTTACGCTTTGCGCGCTCTTGCTTCCGTTTACGCTGCAAGCGCAGCAGTCAACCAGCACGTCTGCGCCTACCCAGCGGCCCACCGGACCGGTGCCTGCCTCGTCACAAACGCCTCCGCCGAATACACCCAGAGTCACCATGATGACGAGTGACGGCAAGCCCATTGCTGCGGATCCCATCCTGCTGGCACCCACTGACTCCTTGAACCAGACTGAAATCAAGCGCATGCAGTCTTTATTGGGTGACTACGCACAACTGGGACGCTACGCTGCCGCCAACAAGGCACTGCCCACTGCTGAAGCGGGCCGCGTCGTCTTCTACGGTGACAGCATCACCGACGCTTGGGGTAACGGCGCCAACAAGGCTTCGTTTTTCCCCGGCAAGCCGTACCTGGACCGTGGCATCAGCGGCCAGACCACGCCGCAGATGCTCATCCGCTTTCAGCAGGACGTAGTCGCGCTCAAGCCCGCGGCCGTGGTTATCCTAGCCGGAACGAATGACATTGCAGGGAACACCGGCGTCGAAACGCTGCAGATGGTGGAGGACAACGTCCGCTCCATGGCCGCCATTGCGAAGGAAAACAGCATTCGCGTGATCCTGAGCAGCGTGTTGCCGGTCGATGACTACGCATGGCGTCGCGGCCTGCAGCCTGCGGAGAAGGTACGTACGTTGAACGCGTGGATGAAAGACTTCTGCGCGGCAAGCGGCTGCACCTACCTGGACTATTACACGCCGCTGGCTACGCCTGAGGGTGCGATGAAGCAGGGCCTCAGCAAGGACGGTGTGCATCCGACAGCGGCAGGCTACGCGGTCATGGCTCCGCTGGCAGAGGCGACCATCAACCGCACCCTGAGCGTACAGAATGACGTACCAGTCACGCCGAGATAGTACCTCGCGTGGTTCCACAGTGGGCATGCTGCCCTGCTAGGCTCAGGGCAGTATGCTCCGCTCCGTCAGCACACACGTTTTTCTGCAACAGCGGCTCCACGCCGGCCTGCTGGACACCCTGGTCGCGGGTGGTGCCCAGTCCATCGAGCTGTTCGCTGCACGGCACCACTTCGACTACGCCGACCGCGCCGAGGTAAAGGAGATCGCCAAGTGGTTCCGCAGCACGGACTGCCGGGCCACGCTGCACCAGCCCATCTTCGATGGCACGGTACGGGGCGGCTCCGACTGGAGCAAATATGTGCAGCCCACCATCAACCTGATCGCGGTGGAAAAGACACGCCGCATCGAGGCGATGGATGAAGTCAAACGCGCGCTCGAGGCAGCGGAGCAGATTGCGATCGACAGCATCGTGCTGCACCTGGGGACACCGGGCGACACCTGGAACGAGCGCACCTTGGATCTTTCCATGACTGCCGTCGAGCACATCAAGGCTTTCGCACATCCACTTGGCGTGAGGACGTTGGTGGAAACGCTGCCTAATGAGGTGACTACACCGGAACACCTCCTCGAGATGCTGCGCATCGCACACCTCGACACGGTAGGTGTGTGCCTGGACGTGGGCCACATGAACCTGTACGGCATGCCTGGTGTGGCTAGAGCATTTGAGGTGCTGGGTGCGCGCGTGAAGCAGCTGCACCTGCACGACAACGGCGGTGAAAAGGACGAGCACTGCTGGCCTGGCGAGGGTACAGTGGACTGGACCGCCGTCCGCACCGGCATTGCTGCGCTGCCTCAGGCCTCCGTGGGTACCCTGGAGATCCGCTATCAGCCGGAGACTGCGCCGCAGGTTGTTCGTGAGTGCGCTGCAAAGGCGTTTCGCATGCTGGAGCAGCCCGTTGCAGCTTTGGCATAGCAGCACAGTCCAGGTGCTATGTCACGGCGGTAACCAGGAAAGCTACCCGCGCGTGGGTTGGCGCAGCGATGGCCCGCGGCCAACAGTACACTGGGGGCGGCTTGGCTCTCTGCACCACAGTTCGTCGCGTAGTATGTGCCAGCGTCGCGCTGCTGCCGTTTGCTGCTGCCGCTGTGCCCCGGCACGCTGCGGTACCACTCTCGCCATGGCAGGTGGCAGAAAAGGCGCGGCAACAGTTCCTGGCCATTCCGGCGCCACAACGCACGCGCGAAGACTATTCCACAGTCATGGACGCGTACCGCCTGATCTACCACGGTGCGCCCGGTGATCCGCATGCAACAGAGGCTATTTTCGACGTAGGTTTGCTGCTTGCGGAGCAGGGCAGCGTCCTGCACGACGGCAAGGCATCGCATGATGCCGTTGGCCAGTTTGAGTTTCTTCGAACACAGTACCCGCACTCCCAGTTCCGTGCGGCAGCACTGCTGCAGGAGGCACAGATTGCGGCAGGCGACCTGCACGATGTGAAGCTGGCGCGAGCCAAGTACGCAGAGTTTGTACAGAGCTATCCACAGTCGACCCACGTTGAGGAAGCTGATACCGCCCTAAAGAGTCTGCGCGCAGGCGTGCTGCCGGTGACGGTGGCAGCGCGCAACGCGGATACGGGTGCGGCCCGCAATGCGGCAGCTGCTTCAAACGGTGTGCCCGGCACAACCGTGTCGCCGGAACTGCACGCAGAGGCAAGCCTGGCTGCGTCGCAGGGCACGGTGCAGCAGCAGGGTGCCAGTGTCTCGCCCACGCCGCAGCCATCTGTGCCCAGCGCTGCCGCTGCAGTCCGCACCACGGGCCTGGCTGTGCAAGACGCGCAGGCAAACGTGCCCGCGCACACAAAGGGCGGCCTCGCTACCGTCTCAGCTATCCGCCACTGGTCGACGCCCACCTATACACGTGTTGCTATTGATCTGGGCGACGAAGTGCAGTACGAAGCTGCGCGTGTGCCTGGACCGGATCGCATCTACTTTGACCTGCACGGTACGCGGCTGGCGCAGGAGCTTGTAGGCAAGAGCTTCACCGTGACGGACGACGGCTACCTCAAGCGTATCCGCGCTGCCCAATACTCCAATGACATGACGCGCGTCGTGCTGGATGTCAATGACGTCACGGAGTACTCGGCCTTTCTGCTACCAAATCCCTATCGGCTCATCATCGACATTCATGGCGGCACGAAGGACGCTGCAAGCGGAGCCGCAATCGCCACGGGCACGCCACCCCCGGCGGCCGAGGCTAGCTATCCCGCCGCACACGGCAGCATCGCGCCTGTTACGCACGGACCGGCCTCGGCGACACGTTCGGTAAGCTCAAGCACCACGGTTGCTGCCGTTCCCAGCACAGTGGCCAGCCGCACCACCACAGGGGGTGAAGTCGTTGCGTTGAGTGCGTCACCAGAGACGGAGCGTGCCACGTCCAAACCGACGTCGCAGCCCATTGCTGTCGGCCCCGCGCCCGCTGCGCCCACCCGCACTAAGAACAAGCGAGCCGCTGACCCGGACGCGGCGCCCGTGCACGCTGCAGCGCCCACGGCAGAGGGAGAGCGTACGCTGCAGCGCGCTCTGGGGCTAAAGATCAACCGTATCGTCATCGACCCCGGCCACGGCGGGCACGATAGTGGCACCATCGGTGTGGGTGGCATCATGGAAAAAGACGTGGTGCTGGATGTGGCGCTGCGCCTGGGCAAACTGCTGCACGACAAGCTGGGTGCCGAAGTCACCTACACGCGCAGCGACGACACCTTCATTCCGTTAGAGACGCGCACCGCCATCGCGAATAAGGCGGAGGCCGACCTCTTCATCAGCGTGCACGCCAACAGTTCTGGCGACGAGACCGCGCGCGGGGTGGAAACCTATTATCTCAACTTCACCTCGCAGCCCGATGCATTGGACGTAGCCGCGCGCGAAAATGCCGTCAGCGACCAGGGTGTGCACCAACTGGCTGACCTCGTGAAGAAGATCACGCTGAAGGATAAGATCGACGAGTCGCGCGAGTTTGCCGCAGATGTTGAAGAATCGCTCTACGACGGCCTGCACAAGGGCAACGACGGGCTGAAGAACCGTGGCGTGAAAAAGGCACCGTTCGTCGTGCTGATCGGAGCGAACATGCCGTCCATACTGACCGAGATCAGCTTTGTGACCAACAGCAAGGATGCTGCGCAGCTGCGTACACCGGATTACCGCGAACGCGTTGCGCAGTCCATCTATCGCGGGGTGGCGGCGTACACGGGCGGCCTGTCCGGGGTGCATGTCGCTGCAGCCAAACCTGCCGAGACGAAGGGCGAGTAGCCGCGCTACCCCTGCTGCGCCGGTGATAGTCTCACTCCACATATGCTTCGTTTTCTGAGTCGATCCACGCAGGTATTTGCCGTTGCGCTGCCGCTGTTGGCTACTGCGTCGTGGGCGCAGGTACCCGCGGGGCAGCCTGCCACCACTGTCACCATGCCGCAGGCACCGCTGCTGCCAGACCACTTTGGCGAGTGGCAGGCCAGCGGCCCAGGCGACAGCTCCATTCATCTTGCCGATGGCGTGGCGAAGGAACTGCTGCAGAGTCGCAGCGATGTGAAAAAGTACGCGGCTGAAGGAAACGCTGCCACTGTCTCTGCCGTGGAGTTTGCCGATGCCACAGGCGCGTACAGCGCCTTCACCCTGCTGCGCACACCCGAGATGCGTCCGTGCGCAGGTGGTAACAGCCTGGGGGTGGATTGCGCCGTGTCAGCAGGTAAGCTGCTGTTCTGGCAGGGCGACACGCTGGTGTCCATTGCGCCGTCAGGACTCAAGCCGGTTTCAGCAAGCTCCTTCAACGAACTCACCGGCAGCCTGCCCAAGCCCATGGGTTCCAAGGGAGCGCACCCTCTGCTGCCCACGCGCCTGCCACAGGACGGTTTGCTCAAGGAAAGCTTGCGGTACGCCGTGGGCCCGCTGACCTATGCGGCGGATGGCGGCCAGCTGCCGCCTGGCGTCATCGACTTTAGTAAGTCCCCAGAGATCCTCACCTCCCGCTACAGCGGTCGCGCCGGACACGGCACGCTGACCACAATCTTTTATCCCACGCCCACCATTGCGGGGGACCGCATGCGCGCCATTGAACAGGCGCTCAAAAATGGTTCGCTGCCGGATGCTGGAGACGCCCAGGTGGCACGTTCCGGTCCCATCGTGGCGCTCGCCAGCGGCGGCTTTTCAGCCAGGGAAGCGGCGAAGCTGGTGACCGGCATCAAGTATCAGGCCGATGTGACCTGGAACAAGCCGGAAGGCTACATGGAGCAATTTAAGGTCAGCAACGCCGCCAGCGTCATGGTGCAGATCATGATCTTCGTGCTTGTCATGGTGGGCGCTGCGTTGGTGTTGGGTGTTGTGTTCGGTGGTGGCCGCGCTGCGTTCCGGCGTGCCCGTGGAAAGCCGATCTCATCGATCGACGACATGGAAGTAATCAGCCTGAATCTGCGCGGCAAACCCGAGCATGGCATTCGCTAGCGTTGTGCTGGGCTAAGCGCCAGATGGATCAAATTGAGCATCCGTTGCATCTGAACGGCAAGTGCAACAGAATAAGGCACTTGCGATTCTGCTTGACACTGCCCTGAGCTGCGCCATAGACTTTCGCCAGAAAGTTCTGATGGCTTTGCCTCCGTCCGGACTATTCTCCCTGAAGAAAAAGCCATCCGTGTGCGGATGGCTTTTTCCGTCCGTCCGCCGCCTGGCGGGTACGCCACTTTGCATGCGGCGCAGCTGCCGGTTAGAATCTCGAAGTAGGCCGACGTAGCTCAGTTGGTAGAGCAGCTGATTCGTAATCAGCAGGTCAACGGTTCAAGTCCGTTCGTCGGCTCCAGCTTCTCCCCACCAGAAGAAAGTCCGCCATTTCGGACGCGATATCCACCACAATCTGCCTCCTGAGCATGTGCATGTCTTGAAACGTGTCTTTCCGGCCAGCATACTCGGCACAGCGGTCTGAATATCCCGGGCCGCAGGGGTGCAGACAGACGTATGCCAGTCATGACAGCGCCTGTGTCACACGTGTCGCAGCAGCAAGCCGCGCGCATGCTGCGTATTTCACTCCGGCAACTGTTTGCGTGGCAGCGGGCTGGGTTGCTGCAACAGGGAGACAGCTTCAGCTTGCGCGACCTTGCCCGGCTTCGCAGCTTGCGTAGTCTGCGGCAGCAGCGCCTGTCTACCCGTGCCATCCGCAACTCCCTCGATGCCATGCAGCGCATTCTTGGAGAGCGCGATCCCCTAGATGAAGCGGGCACCGTCTCCACCGGTTCGCGCCTGCTCTTCCGGCACGGTGGAGCGTTGCTGGACCCCATCACGCAGCAACTTGCGTTTGATTTTGAGGCGGATGTATGCCGCGCCTGTGAGCTGCAGACGTGGGAGCCTGCGCGCAGGCAGCAAGCGGAAGACCAGGCCGAGGCGCAGCAACTGTTTCAGCAGGCCGTTCGAGTAGAGGAGGAGCCAGGACAGGTGGAAGCCGCAGCGGCGCTGTACCGCCAGGCGCTGCAGGCGTGGCCGCGACATGCTCCCGCGTGCATCAACCTGGGTACGATTTTGTACAACTCTGGGCAGTTCCAGTCTGCAGAAGAGCAGTACCGCGCGGCGGTGGAGATCGACCCCGACTATGCCCTGGCCTTCTTCGACCTTGGCAATGTCTTGGACGAACTCCGCAAGCTGCCGGAGGCGATTGCAGCGTACCAGCGCGCGGTGCATCTGTGCCCACGGTACGCAGACGCACACTACAACCTGGCCCTGGCGTATGAACGTAGCAACGAGCGCCGCCGCGCGCTGCGCCACTGGATGCACTACGTTCGGCTTGACCCGATCAGCCCGTGGGCGACACACGCGCGACTGCAGGCGCGGCGCACCCTAGCGTCAGAACGGCTCAGTATTGTGACACGTGGCGGCAAGCTGGCGTAGGGAGCGCCAGCGGCAGGACAGCTTGCCTACGCCTCGGCCGGGACCTCTTCCCGTTCGACCGCCGGAGCAGACTTCTTCACGGGCGGCGGATCAGCCTTCTTGGTTGGCGATGATGGCGTGCAGCGTGGTGCCTTCCATGCGCGGCATAAACTCCACAACGCCGGCAGGACCGATGGCCATAATGAGTCGGTTGACGATCTTGTAGCCCAGGTCGCGGTGGGCCATTTGCCGGCCGCGGAATCGGAGTGAGGCTTTGACCTTGTCCCCTTCCGTCAGAAAGCGGACAGCCTGGTTCTTCTTGGTCTGGTAGTCATGCTCGTCTACCGTGACGGAGAACTTGACTTCCTTGATAACGATAACCTTCTGCTTTTTACGCGCTGCGCGTTCACTTTTGTCCTTTTCATACAGGTACTTACCGTAATCCTGAATGCGGCAGACGGGAGGAACTGCGTTGGGTGAAATCTCTACCAGGTCCAAGGAGCGCTCCCTGGCTATTTTTAGCGCATCGAATGGCACCATGATGCCAAGCTGTTCGCCATTGTCATCAATGACACGGACTTCGCGCGCACGAATCTTCTCGTTGGTACGGATGAAGGACTTGACGGAACGCTTGTCGGTAAACGGTGGAATAAGTCGCCTCCGCAACACGCGCTCTTGACACGGCGCGACCGGCTGGGCCGCATGCCGGTTCTGCGCGGCTGCACGTCATAGTATACATTGCCGCCCTGTCTGGTTCAGGACAGGCTCCTGGAGCCTTGCTTTCAACGGCTATCGTGTGTCATTGCAGCCCGTGGGGCCTTTGCGGCCAAGTTCATGTATGTAGCGCGTGCGCGCTTGCGATATGCTTGCGTTCGTGTCGACGTTTGCAACTTCCCATCCCGGGGCGCACGCGGCAAGGAGAAACATAGACCGATGAAGCGTCGCATTCTGCTGGTGGATGATGAAGTTGCCGTACTGCTCACACTCAAGGCAGTCCTTGAGATCAGCGGGTTCGATGTCGACACAGCGACCTCTGCGCGTGAGGGGAAGTCGCGCATCAAGCACCGTGAATACGAAATGATCATTACGGACATGCGCATGGAGGCGGAGGAGGCAGGCCGCGAGGTGATTGCGGCTGCAAAGGAAGCGCCCTACGCGCCAGCTGTCGCCTTACTGACCGCATTCCCGGTGGACGATGACGCGGCGGACGCGATGGGAGCGGACAAAATGCTGGTCAAGCCTATGCATACCCGCGTGCTGCTGCAACAGTTGGAGGCGCTGTTTACGAAGCACATGACTGCCAAGGAAAAGGCAGCCAAGAAGGCGAGTGCAAAGGCCGCACAGCCGACAGCAAAGCAGCCGGCAAAAAGGATAGCGGTAAAAGAGACAAAAAAGGCCGTGCCGGTCAGTGTCGCAGCCTCAAGGGCCGCCGCTCCATCGCCAAAGACCACGGTAGGCAAGCCTGGAGCCAAAAAGATTCCGACCCGCAGCAGGTAGGCCAGCACCGCACAGCCGCTTAGCGCGGGGAGTGTGCCTTGATGTAGTTACGTAGCGCCATGTTGATGTCCATGGCTTTAGTCACACCGTTATCCAGCATGTGCAGCCAGTCGCTTGCCGGTGATTTAAGGTCGGCAGTGCTCAGTAGGTAGCTGGTCTGCACAATGATTTCCAGCGAGTTGCTCAAGTCATGGGCTAGCTTGCGGATCTCCAATGCGAGATCCTCAGGAATAGTGGAGTCGTTAGATGGTGCAACCGTTCCGGGGAGCTTGATGTGGGGCTGTGACATCGTCCTCTCAATGGGAGGCACATCGGCACCTCCACGACCATGTTCGGTGGCTTTTCGGATGCGCGCGTAACGGCGCAGGTTACTTGAGCCGTTCCGCAAACAGCGGACGCGCGGACCTGGTTGACAGATGGCATCTGCTTTGACAGACTGTGGAAGCTGCAAGTGACGCACCGGGCTTTGCCCCGCGCTCGCTCCCGTGCCGAAATGGCGGAATTGGCAGACGCGCATGGTTCAGGTCCATGTACTCGCAAGGGTGTGGAGGTTCGAGTCCTCTTTTCGGCACCAACGATTTGGAAAGAGGCACGGTGCTGCGCATCGTGCCTCTCCTGTTTGGCTCTGCTTCCGTCCAGTAGCATGGTTCCATGGGTTTTGTAGTCGAACAGACGCACCTTGACCGCATCGTGGCGCGCACACGTGCCGATCTCTCGTTGCGGCAAACGCCTCAGCGCGTCCATGAACTGGAAGGGTTGGCGGCCCGGCATACGCCGCGCGGCTTCGCTGCTGCCCTGCGTCGTGCGGCCGACACGCGGCCCGCAGTAATTGCCGAGTTAAAGAAAGCATCGCCGTCCAAGGGGCTCATTCGCCCGGATTTTCAGCCGGCGGAACTTGCCCGCTCGCTGGAACGCGGCGGCGCGGCTTGCCTTTCTGTGCTGACAGACGAGCCGTTCTTTCAGGGATCGCTGCGCAACCTGGAACTTGCATCGGCAGCCACCAGCCTGCCGTGTCTGCGCAAAGACTTCATGGTGAGTGAATTTCAGGTGATCGAAGCGCGCGCGTACGGCGCCGATGCCATTCTGCTGATTGCCGCGGCGCTGACCGATGCCGAACTGAAGCACTTGCGTGCGGCGGCGCGCGGGTTGCAACTGGACGTGCTGTGCGAGGTGCATAACCGCGCAGAACTCGATCGGGTACTCGAGTTGGACTGTGAAATGGTCGGCATCAACAGCCGCGATCTGCGCACCTTTGCCGTGGATACTGTAGCGGCTGCCGAGCTGGCGCAATACCTGCCTGCCGGGGTAGTTCGCGTGGCCGAGAGCGGCATTGGTTCGCGTGCCGACATCGAACGCATGACCCACGCCGGCTTTGACGCTTTCCTTATCGGTGAGTCGCTCATGCGCCAGCCGGATCCAGGCACAGCGTTGCAGGCGTTGTTGCAAGCGCCCGTGGCGGCGGAGTAGCGCAGCCATGTGGGTCAAAATCTGCGGCAACACGCGGCTAAAAGATTGCCTGCTGGCGGCGGAGCTGGGCGCGGATGCAGTTGGCTTCATCTTTGCGCCGGGTAAGCGCACCGTGACGGCGAAGCAGGTGGCGGCCATCGCTGAGCAGCTACCGCCAGCGCTGGAGAAGATTGGTGTCTTCACCACACGCGAGGCAGGTGCCATCGCCGCAACCGCGAGGCAGGCCGGCCTGACCGGCATACAACTCCACGGTGCACCCGATCGTGACTTGCTTGCCGAGCTGCTGGAAACCACGCACGCTTGCAAGCTCATTCAGGTGCTCCACTGGCGCACCGACCTGCCTGCGTCTGAGCAGCATGAAAGGTTCGCGGCTCAGGTTGAGGCTGTGAACAGGTGGGACCTTGCCGAAGCGGTCCTGGTCGACTCACAAACCGCCAACGTCAGCGGAGGTACTGGAACAGCCTTCGATTGGGTGAGTGTTGCACCGTTGCTGAAACGTTTACAGCCGCCGGTGATTGCCGCCGGAGGATTGAAGCCGGAAACGGTGGCCTCAGCCATCGCGAGCCTTCGTCCATGGGGTGTAGACGTCTCAAGTGGCGTGGAGCAGGCACCCGGTATAAAAGATGCTGACAAGATGCGGGCCTTCATCGCAGCCGCACGCTCGCGTTCGGAGTAGGGAAGAGGTCGTGTTCTTCGGTATTCTTTCCTTCGCGGGTGTTTTACGGTAGAGTTTCCAACATGGTGCGTAGCTTCACTTGGCGATTTCTCTTCCGCGGCTGGTACCGTGCCGCGGCGCCAATGAGACACGCTCTCTAAACCCTGCTGCAATGCGCAGGGCGAATCAGAGACAGAGTTTCATCGGAGCCGCGGCCACAGAAGCCGCGGTTTTATTTTGCTCGATTGTGCAACCACAAGGAGTGCTGAAGATGCCGGTGTTGGAGCAAGTCACTGAGGTAAAGCGATCCATGGGTACAGGCCGCTTTGGCGCGTACGGCGGACGGTATGTGCCGGAGACGCTGATGGCGGCGCTGCTGGAGCTGGAGCACGCCTACATGGAGGCGCAGGACGATTCCGCCTTCCACGCAGAGCTGGACGACCTGCTGCACCACTACTGCGGCCGCCCCACGCCGCTGTACTTCGCCAAGCGCATGACCGAGCAGCTGGGCGGCGCGCAGATCTGGCTGAAGCGTGAAGACCTGCTGCATACCGGCGCGCACAAGATCAACAACGCGCTGGGCCAGGGC
>CALMRM010000022.1 GCA_937871605.1 uncultured Terriglobus sp. | reverse complement strand
GTACAGCTCTGCCACGTCAGGCAGCGGAGCCGCCGCCCAGCGGTTGGCGCCGTCGCCCACGTAGGCCGACACGCCTTTTTCCCGCGCGGTCAGGGTGAGGAACGGCACCAGGCCCTGCTTGCGCGTGTCATGCACCTGCGGCAGGCGCACAATGGCCACGCGCAGGCCACGCTGCTCAAACTCGCGCGCCGTACTTTCCGGGTTGCGCGGCATGTGTGTCGCCGGTGGGTCACTCTCCAAACGCAGGTGTTCAGGCCCACCCATGGCGAGGCCTGTGCCACTGGTCACCACCAGCAGCTTGCCCGGCTCCAGCACCTCGCCCATAGCCTGGATGGCGGCGCGCTCATCCTGCCCGCTCTCGGCAAACTTGTTCATGTCGTCGTGATTGAAGGCGAGGTTCACCACCACGTCTGCGCCGGTTGCGCCGCGACGCAGGCTATCAAGATCCTTCAGATCGCCGCGCACCGGCTCGGCACCCGCTGCGTTCAACTGCTCGATGCCAGCGTCGCTGCGCGACAGCCCGCGTACCTGGTGGCCCGCTGCGATCAGGTTCTTGACCAATTCCGTTCCGATGAATCCTGTTGCACCCGTGACAAATACCTGCATGTTCTGCTCCTGTGCTGGGCCGGTGCCTGTAATGCATGCACCAGCAATTTGCTGCCTGAGTCCCACAAGTGGAGACTGTCTCCGTATTAGCTCTCACCATACGATAAGCGGAGCCTCTCTCCGGTTGCACGAACTTCTGCGAAACTTCAGGTATGTCCAGATCGGCCATCACGCCCGACGTTCGCAAACCCCGAGCCGACGCGCAGCGAAACCGGGAGCGCATCGTGGCGGTGGCGCGTGAAGCGTTCATGCAGCATGGCACGGAGGCGTCACTGGACGACATCGCCCGGCGCGCGGGTGTGGGCGCAGGAACACTCTACCGGCACTTTCCGACGCGCGAGGCGCTGATCGAGTGCGTGTACCACACTGAGGTGGAGAAGCTGGCGGCTGCCGGCACTCATCTGCAGGGGACCATGCCGCCGCTGGAGGCGCTGCGCGCATGGATGCTCCTGTTTATCGACTACGTCGCGGGCAAGCTGCTCATTCTGCCTGCGCTGGATGCGGTGCCAGGTGGTTCGGCCCGGCTGATCGAAGGCTCGCGCGGCCCCATCTATGGGGCCTTTCTGCACCTGATCCGGCATGCCATAGAGAGTGGCGACCTCCTGCAGGAGGTTGACCCAAACGACATGGCGCGCGCACTGATTGGTACCTTTCACACCACTGCTATGCCCGGCTGGGAGGCGAGCGCACGCCGCATCGTGGACCTGTTGATTGCGGGTGCGCGGTCGCCGGTGCAGGCTCCGCAACAGGTCAGTGCAGGAAAGAAAGGCGCACCGAGCCGAAAGTCCGCGCGGCGTTAATCATCGTCGTCATCGTTGTACTTGCGGGCAGCTTTCACCAGCGGCTCAGGCGGCAGGATTTTGTCTTCACCCGGGTACGGCCGGGTCCAGCCGGTGGTCACATACCAGGTGACATGGTTTAGGAAGTTGGGGTCCACGGCATCCGCCTTGTCGTACTTGTTCTTCATCACCTTGCCGGTCGCCTTCAGCCAGGCCTTTTCAACCGGCGTGTAGGCAACAGCCTTGCCCGCAGGCAGGTCTGGGCCGACGTCCAGCGGAATGGTGGCAGGCAGGCAGTCGTAGGGCCGCAGGTCTGGGGTGTTTTGAAAGGCATCGAACATGGGCGAAGCTACCAGATCAAACTGTGTCAACGGCTGCGTGCCCAGAATGTTCTCAATGGTGCGATTGATATTTTCCGCGGTGTAGGTGGTGTGAATGGTCTTGCCCTGGCCGGGAGCCTGCGGCGCTGCGGTGTACGGGCTAATGACATAGATCGGCTGGCGGTGACCGTCCACGTGGTCCGCGCCGCCCTGCGAGTCGTCCTCTTCCACAAAGATGGCGGAGGTGCTCCACACCTTGCTGTGGCTGATGGCATCGACCATGCGGCCCAGGGCCAGGTCGTTGTCGGCCTGGTAGTTGATGGGGTAGGGATGCCCCTTGGACGTGCCTGCGGTGTGGTCGTCCGGCAGCCACAGGATGGTCAGGTTCGGCACCTGACCTGTCGCGTCCAGCTGCTGAAATTGTTTGACCCAGTAATCTGCCCGGTACTGGTCAGGGATGTCCAGGTCAAACGGTGGGAAATGCGGGTCCATGATGCGCGCGGCCGACGGGATGGCCGACGTGACGTGGATGGCGTCGTCCGGAACCACGCAGTCTGACGCGGGAGCCTTGCCCTCTTGGCATCGTGACGTTCGGTAGAAGTCGGTCCACGTGTAGGCGGAGCCATCTGGTTTACGCGAAACCGTGGTGCCGCTACTCCACTCGCCGTACATTCGAGCAGTTAGGCCCTTGGCAGCAACTGCCGTCCACAAAAAGCCCTGGGGCGTATTGGTGAGGGCGTCATCCGCCTCGCCGCCGGGGTACGAGCGAATCCAATCCGGCGAAAGAATGTCGTTGGAGTAGAACGACCCGGACATGCCGATCCACGGGTGTCCGTCGGCAGACTGGCGGCTGGGCGCATAGACGTTGTCCAGCAACGGGAACCGCTGCACAAAGGCGTGCTGGTTGGGCACCGCGGAAGCAAACACGGCCAACTCCGGTGCGCCGTTACCCCAGGCCACATCACCCAGCATCTGGTCGTAGGTCCGGTTCTCTTTGATGATCAGGAAGATGTGTTTGATGAGGGAGGGTTCGCCGATGTGCCGGGGCACCGCCACAGGGAGGGCCTGCGCGTTGATGAACTGTTTGCCAACCTCGATATTGGTAGAGAGATTCCACTGGTTATTGGCAAACACCTGCTTGCTGAAGGCTGACAGAGCCGTTGCATTGGGCTCGGGAATCAGGTTCACCACGCCCATGTCAGCGTGCGTGTTGTAGCCCACTACGCCCTTGGTTGTGGTGGTGCTGCCGCGCGAACCCAGGCCTTTGTCATCTGCGATCACCAGCTGCTTGCGCACCCTGTCGTACGTGAGCGACGTGGGAAAGTAGCCGGTTGGGATATAGCCAACGACCGGGTTTGCGTCACGCCCCTGCAGATTGACGACGGCTACCGCATTCGCCTGGCCCAGCGAAACGTACGCCCTGCCTTCGTCCGTAACGGCGACTGCAGTGGGACCGGAGCCGAAGACACCCTTTGCAATGGGCACGCTCAGCTTGATGGTTCGTGTGACCTGGTTCTTATTCAGATCGATAATGGACAGGCTGTCGCTGTAGGCGTTTGCGACAAACAAACGGTCGCCCACGATGGTCATACCCGCCGGGTGTAAGCCGACAGCAATCGACTTCACCTCTTTGCCCGCGGCGAGGTCCACCACAGACACTGTGCCAGTGATCGTAAAGGCCTCCTGCCGGTCGACCACAATGGGCGTGCCATCGGAATCGTTGGTGAAGTCGCCTGCCACAGCCACACGCCCGCCCTCGTTGCTGACATAGGCATAGTTGCCGCGGACTACCACGCTGTTGGGTACATTGCCAACCGGGATCTGCCGAACGAGTTTCGCCGGTGACGAGGTCAAATCCACCACGCCCAGCGTGTTCGCCGCATTCAGGGCGACAAAAGCATGGGTGTTGTCACTTGAGAGCGCGATGCCGCCAGGATTGATGGAGTTGGCGTTGTGGTATTTGCGCCCATCGTCAGGGGGCTTTGGCAGCGACACACGCTGCTGGTTACTCAAGAGGCCGGTGCTGCGGTCCACGTTTGCAATGGCGACAAAGTTGTTGTCCTGGCTGAAGAGCAGCTTTGAACCATCGGACGTGTAGACGATACCCGCAAACGAACCGGCG
>CALMRM010000021.1:1041-2751 GCA_937871605.1 uncultured Terriglobus sp. | reverse complement strand
AGGGATGTTCGCCCGCCACGCACTCGCCCCAGGCGGTCAGCCCCTCAGCCTGCACCTGGACCAGCAGAATGCGTCGGTCCGTGGTCTTGCCAAAGCTGGTGACAAAGGGGTGCACCAACGGCATGCGGATTTCACGCAGGGTGATGCTGTCGATTTTCATGAGGTCTCCTGTGTAGTGCCGACGGGCTCACCGGGCGGCAGCGGGCCCAGCAGAAAACTGCCCGATCCGTCAGCCTCGCGCGTGTAGCCAAGAGCGGCCAGACCAGCAGCGAAGTGCTGCTGCAGCTGCTCGCGGACACTGCCCTGCGCTGCCGCAGCGCGCGGGTCGCGCGCTGCCTTCCAGTTGTAAATGTCACTCGGAACGCTCACCCGTGCTGTGATGGGGTCCTGAGCGGGCGCGCCCTCCAACCGCGAGGCGACGCGGTCTGAGCCGATCCACCACTCCGCGTACAGCCGGTCCGTGGGCAGCCCACCCTGCAGCGGCGAGGACGATGCGCCGTAAAAGTTCGGCTGGTAACGGCGGCTGACGGCACCCAGCCGCTGAAGATTAAAGAAAGAGTTCTTGATCTCCAGCGGGTCATACGTCCACTCAATGAGAACGATGCCCTGCTCCAACGCGAGTTCCCTCTGCGCCAGCTTTAACCGGCGGCCCAGGCCGCCGTTCCGGAACTCCGGCGCGACCGCCAGCATCTGCGAGTGGATGTAGCCAACGCCGCCGCGCTGCGCAGGCAGGCCCAGGTTGAACGCGACCAGCCTGTCACCATTCCATGCGCCCAGCACGTGGCCGCCCAGCTTATCTGCCAGAAAGAAGACGCGGCGCGGCAGCAGTTCGCCCGCGGAGTACTGCCATATCTGCTGCTGCAGGTCCACGCAGGCGTCGAACTCGGCGAAGGTGGTCAGCCGGGTAATGCGCGGTTCGCTCATCCGGCGCGTTCCGCCTGCTTGGCCGCAGTCCAGAGGGCTTCTTTCTCTTCGAGTGGCAAGGCCTCAAACTGCCCAGCAGCCGCGGTCTCCATAGACCTGAATCGCTGTCGAAACTTCGCGGTCGCCTTGCGCAGCGCCTGTTCCGGGTCTACTTGAAGGTGCCGGGAGAGATTTGTGAGCACAAAAAGCAGGTCGCCCATCTCCTCCTCCACCTTGGCCGGGTCGGGCGTGGCGGTCAGTTCGGCGCGAACCTCCGCAACCTCCTCCTGCACCTTGTCGAACAGGCCGGAGACGTCGGTCCAGTCGAAGCCGACCTTTGCCGCCTTTGACCCCAGCTTGCGTGCTTCGACCAGCGCCGGAACAAAGCGTGGCACATCGGCCAGCAGACCCGCCTCCCTCGGCGGCTTGCCTGCGCGCTCCTCGGCCTTCACGCGCTCCCACGTACGGTTCACGTCGGCAGATGTTTCCGCAACGGCATCGCCGAAGATGTGCGGATGTCGCCGGACCAGCTTCGCGCTCAGACCGTGGGCAACGTCCTCCATGGTGAAGTGGCCCTCGTCGGCGGCAATCTGCGCATAAAAGATGACCTGCAGCAACAGGTCGCCAAGCTCGTCGCGCAACTCCGGCCAGGCGCGCCGATCGATGGCGTCGAAGGCCTCGTAGGTCTCTTCCAGCGTGTGCGGCTTAATGGAGTCGAAGGTCTGCTCGCGATCCCATGGACAGCCGCCCGGCCCGCGCAGCCGCGCCAGCAGGGCTACACATTCCGCCAGGGCTTGACCGGTGGAC
>CALMRM010000021.1:0-1031 GCA_937871605.1 uncultured Terriglobus sp. | reverse complement strand
CCATTGAGCTTATGCTAACAACGGCGACAGTCAGACTTTCAGGAAAGCTCCCGTGCACCGTCATCCTGAGCGCAGCGAAGGATCCCAAGGCTGCTGCGCTTGGCATGGCTGCACCGGGTTTTCTGGCGAGAGAACTCTTGGCCTCATCCCTTCGGTCTAATGCGCAGGGATCCTTCGGTCGCTTCGCTCGGTCAGGATGACGGCTTCTAGAGAGGTAGTGAGATCGAGCACAGCCTCAGCTGCTTTCCGCCTCATGCAGAGCGAGCACGACCTTGGCCGTAGTGATCGCCTGCCCCACATGCCGCTGGGTGTGGTCGGCGACATGCACCAGCAGCCCCGCGACCGTCACCGGCAGCATGGACCGGCCCACATGGCGTAGTTCACCGAACTGCTCTGGACGGAAGCGCAGCAGCCGCTCCTTGGTCCGCGAGATAGCTACCTCGAACTCCTGCAATGGGTTGGCTGTGGCAACTGCCTCTTCACGCAATGCGACCAGCTGTGCCTCGCTCAGCGGCGCACCTTCGGCATAGGTCATCAGCCGGTCCAGGCTGCGTGCAAGGTGCCGCATCTGAAAGCCGACCGAAGGCAGCCCAAGCGGCGCGGTCTCGCGCGCCTCGGCCTCCAGCGAACCACACCAGCGCACCACGTCTTCCTCCGCCAGTTCCAACGCGTGCAGCACGGCGCGGATAATCGGCTCCACGTCTGTGTGCGTGCCGCGCAGCCAAGGCTCTACCTTTGCCTCCGTCATACCACCTCGCTGCTAAACTTGGATGCGATACGCCATGTTTGAAAACCTCCAGGAAAAGCTGCAGCGCACCTTCAAGAACCTTCGCGGTCAGGGCACCATCACCGACGAAAACATCAGCGAGGCCCTGCGCGAAATCCGGCTGGCGCTGCTCGAGTCCGACGTCAACCTGAACGTGGTCAAGAGCACCATCGAGCACATCCGCGAAAAGGCCATCGGCACACAGGTGGCCACCGCGCTGTCGCCCGCCGAGCAGATCGTCAAAATTGTGCACGACGAGTTGGTC
>CALMRM010000020.1:13632-24302 GCA_937871605.1 uncultured Terriglobus sp. | reverse complement strand
GCCCTGTCACGCTCAAGCTCACGGGTACGGCGGGCCAATCGTTCGGCGCATTTGCTGTCGATGGCATGACGCTCGAACTCACGGGCGAAGCCAACGACTTTGTCGGCAAGGGTCTGTGCGGTGGCGAAATCATCATTCGTGCACGCGGCCTGGCCAAGACGCGCAGCGGCGCGCACGTGCTGCTGGGCAACGTCGCCCTGTATGGTGCGACGGCTGGCAAGCTGTTCGCGGCGGGCCAGGCGGGTGAGCGTTTCGCGGTCCGCAACTCCGGCGCCACGGCGGTGGTTGCTGCGGTGGGCGACCATGGTTGCGAGTACATGACCGGTGGCACCGTCGTGGTGCTCGGTACCATCGGCCTGAACTTCGGCGCGGGCATGACGGGCGGTGAGGCGTGGGTTTATGACGCTGACGGCACCGTGCTCTCGGGTACGCGCTACCATGCGGAGTTCCTGCAGGCCACGCCGTTTGACGAAGTCGATGCGGCTGCCCAGCATGCGCTCAAGGCTCTGCTGGAAGAGCACACAGCCAAGAGCGAGAGCACGCGTGGCGCGCGCTTCCTGGCGGGCTGGGCGGAACACTCCGCAAAGTTCTTGCGGTTCACGCCATTGGTGCAGGGCTAAAGCAGAACGCGAAGGGCGTAAAGGAAGTGCACGCGAAGGCCGCTATGACCATCGCGTCCTTCGCGGAACCTTTGCGTCCTTTGCGTTCCCGCTTTAACCACGCCCACCGCAAGGCAAGCTCCTACGTAGCCGATGTACGATTTCCTCTGACACCCACTCAGAGGAAGCCTGATGCAGCTGCGCACCTTGAACGACGTCTTTGTCCACGCCACCTCCCGCGGCGCGGAGCGCGCCCTCCTGACGCAGGTCGGTGACGCATGGCAGCCCATCTCCTGCAATGCGGTGTACTGGCGCACCCGCCGCCTCGCCGCGTGGCTGCAGCAGCAGGGCGTGCAGAAAGGCGACCGCGTCGCACTCATCGCAGAGAACCGCTGGGAGTGGGCCATTACCGACTACGCGTGCCTCGCGCTCGGTGTGGTCGATGTGCCCATGTTCCCTACGCTGACGCTCGACCAGACTGCTGCGCAACTCAAAGACAGCGGTGCACGCATCGCCATAGTTTCCACGCAGGAGCTCGCGGCGAAGGTGCGCAAGGCCGATGCAGGTGTCGAGACGGTCGTCGTTATGGAGGCACCCAGTGAAAGCGGCGCACTCGCCTTTGAGAGTATCGTCGCGGGTGATGAGCCGAGCGCGCGCGATGCCGACTTCGACCGGCAGCTTGCCTCCATGCAGCCCGAAGACATCGCGACCATCATCTACACCAGCGGCACCACCGGCGACGCCAAGGGCGTGGTACTGACGCATGGCAACATTGCCAGCAACCTGAGCATGACGACGGACCTCTTCCGCTTTGGAGCGGACGACCTGATGGTCTCGTTCCTGCCGCTCTCGCACGTCACAGCGAGGCACATCGACTACCTCTTCTTCGCGGAAAACGTGACGCTGGCCTACGTGGGCCGCCCGGAGCGCGTGCTGCCCGCCATGCAGGCCGTCAAGCCCACCATCTTTGTCGCCGTGCCGCGCGTGTATGAGCGCGTGCGCCAGTCCGCCGAGGGCAAGGCAATGAAGGCAGGCGGGCTGAAGGCCAAGATCTTTTCCTGGGCCATACGCACCGGCGCGAAGCACCGCGACGCGGTGGCCAATGGCAACACGCCTTCGAGCATCGCGTGGAAGCTGGCCAACAAGCTCGTGTACAGCAAGCTGCGTGAGGCCTTCGGCGGCCGTGTGACGGTGTTTGTCGCGGGCGGTGCGCCGCTCGGCATCGACCTTGCCCAGTGGTTTGCCAGCGCAGGCATTGCCATCCTGGAGGGGTACGGCCTGACGGAAACGTCGCCCGTCATCGCGGTCAACCTGCCGCACCGGAACAAACTCGGCACCATCGGTCCGCGCATCGCGAACACGGATTGCCGCTTTGCGGAGGACGGTGAGCTTGAGGTCCGCGGCCCCGGCATTTTCGCAGGCTACTGGCAAAAGCCGGAGCAGACCGCCGCCGTGATGGACGGCGAGTGGTTCCACACCGGCGACATCGGCAGCGTGGACGCGGACGGCTTTTTGCGCATCACCGATCGCAAGCGCGAACTCATCAAAACGGTGGGCGGCAAGTTCATTGCACCGCAGCCCATCGAAAACCGGCTCAAAGTCTCGCCGCTGGTGGGCCACGTGGCGCTGCAGGGTGACCGCCGCAAGTATGTCACGGCCATCGTCTCGCCCAACGCCCCGGCGCTGGCTGATTGGGCGAAAGAGCAGGGCATTGCGCCGCAGCCGGATATGCTGGTGCGCGAACCGCGCGTGCTGCAGCGCTTTCAGCAGGAGTTCGACCGCGTCAACGCCGATGCCGCGCCGTGGGAAAAGGTGAAGCGCTTCCGCCTGGTGCCGGACGAGTGGACCGTGGAGAGCGGGGAATTGACGCCGAGCATGAAGCTGAAGCGGCGCGTTGTCGCGGATAAGTACGCGGCGGAAATCGAGGCGCTCTACAGCGGGACCGAGGCCGAGTAAGAGCAGAACGCGAAGTACGCCAAGGAGAAGCACGCGAAGATCGCGATGGACATAGCGACCTTCGCGTGCACGTCCTTAGCGCCCTTAGCGTTCCGTCTTTAAACGGGCTGCAGGGTCAGCAGTGTAATTTCCGGTGGGCAGTTGAAGCGAAAGGGCAGGTGCATGGTGCCCAGTCCGCGATTGACGTACAGTTGCGTCTTGCCCACTGTGAACAGGCCGTGCACATACTTGATGCCCATAGCTGGTAGAAACATGGCCGGCAGCAGCGGCAGGCGTATCTGGCCGCCGTGTGTGTGGCCACCCAGCATCAGGTCCACACCGCCAATGGTGGCCACGGCGTCCGCAAAATCCGGTTCGTGCCCCAGCAGTACCACAGGCTCGCTCGGCTTGCGGCGGGGCAGGGCGGCGGGCAGGTTGGGCACGTCAAAGTAGGCGTCGGCGATGCCCGCAATCCACAGGCGATCACCGCCCCTGTCGATCGCCGCGTGCTGGTTTGAAAGTGCGGTAAGGCCATGGCTGCGCAGGGCCGCCAGCGCACCGGGCACGTCCACCGTGTCGTGGTTGCCCAGCGAGCAGAAACGCAGCGGGCACTCGATACCAGCCAGGATAGAGGCGCACTCATTTGCGTCGCTGATCGCGGACTTGGCGCCGCCACCCGGCACGCGGTGCGCTGTAATGAAGTCTCCCGTGAGCGCCACCATGTCCGGCTTCAGCAGGTTCAGCTGGGTGACGGCGTGCTCCACAAAATACGGCTCGTCGAAGTCCCGGTAGTGGATGTCGCTGACCTGCGCAACGGTGAAGCCGTGAAAGCTCGTGGGCAGATTGCGGATGTGCACCGTCTGCCGCACCACCGTGAGGGCATGGCGCTCCAGCTCGCCGGAGTACAGCGCGAGCGACGCCGCGGTGATGGCACCACCGGCAAGAAAGCGGCGGCGCGTAAGCTGACGGCGGGCTCGGTCGAGCGGGCGCATACACCATGATACCGGGGCAGGTGCCGTATCCTCATCCCTATGGGGAAACGGGCACGTTTACGGCAGTTGGCAGCGGCTCTGCGACAGCAGGGCATGCCCGCCCTGCTGGTGACACATCCGCCGGACGTGCGCTACTTGACGGGGTTTACAGGGTCCAATGCAGCGCTGGTGGTGCTCGCTGGGCAACGTGCATCCGCACGGCTGTTTACCGATGGTCGCTACACCGCGCAAGCCCGGGCAGAGGTGCAGGGAGCCACGGTGCGCATTGCGCCGAAGTCAGCGATGGCAGAGGCATGCGCCTACGCTGCCGGGAGGGCTGGCGCGTGTGGCTTCGATCGCAACCACACCACGGTCGCATCGCTCGCGGCGATGCGGTCTGCCGCGCGCAAAGCGGGAGCGGGCCGTGGCTTCTTCAAGCCGTTGGATGGCGCGGTTGCCGCGCTGCGGGAGGTGAAGGATGCAAGCGAGATCGACACGATGCGCCGTGCCGCCGCCCTGACCTGCGACCTGTACGAGGGCCTGCTGGGCTGGATAGAGGCGGGTATGCGCGAGCGCGACGTAGCTGCCGAATTGGAGCATCGTGCGAGGCTTCTCGGGGCCGAGGGCATGAGCTTCGAAACCATCGTCGCCAGCGGCGAACGCGGCAGCCAGCCCCATGCGCGAGCAACGGATGCGGTGATCCAGCGCGGCGATCTGCTAACGCTGGATTTCGGCATTGTGCTCGACGGCTACTGCTCCGACATGACGCGAACAGTTGCCTTCGGCTTTGAGGGCGGCCCGGTGCCACGCAAGCTGCAGGCGCGCTGGGGGGAGCAGCGTGCCATTTTTGACGCCGTGCTGGCAGCGCAGCAGGCTGCTGTCGCCGCTGTCCGCCCCGGCGTGACATGTGGCGCGGTGGATGACGCTGCACGCTCGCTGCTGACCGCCGCCGGATGGAGCAAGTTCTTCAGCCACTCCACCGGCCATGGCGTCGGCATCGAAATCCACGAGGCACCTCGCGTCGCTAAGGGGCAGGCGCACCCACTTCGGCCCGGTGAGGTGATTACAATCGAACCCGGGGTTTACGTACCCGGCCGCTGCGGTGTGCGCATCGAAGATACAGTGCTGGTAACGGCAGGCGGCATTGAGGTGCTGACCCCGGTGCACAAGGGCTGGCTTGAACTGTAGCTGCCCGGAGGATCAAGAAGGACGATGATGGAACAGAAAGACCTGCAGGAGCTGCGCGACCTCGTCGGCTTCCTGAAAGAGAACGGTATTGCGGAGTTCGATCTGCACCGCGGCGAGCAGCATGTGCGCATCAAGTTCGCGCAGGCCGCACCGGCATTCGACCCGGCGCAGCTGCAGCACTTGGCTGCCGCACCCGCGTCGCACATCACGCCCGCGCCCGTGCCTGTGCAGGCACCCATCCAGGCTGCCGCTGCGCCCCTCGCCGCTGAGCCGGAGGAGACGCTGCACGAGGTCAAGTCGCCCATCGTCGGCTCGTTTTATGAGAGCTCTGCGCCCGGCGCAGCGGCCTTTGTGAAAGTGGGCGATACGATCTCCATCGGCCAAACCGTGTGCATCGTTGAGGCCATGAAGCTGATGAACGAGATCGAGAGCGACGTCAGTGGTGAGGTGGTCCGCATCCTCGCCAAGAACGGTCAGCCCGTCGAGTACGGCCAGCCGCTGTTTGCTGTAAGGGCAAGCGCCTGATGTTCAAGAAAGTCCTGATTGCCAACCGCGGCGAAATCGCGCTGCGCGTCATCTCCGCCTGCCGTGAAATGGGCATCCGCACCGTCGCCGTGTACTCCGAGGCGGACCGCAACAGCCTCCATGTCCGCTTTGCTGACGAGGCCGTCTGCATCGGTCCGCCGCGCTCCGCCGAGAGCTACCTCAATGTGCCCGCGGTGATCTCCGCCGCGGAAATCTGCGACGTGGACGCCATCCATCCCGGCTACGGTCTCCTGAGCGAGAACGCCAACTTTGCCGAGGTGTGCCGCGCGTCGAACATCAAGTTCATCGGCCCGCGCCCGGAAGTCACGCGCATGATGGGTGAGAAGTCCACCGCGCGCCAGACCATGAAGGCGGCCAACGTGCCCATCCTGCCCGGCTCCGACGGCGTCATCGGCAGCGTGGACGAGGCGCTAACCTGGGCCCAGTCGGTCGGCTTCCCGGTCATCCTGAAGGCAGTTGCAGGTGGCGGCGGGCGTGGCATGCGCATCTGCCGCACGCCCGATGAGCTGCCCGGCCTGTACAACCAGGCCAGCACCGAGGCGCTGAACGCCTTTGGCAACGGCGACCTCTACATGGAAAAGTTCATCGAGCGGCCGCGCCACATCGAGTTCCAGGTCTTGGCCGACGAGCACGGCAACGTCATGTCGCTGGGCGAGCGCGAGTGCTCCATCCAGCGTCGCCACCAAAAGCTGATCGAGGAAGCACCCTCATTGCAGGTTTCGCCCGAGCTGCGCGCCCGGCTGGGCGGCGTCATCGAGCGTTCGCTCAAAGAAATCGGCTACTGGAACGCGGGCACCATCGAGTTCCTGATGGACGAGGACGGCGAAATCTACTTCATCGAGATGAACACCCGCATCCAGGTGGAGCATCCCGTCACCGAGGCCATCACCGGCATCGACCTCGTCAAGGCACAGCTACGAATTGCGTCCGGCGAGCGCCTCAGCGACATCGTGCCGGAGCGCCCCACCATCCGCGGCCATGCCATCGAGTGCCGCATCAATGCCGAGCACCCCGAGAAGTTCACACCCTCCGCCGGCAAAATTACGGCGTTCAACCTGCCCGGCGGCAACGGCGTGCGCGTGGACACGGCGCAGTACCAGGAAGGCGTGGTACCGCCGTACTACGACAGCATGATCGCCAAGGTCATTTGTCACGGCGCAGACCGGCTAGAGGCCATGAACCGCATGCAGCGCGCGCTGAGCCAGTTCGTGGTGGAGGGCATCCACACGACGATCTCGCTACAGCAGAAGATCTTTGCGGACGCGGACTTCCGGCGCGGTGAGTTCGATACCAAGTTTATGGAACGCTTCCTGGAGGGCGAGGCGGCGCGCAAAAAGGCCGAAGCTACTGCTGACCCGGTGGGTGTGTAAGCGTTCATGAGGTAAAGCGACATGCTCTACGCATATGCCGATCAAAACTTTCTTAGCTTCTGCCTAGACCGTCCCGAGTGGGTCACTAAGCTAGCAGAAGCCAAAAAAAGCGCATACGCTTCGCTCGTCTTATCACCTGTTCACTTCTATGAGTTCGGGAACGCACGCGACGATCTTAAAGAAAAGCTCCTGTGCCTTGTTGAGAGACTAGAACCCACTTGGGCGTACAGCCCGACAGAGCAGCAGCTTCTTGAAGCTATATCGCTCTGGCACCAGGCGTGGGGAGTCAAAATAGCAAAGTTCGAGCCGCTTTGTAGCCTTGCCGACGTCTTGGCTGCGATGCATCGAAAGCCGGTAGAGCTTTTTACCGCCGCCAACATCAGGCAAGTGGTAGGAGCATTTCAGGGCCTTGCGCTGCGTGAGCTGAAGCAATCTATGCGGTTACAGGAGACCGCGTGCACTCAAAATCAACTGCTATTTAAGCAGCACCGTTTCACAAAGCGTCTGCTTAACAGGATCGATGCTGAACATGTGGCTGTTCAATTAGCCCGCTGGGTTGATGATCAAGACCCCAGGGAGGTTCTCGAGCGAGCGCATGATCTGCTGAGGAACAAGCAAACGTCTACTTACATAGAGGTGCTTTTGTACTGGCAACTTCACAAGGCGCTCCGCTGCTATGAAGTTGAGACCCATATGTCGGAGAAACTCTGGTCCGGCACAGCCAAGCTTGGTGTGCATAATTTTGTCGACCGGATGCATGCTCTTGTTGCATTGCCGTTTTGCGATTTCTTTGTAACGAACGACATCGACTTAGGCAAACGTTGCGAGCATGTTCGCTCTAGAGCTAAGTGTCGCATTGCTGAAGTATTGACACCCGCTGATTACATAGCCCGGCTAGACTCGAAGTGCGAAGAGTGACCCTGCCCAAGCTCTACGCCATTCTCGACGCAGAAACCTGCAGCCGCCGCAGCCTCCAAGCGCAGCACGTAGCCGATGCATGGCGCGACGCAGGCATCCACCTCATCCAGTACCGCAACAAGCCCGGCACGGACGCGGAGGTACTTGCAGCAGCCGCCATGCTCAAGCGCACATTCCAGGCCACAGACGCCACGCTCATCCTGAACGACCGCATCCACCTGTTCGCACAGACGGGCTTCCAGGGCATCCACATCGGCCAGACCGACGGTGCGGTACAGCAGGCAAGGGCAAGCATCGGCCCAGACGCTGTGCTAGGCATCTCGACCCACAACTCCAAGCAACTTGTGAACGCAAACACCAGCGATGCAACCTACGTTGCCATCGGCCCCGTGTTTGCCACAGGCACCAAGCTCGACGCGGCCCCGGTCGTTGGCCTGGAAGGTGTCCGCACCGCTCGCGCGCTGACGAGCAAGCCGCTCATTGCCATCGGCGGCATCACCCGCGGGAACGCCGCGGAGGTTCTTGCTGCCGGGGCCGACTCCGTGGCCGTCATCAGTGGCCTGCTGCCGCCCGCCGGGGCTAACTGTGGGCAACTCCGCGAGTTTGCGGAACGGAGTGGTGGCACCTGCTCATGTGCTGCGACGGAGCAGCCAACAGGTTTCTCCACTCCGCAGGACGATGAAGCCGTCCTGCTCCGGTCGAAATGACAAGCGTTCCGGAAGGCGAATAAGACTAACGCAAACACTCTTCCTACAAGTTCTAAAGACAGCCCGCCACGGTTTCCGGTACAAACAGTACACGTGACTAATCCCACCGCACCCGCCGACCCCGGCACGCAGCAGGAGTTCGTCAAGGGCCTGGGCCTCTTCTCGGCCACCGCCATCGTCATGGGCTCCATGATCGGCTCGGGCATTTTCATCGTTCCGGCAGAGATGAGCCGCGGCGTGCAGTCGCCCGCGTTGCTGATTGCGGCGTGGCTCCTGACGGCCTTCCTGACGATCGTCGGCGCGCTCAGCTACGGTGAACTCGCTGCCATGATGCCGCGCGCGGGTGGCCAGTATGTCTATCTGCGCGAGTCGCTGGGCCCGATGTGGGGCTTTCTGTATGGGTGGACGCTGTTCCTGGTCATCCAGAGCGGCACCATCGCCGCAGTGGGCGTGGCGTTCGGCAAGTTCTTGGGCGTGTTCTTTCCCGCGGTGTCGGCCAGCCACTGGCTGCTGCTCATCAGGCATGTGCCACCGGTGCGAGTCGGCCCCATGGTGCTGGGCAACATGGATGTGGGCCTGAGCACGGCGAACCTGGCGGCCATCCTCATCATTACATTGCTCACGGTGCTCAACTCGCTGGGTGTGCGGCTGGGCGCATTGATCCAGAATGTCTTTACTTCGGCTAAGATTTTCGCGCTGGTTATGATCGTCGCGTTCGGCTTGCTGGCGCGGAACGCATCGGCCATCGCGGCCAACTTCAGCAACGGCAATTTCTGGCGCAATGCGGGCCTGCACACGCTGCACCCAGTGACGGTGGGCGTGGGCGGACCCACGGCCATGGTCGGATTTCTAACCGTGATCGCGGTGGTGCAGGTGGGTTCGCTGTTCTCCAGCGATGCCTGGAACAACGTGACTTTTACCGCGGGCGAGATCCAGAATCCGAAGCGCAACCTGCCGCTGTCGCTGGCGCTGGGCACCGGCGTGGTGCTGCTGCTCTATGTCGCGTGTAACTTCATCTACCTGGCCGTGCTGCCGCTGCAAGGTTCTGCAGAGGGCACCAGCATTGTGGCGCGCGGCATCCAGTTTGCCAGTGAAGATCGCGTTGCCACTGCCGTGATGGAGCGGGCCTTTGCGGGCTACGGTGCCCGCATCATGGCGCTGGCCATCCTCGTCTCGACCTTCGGCTGCGCGAATGGCATGCTTCTGGCGGGGGCGCGTGTGTACTACGCCATGAGCCAGGATGGCCTGTTCTTCAAGGCCGCGGGCCGCCTCTCCCCAAAGAGCCGCACGCCCGTGGTGAGCCTGTGGGTGCAGTGGGCGTGGACCTGTCTGCTGTGCCTCTCCGGCAGCTACGGCCAGCTGCTGGATTATGTAATCTTTGCCGTGCTGCTGTTCTACGTGCTGACCATCGTGGGCCTCTTCGTGCTGCGGCGGACGCGTCCCAATGCCGAGCGGCCATACCGCGCATTTGGCTACCCCGTCCTGCCCGCACTGTACATTGTTCTCGCTCTATTCATCTGTGTTGTACTCTTGCGTTACAAACCGCAATACACCTGGCCTGGACTTGGCATCGTGCTGCTTGGCGTTCCGGTCTACCTGCTCTGGAAGGGCAGGGTGGCGCACGTTGCGGCAGACGCATAGTTCCACCTGAGCCTACCCAAGGAGTACCGCACCCGCATGGCCGAGTTATTCGCAAAGAAGTCCATGGAGACGCTGCTATCCGAGGCCCACGAAGAGGGCTCGCACTCTCTCGCGCGCACGCTGGGACCGGTCTCGCTCACCATGCTGGGCATCGGCGCAGTCATCGGCGCGGGCATCTTTGTGCTCTCTGGGATTGGGGCGCATTCGGCAGGTCCTTCGCTCATGCTGGCGTTTGTGCTGTCGGGCCTGGGCTGCGCCTTTGCGGGCCTTTGCTACGCGGAGTTTGCGGCCATGATTCCGCTCGCAGGATCTGCCTATACCTATGCGTACGCGACGCTCGGGGAGCTGATTGCCTGGATCATTGGCTGGGATTTAACCCTGGAATACGCCATGGGCGCCAGCACGGTTTCGTCCGGCTGGTCGAATAATTTTGTTGAGTTTCTGGCGATCTTCGGACTGAAGTTCCCGCTATGGCTTGCCTACGATCATTGGACCGGCTTGCGTACCGCGTTGGAGCGTGTGTCTCGCGCTTCGCTCGCGCAAACGAATCCTGACCTGAAGCCGGGAACGCTGCCATTCAGCCACGCACTGTCTGCCCTCATGGCGCACCCCACCGCCGCGCTCACGTCGCAGGCTCACGCCTTACTCAACGCACCCCATCTTTTCGGGGCAGAAATAGGCTTCAACCTGCCTGCCTTTCTGATTGCGTTGATCATCACAGTCATTCTTGTGATCGGCATTCAGGAATCGGCGAAGTTCAACGCCGGCATCGTGATTCTTAAGCTGGCCGTTGTT